>JACRDU010000052.1 GCA_016218495.1 Elusimicrobiota bacterium
AGCCCGGCCCCCTCCACGCGGGAGGTGAAGGTGCGGGCGGTAATCGAGTTGTCAGGCAGGAAGCCGCCGCCGTAGAGAATCATGCCGTCGGCCCCCGCGGCGGCGGCGAAGGAAACGGCCACGGGGAGGTCCGGCCCGGGCACCCAGGCGGTGACATTTCCTCCCGAGACCTGGCCGATGTAGGTGTCCTTGAGGTTGGAAGAGAGCGCGTCCGAGGTCATGCCGCCCATGAGGTAGATGCGGTTGCCCAGAGCCACGGCCTTGGCCTGGCGCAGCACCTTGGGCAGGCGGGTAGAGAGCAAGGTCCAGGTCCCCGGGGCGCCGCCGGCCTCGATGGGGGCCGAGTAGACGCGGTCGCTCTGGTAGCCGCCGATGACGAAGAGATATGCCCCCTGGGCGATGATGGCCACGCCGTCGGTGTCTTGCAGGGCGACGGGCAGGGAGTTGCCGGTCTGCCAGGCGGCGAGCGAGCCGTCCCCGTTGATTTTGGCGTAGAAGACCGAGGAGCCGACGGTGCCGTTGCCGCCGTCCATGACGTAGAGGGTGCCGTTGGCGGCGGCGGCGGCGAAGCCGATGCGGGGCTCGGGGAGTGTGGCGGTCTGGGTCCAGGCCCCGACGCTTCCATCGGGGTTGATTTTGGCGAAGCGGACCTGGTCCGAGACTGCCGTGCCGTTGAAGCCGCCCATGGAGTAGAGCCAGCCGTTGTAGGCGACAAATCCCTGGCCGGTCAGGGGGCTGTAGAGCGTACCGGCGCTGGACCAGGGGCCGAGGCTGCCGCCGCCGCTGGGGATGGAGAGCGTGGCGGGCACGGACGAACCGTCGAGTTCGAGGCGGAGGGCGGCGGTGGAGAGGCCGGCCAGGGAGTCTGAGAAGGAAGCCGAGAGGGCGGGGCGCTTGGCGGCTACGAAGGAGGGGACGGGGGTGAGGGCTATGCCGGGCGGGGCGTAGTCGCCGACGACGGTGGTCGAGCGGACCGGCTCCAGGTTGAGGACGTTGTCTAAAGAGAAGAATCTAACCGTGTGTGTGGAGACCGGCACGTTGAAGGGGGCCCCGTAGAACGGGTTGCCGCAAGAGCCCTGGGGCGCCCCCGGGACGACGACCGGCGGGGCGTCCAGGGAGAGCCCGCAGGAAGCTGCGGTCTCGTCGAGCAGGACGAGCGTGGCGCCGACGCCCGCCGCCACGCCGTTCGTGACCGGGTCGGCGCTGCCCAAAGCGAGGGTGGTGTTGGGCCCGACGACGAGTTCGCCCGAAGAGAGCACGACGCTGGGTCCGGCGACGAACAGTTCGGTGGCGGGCGGGGTCCCGTCGGCCGAGACCTCCATCGTCTGGAGGTTGCCGAAGTTCCGCGCGCGGTCGGCGGCGCCCCAGGCCAGCAGGCGCCGGCCTTCTTGGACCTCGAACGGCTGTTGGTAGTCGTTGAAGGCGGCTTCGGTGGCCGGGCCGAAGTTCGCCCCGGTGAGCTCGGGGTGGTCTACCGCGTAGAGGCTGCGCTCGACGCCCGAGAAGTCGTCGCTGGCGCCCAGGACGATGCCGGTGGCGGTCGAGACGAAGACCTCCCCCTGCGCCGAGGCGTAGCTGCCCCCCGCGAAGTCGATGGTGGAGCTGGGCCCGGCTGTATCGGCGTCGGGGACCGGGGAGCCGTCGGCCCGGATGAGGAGCGGGAAGAAGGAGGCCCCGACGGCGGTGGCGCTGAATTGGTACTGGCCAGGGGAGATCAGGGCGTACTGGGTGGGCAGGACGAGGAACTTCTCAAGGGCGTCGTGCTGGGCGAACCTCACGTTGGCGGGGTTCCCGCCCAGGATGTCGGCCTCTTGGACGATGCGCTCGACCTTGAGGGGCCCCGTATAGACGGCCTCGACCTCGACCGAGGCGGCCACGCCCGGCGGGATGGTGGCGATGCCTGTGCCGGCGGCGAAGGGCGCCTCCGCCACGCGGATTGCGCCGGGGACCGTAATCTCCTCGACGGTGACGGCGACGCCGTCGACGGTGATGACGACGTTCCTGCCCGCCGGGACGGGGACGAAGGTCCCGTCTACCTCCAAGGGCAGGGAGGGCGGCGTGGTGCGCAGGCTGAAGTCGTCGATGGAGCCGGTGACCCCGGTGAGCGTGGGGGCCGCCCCCGGCAAGGACGAGGCCACGTCCGGCCCTTCGAGCTCGATGCTCATCCCCCCGTTGGTCAGGCGGTTGATGTCGAGCACGGTGGTCCCGTTGCCGCTGACCGAGCCGACCCAGGTCCGGGGGAGGTTAGGCAGATTGTCGGTCAGGACGCCCGCGAAGGCGGCCTCGCTGGCGGCGTTCGGCCCGGCCGAGAGATAGACATTGATGGCGCCGGTCTGGGTGGGGAAGTCCATGCGGGTCGTCAGCGACAGGCTGCGCAGGAACCGCGCGACGGCGGGGCTGCCGTCCGCGGCGCCCAGCAGAGTGCGCTGGCCCCGGATTTCGGTGGGGGTGGGGAGGAAAGGCACGAGGGGCGTGCGCGCCACGGTCACGTCGAGCGGAGGGGAGGAACGCAGCCCCTGGGTGTCCGCCGCGCCGATGGAATGGACCGTCTGGGCCTCCAGGCCGGCGAAGGAGAAGGCCCCCGTTTTGGCCCCCGCGGCGATGGCGGCGGTGGCCAGGATGACGCCGTTGTCGATGTCGCCGGGGAGGATGCTGGAGACGAAGCCGTTCGTGTCGAAGAGGAGCTCCCCCCGGGCCATGCGCAGGTAGGCGATCCCGGAGACCGGGTCGGAGGCGGTGCCGGAGATGCTCATCACGGGGGCGGTCAGGGAGGCGTTCGCGGCCAGGGTGATGTTGTCGGCGCGCACGACGGGCGCGGAGTTGTCGAGCTTGAAGTAGTAGGTGGTGGAGAGCCCGAAGGAGTCGACGATGGCGGCGGCGTAGAAGTCGGAGTCGGACAGGGGTTCTTTATAGGAAGCGGTCTTTGCCCCGGCGGCGAATTCGCGGCGGATGAGGGGGGTGGCGAGGTCGGGGGAATTGTAGATGCTGAAGACGTGGGAGGGGGCGCCCAAGTGGTCGAAGCTGAAGAGTTGAACGGGGTCGCGCAGGGTGGGGGTGGTGGCGGGGGTGTTGGCGGCGCCCTCGAAAGGGCCGGAGGGGTCGGGGCCGAAGCGGTCCGAGCGGGAGATGCGGGGAGGGGTGTTGATGACCAGGTTTACCGGCGTGTCGTTCGTTTGAGGGTCGGGATCGACCGCGTCGCCGATCATGTCCTTTATCGTCATATTGAACGAGCCGTCAGTGGCCGTGCCCATGATGTCGAACAGGATGGTGAACGTCCGCGTCTGACCGACCGGCACGGCGACCGCGGCGCCGAGGCGAATGTTTGTCACTGGAGCACCCACGCCGGGCACTGCATCGACGTGTGCGCTCGCGATGTCGGCACCGCTGTCGGCCTCGTTCACAATTTCAATGGTCAGAGCAACATCCGTTTGGCCCGGCTGGACGATTCGGTCGGCCGCCAGGGCGGGGCTCATGAGCAGACAGACGGCGGCGAAGACCAATGCGACAGCCTCGATTGGCGCCCTCGGGGCAATGGCAATTTGGGTGCGACGACGACTGTGCCTGCGGGTGTAAGAGTTGGAGTCGCCAAGCGTAGCGTTACGGTGGGCGATGCGCGGTTCGTTTAAACCGTTTACATCCCCGTCCTTCGAGCAGATTTCATCGACGTCGGCAGTCTGGCACTTGTCACAGCAGCGCGGCCCGATGTCACTTGGCACTCTATGCCGAAACACCAATGGAGAACTCCACATCGGACTACTTGGCCTCCACCGAATCACTTAGGATGAACTGTGCGTTCTTATCTAGCGTCAACTGCCAACAGTCTAGCCCTCCCGCCTTCGCGAGTTCATTGATGCACTCAAGAATCGTCACGCCGTCGCAGGCGAAGTCTCTCGGTTCAGGAATTATCTTTGGCTTGGGGCCACCGAGGGCATATCTGGATGTTCCCCGAACGGGGAACTTGTATTGGCGCAATAGTCCAAATATCGCCGAGATGGCGTTCCGCTCTCTGCTCTTGAACGCCTTCACCGGCTTGTGCAAGGTGGCAAGCGGCTCTTTGCTCATATCCTTAGGAAGAATGTTGATCGCGTCTTGCACTTTGGTCCAATTGTAAGCGGTGTTTTGGGCGCTAATCTCATCGAGCATCTCTATAGGCGAAGCGGGTTCTCGGCTCGGCTTCGCTGATGCCTGCTTGCGCAACCTCGCCTCTATCTTAATGATTCCGCCAGTAACTCTGACGGACGCGGCCCAATTTCTAAGCCCTGCCTCCCAAGGTTCATTGGCGTTGGAGAAGACCGTCGCGGGAATCGACTTCTCAACGAGCAGGCCGTCCAAGTTCGGATTTGACGAAGACGCCTGCGCGGAGTCTGTGAGCGAACTCACAAACGCGAGGAAGAAGAATAAGCTGGTCATGGACTCGCCACCTCCACCACTCTGTTTGTCGATACCGCGCCAGCTGGGCTAAACGAGACCGTCATGATGTTGTTCTGAATTGGACAGGCCCCGACGGAAACTGCCTGTCGCCTCGTTACGCTGCAGTTAGTAGGCGGGAGTTCCCCTTCAGCCAAGATCGCCCCACAGAATCCGATTAGGTCGATCCACTGATTTGGATTCGGCGCACCGACACCAGGCAAAGGACCGCCATTTGGGCCTTCTACCGTTCCTGGCGGCAAGAGCGTCCCTAGAGAGCCGGAGCATGTGTTAGTCAGCGTCGTAAGTATCTCGCTGAATGGAACGCCGCGAAGATCGAGGTCGGTTGTATCCCTCTTGAAGGTCGCGAGCCACTGCTCCATGTAATCCCAAGGTGTCTTAGACACGTTGTCAAAGATTGAGCAGTCTCGAATAGGGGAGTTCATGTTTGACATGGTTTCCCTGTTCGGCAGCGCGACGTTCCCCGTCACCGAGGCAGCCTCTACGAACGTGTTTCGATTCCTCAGCCCAGCACGCACCTTTCCTTGCGGTAGACACTTGTCGAAATTGCTCTTAATCGTGAGAGACACCTTTCCTGGCCCGGTGCAAGCGGGGTCTGTTCCGGGAGTCGTCATGAAGACGCCATCGGCGTCAGCCGCATCGGCCCAGGCGCTCATATTGGTAAACAGCGAAGCTTTGCTCGCAGGTGTGACTGTCGCGCAAAGGGTTCTAGTGCCTCCGTAAGTAACGGTAAACGGAGTCTGCGAGAAAGAGATTGTCGGACGCCGATATAACCTGCGAGCATCGGCTCCCGACGCTGACGCCACTAGGATGCTCGCGAGGCAATGCATGCCCGCTGCAAGGAGGCGCCCGCTCATGCGCGCAGCCCCTGATTAGAAGATTGGTTCCGTCGTAAGAACTCCCTCGCGCGGCGCGCTCCGCGAGGGTCTACCCCGATTTCATTGGGGACATGGTCGTCCCGGCGCCGGATTCGTTCCGGCTTCGACACGCCCGGCTGGTGACATTCGGCGCCCATCGCCTTTACCATTACCCTCAAAGTTCCCGGTGTCAATGACAGGGGGGTGGTATATTTCTCCGCCTCCGTCCCCTAAGAATCCAGCCGCCACCCCTCCCCGCGCACCGTCACGAGGGCGGCCCTCAGCGCGGGCGGGAGCTTGCGCATCAGCCGGTTCACCACCCGGTTCAGCGCGAGGTTGCGCCGGTCGTCGCCGGGCTCCAGGAGCATGAGCCTCCCCGCCCCCCGACACACCCCTCCCGACCCCGACATCCCCAGCTTCAAGAGGAAGTCGATCTCACGGCCCGTCAGAGGCCGGCTGCGCTCGCCCCGGAAGAGCACGAACCCGCCCTTGGCGTTGAGCATCATCCCCTTCCCCATGTGTTCCCACCCCACCAGGTTGACGACGCGCTGGACCAGGGTGTCCGTGCCTTGCTGGCCCTTGATGACCATGTCGTTGACCAATCCGGTGAGCAAAGTGGCCTCTAAGTCTCGTCTCGAGTCGGCGGTCCATAGGACGACGGGGGGGCGCTCCCGGCCGAGGAGGCCCCTGAGCCGGGCGGCCAGCATCTCCCCGGAGCCGCCGGGGAAATGGCGGTCCAGGACCAGGGCGTCGGGGAGGCCCGATTCCAGGTGGTCGAAGAACTGCTTCAGACCCTCGAAGGCGTCCACCTTGAAGCCGGCCGTGGAGAGCGCGACGCGGGCCAGGTCCAGGCACTCCGCATCGTCGTCGAGGACCATCACGCGTCCCAGGCCCGGAAGGGGGGTGGGGACACTCAACGAACGGTCGGGGGGCGGTTCTCCCGGCAAGTCCACCCACCGAGGGTGTGCCCGGAGCCCGGACCTGTCAAGTAAGGCGTCAGCCCCTTCCGAAGAAGGCCAGCGTGGTGCGCACGTACCCCAGCGCCAGGGGCAGGATGCGGGCCTTCGACTCGCCGGCCTCGCGCCAGCTGTAGTGGATGGGCACCTCGACGGCGCGCCCGCCGCGGCGCAGGACCTGGAGCAGGATCTCCTGCTGGAACTCGAAGCCGCGCGCGCGGCCTTGCAGGGGCTTGACCGCCGCGGCCCGGTAGAGGCGGTAGCCGCTAGAGGAGTCGGCCACGGTGACGCCGAGCACGGCGCGGAAGAAGCCGTTGAGCAGGCGCGTGAGGACGCGGCGGTAGAGCGGGATCTCCATGCCGCCCTCGGCCACCAGGCGCGAGCCGACCACGACGTCGGCCTCGCTGCGCCGGGCCCAGAGCGCGCCCAGACGGTCGATGGGGTGCGAGCCGTCGCCGTCCATGATGACGATGTATTCCCCGGCCGCCTCGGCGATGCCGCGCCTAAGCGACTTGGCGAAGCCGCCGGTCTCCACGATGGCGCGCGCCCCGGCCGCCTCGGCCTCCTTGACCGTGGCGTCCTTGGAGGCGCCGTCCATCACGATGACCTCGCAGGCGGCGCCCAGGCGCGCGGCCTCGGCGCGGGCCCCGGCGACCACCTTGCCGATGGAGCCCTCTTCGTCGATGGCCGGGATGACGAAGGAGATGAGGGGGGCGCTCACGGGGAGCCTCCGGCCCAGGCGCGCAGCCCGCCGAGCCAAGAGGAGGCGTCGGCCTTCATGGCCTCGAGGCCGTCCGGGCCGCCGGGCAGGGGCGCCCCGAGCAGGCGCGCCGCGCGCGAGGAATCGAGGTCGGAGCGCAGGGGGCGCGGCGCGGTTCCGGCCTTCGCCGTCGTCGGCGCCCCCGACACCAGGGCGGCGTCGAGGCCGAAGGCCCGGGCCACGGACCGTCCCCAGTCCTCGCGCGAGACGGCGGCGGACCCGGCCAGGTGCAACAGGCCCGAGGCCTTGCGTTCGAGGAGGGTGCCGACGGCGGGGCCGAGGTGGCCCACGTAGGTAGGGCAGTAGACCTGGTCGGAAGGCAGGGTCAGCCGGCGCCCGGCGCTCAGGTTCTCACGGGCGCGCAGCACGAAGTTGCGCGGCTTGAACTCCCAGCCGAAGAGCCCCGAGATGCGCAGGACCAGGGCGGAATCCCCGAAGCCGGCCAGTTCCTGTTCGACCTCGAGCTTCTGGCGCCCGTACTCGTTGAGGGGGGCCGGCGCGTCGTCCTCGGTCCAGCCCCCGCGCGTCCCGTCGAAGACGTAATCGGAGGAGGTGAAGACGGTGCGGACGCCCAGCGCGCGCGCGCTGCGGGCCAGGGCCAAAGTCCCTTCCACATTGACGCGGCGCGTCGACTCGGGGTCGGTCTCGCAGAAGTCCACATGGGGCTCGGAGGCGGCGATGACGACGGCGTCCGGGCGCCAGGCGGCCAGGGCCCGGGCGGAGCCGGCCTCGTCGAGGAGCTCCAGGCGCTCGAGGCCGCCGCGCGCGGCGCGGCTGGTGCCCACGACCTCCCAGCCCGGCCGCGCGCGCAGCGTGCGCCAGAGCGCGTAGCCCAGGAGGCCCGTGGAGCCTACGACGACCGCCTTCATCGGGGGAGTCTACCGAATGCGCCGATGGAGCGGCAACAGGCGGCTTTGCTAACATCGGCCCGTGCAGCGATTGCTCCCCGGCGTGCTGTGGCTGGCCTTGGCGGCCGCCCTGGGCATGCGGGCTTTCCAGGCCTGGACGCGTCCGGTGGTGCTGGCCGCGCAGGCGCCGGCCGAGTTCGAGCTCCTGGCGCGCAGCGCGGCCTCGGGCGGCGGGCTCTCCTACGACGGGAAGACCCCCACCGCCTTCCGCCTGCCGGGCTATCCGCTGGCCCTGGCCGGCGTCAGCCTGCTGACCGGGCGCCCCGCCTCCCCGCTGCCGGCCACCCTGCTCAACATCCTGGCCTCCCTGTGCATGGTCTTCGTGGTGTTCCGGCTCGCCCTGCGCCTGCTCCCCGCTCCCTGGGCCGCCGCCGCGGCCCTGCTGGCCGGCATCAACCCCGAGCTGGCCGAGCTCGATTTCCGGGCCACGGCCGAGGGGCTCTTCGCCCTGGAATTCGCCCTGGCCGCCCTGTGCGCGGTGCGGGTGCTCGAGGAGCCCGGGCGCTGGACGCGCTGGGCGGCCTGCGGCGCCGTCCTGGGCCTGAGCCTGGTGACGCGCTCGACCTTGCTGGTCTGGCCCCCCGTGCTGGCCGCCGGCCTCGTGCTGGTCCGCCCCGGGCCCGGCGTCCTGCGCCGGGCCGGCGTGCTGGTCCTGTGCGCCTACACCTTCACCGCGGCCTGGTCGGCGCGCAACCTGGCCCTCTTCGGGCGCGTCGTCCCCTTCGAGGACGGGATGGGCTGGCACATGCTCTGGCAGGGCTCCACCTCGGTGGAGGGCGTCCAGCCCGACGAGAACCTCCCCGAGCCGCTCAAGACCTACTTCTTCGCCAAGGACCCGCGCATCGGGCCGGCCTCGAAGACGCTGGCCGTCGCGAACATCGCGGCGGACCCCCTGCGCTACGCGGGGCTCTGCCTGCGCCGCCTGCCCGTGCTCTGGTTCCGGGGCGCCTGGGCGGAGCGCGCCCTGGGCTTCGACGAGGCCGTGTCGGCGTACGCGGCGCGCGGGGCGTGGGGGGGCGTGGCGGCGAAGGCGGCCGGCAAGGCCCTGGAGCTGGGGGTCCTGCTCTGCGCGCTCTGGGGGGCCTGGAGCCTGAGGCGCGACCCCCGGGCCCTGGTCGTCGCCGGCCAGGTCCTCTACATGAACATCCATGTCTTCACGATGGGTCTGCCGCGCTACGTCGCGCCGGCCTTCCCGCTGACGGTCCTGCTGGCGGTCTGCGGTGCGGCGGCCCTGCGTTGTCAGCTCGGGGGCAAACCGCTATTCTCTGAGGTCATGGGAAGCCCCTCGTGAGCGCCATCCCGCTGCGGCTCGTCATCCCCGCCTACAACGAGGGCCGCAACCTCGAGGCCCTGGTCACCCGCCTGAGCGCGTCCTTGGCCGCCCTGGGCCGGCCCTGGCGGGCCTTCGTCGTCGACGACGGTTCCCGCGACGACACGGCCGCCGTCCTCGCCCGGCTGGCCGGGCGCTTCCCGCTCACGCCGCTCAGCCACGGGGTCAACCGCGGCATCGCCCAGGTCTTCCTCACCGGCCTGCGCGCGGCCGTGGCCGGCGCCGACGACGACGACGCCGTGGCCATCATCGAGGGCGACGGGACCAGCGACCCCGCCGTCCTGCCCGCCATGCTCGAGGCCCTGGTCCCGCCCTGCGGCGTGGTCATCGCCTCGCGCCATGTGCCGGGCGGGGCGTACCGGCGCTTCCCCCTGCACCGCGTGGTGATGAGCCTGGCCGCGAACGCCCTGCTGCGCTGGATCTGCCCGGTCCCCGGCGCGCGCGACTACAGCATCTTCTACCGGGTCTACCGGGCGGGGCCGCTCAAGAAGGCGCTGGCCGCCGACGGCGACGCCTTCACCAGCGTGGGCGGCTTCGCCTGCAACGCCGAGATGCTCATCCGCCTGCGCCCGTGGATGGGGACGGTGCGCGAGGTGCCCTTCGTCTATGACTACGGCGTGAAGAAGGGGCGCTCCTCGATGCGGCTCATCGAGAACCTGCGCTCCTATGTGCGGCTGTTCCGCATCCACAAGGAGGTCGAACGGCGCAGCGTCTGAGCGGCCTGGTCCTGGTCGTGGCGGCCGCCGTCTTGGCCTTCTGGGGGGCGGCCTGGTGCCTGCCCGACGCCTCGCGCATCGCGCGCGTGCTGGGCCCGGAGGCCGACACGCCAGCGCTGCGCGCCCGCCTGGAATCGAGCTGGCGCGACCTGCACGCGCGGCTGGGCAAGGACATCCTGCTCAACCCGAGCTCCTGGAGCTACGGGTTCCCCGGGCGGGCCGAGGTGCCGGCCGGCTGGACCGAGGTCCCCGACGCCCTGCTCGACTCGGCGCGCTCGTTCTACATGCGCTCGGGCCACGAGGACGAGCCCAACATCCTCAACGCGGTGGCGCGCCTGCGCCCGACCCGGGAGGGGCTCAACCCGCGCATCTACTTCTACGGGGGCGCCTACATCTACGGGCTGGCGGCCTGGATCGGCCTGGGGGCCGCGCTGACCCCGGCGGCCCTGGTCCCCGGCGTCGCCTACTACATGGAAAACCCCGCGCAGCTGGCCTGGCTCTACTGGCTGGGCCGCACCTTCTCGGGGGCCCTCTATCTGGCGGTGACGGCCCTCCTGGCCTTCCTGGGGCGCCGCCACTTCGGGGCTGCGGCAGGGCTGGCGGCGGCGGCGCTCTGGGCGGCCAGCCCCGGCGTCGTGATGCAGGCCTCCTACATGAAGCCCCACATCATGGGCACCTTCTGCACCCTGGCGGCCTTCGCCCTGGCCGCCGAGCTGCTGCGCCGCGACGACGCGCGCTGGGGCGTGGCCGCCGGCGCCGCCGCGGGACTGGCGATGGCGGCGGTGGCCCACCACGGCCTGGCCTGCCTCATCGTGGCGGCGGCGGCGGGCCTGCGCCTGGCCGGCGGGAAGCCCTGGCGCGGCGAGGCGCTCTGGACGGCCAAGGCCGCCGGCGCCTTCATCCTCGCCTTCCTCGCCGGGACACCGTACCTGCTCACCGAGCCGCGCACCACTCTGGCGGCCTTGGGCGAGGTCGGGCGTTCGGCCCCCTTCAGCCTGGCCCAGGTCGGCAGGCTCCTGAGCCTGGGCCTTCCCCGCGCCCTGACCTTGCCGGTCTACGCCGCCCTGGCCGTGGGGACGGCGTGGGGGTTCCGGCAGAAGGACCCCGTGCTGCGCCTGGCGCTGGCCGGCTTCCTCCCTTTCGTCGCCGCCTACGCCATCCTCCCCCACGCCGTCCAGATGGACGCGGTCCGCTACCTCGCCGGCCTGCCGCTGGGGCTCTTGCTGGCGGGGGCGGCGGCGGCGCGATTCGGGCGGGCCGGGCTGGCGGCGGCCGCCTGCGCGGCCCTCTTCGCCGGCGTCCAGAGCGCGGTGCTCGACTTCAACCTGGCCGCCGACCGGCCCGGGCGCTCGACGCGCGACGCGGCCGGCGACTGGCTGGAGGCCGAGGTCCCCGCGGGCGCCGAGCTGGGCCTGCTGCGCCTGCCCCAGCCCTCCAACGCCCCATATTTCCGCTGGAGCCGCTACCGGCTGAGCTTCATCCAGCCCGAGGTCTTCGCGGGCCTCCCCGCCGACGCGGCGCTGCCCGAGTGGCTGGTGCTGACGCATCCGACCTACGACGACCGCGTCGCGGCGGGGCCCACCCTGTCGCGCTACGAGCTCGTCAAGCGGTTCTCGCCGCGCGCGCCGCGGGGCCTGGAGCTGCCCTTCGGGCAGACCTACGGCAACCCGACGGTCGACGTGTACAAGAGGAGAGGCTGACATGAAACGCAGGGTTCTCATAACGGGCGGGGCCGGGTTCATCGGAGTAAACGCCGCGCACCGCTTCATGGCGAAGGGCTGGCGGGTCAGCGTGCTCGACGACCTCTCGCGCAAGGGGACCGAGTCCAACATCGCTTGGCTCAAGCGCCAGGGCGCCGTGGACTTCGTCCGGGGCGACCTGCGCGACGGGGCCCTGGCCGAGCGCTGGGTGCGCGCGCGCCGCGACGGCCTGGAGCTGGTGCTGCACCTGGCGGCCCAGGTGGCCGTGACCACCTCGGTGGAGGACCCGCGCACGGACTTCGAGAAGAACGCGCTGGCCAGCCTCAACATCCTCGAGGCCGTGCGCAAGTCGGGCCGCAAGCCCTTCACCCTCTACTCCTCCACCAACAAGGTCTACGGCGGCATGGAGCACGTGAAGGTCGCCCTGCGCCGCGGGCGCTGGTCGTACGTGGGCCTGCCCAAGGGAGTGTCCGAGGCCGAGCCCATCGACTTCCACTCGCCCTACGGCTGCTCCAAGGGCGCGGCGGACCAGTACTTCCGCGACTACCGGCGCATCTACGGCCTGCCCACCGTGGTGTTCCGGCAGTCCTGCATCTACGGCCCGCACCAGCACGGCAACGAGGACCAGGGCTGGCTGGCGCACTTCATGAAGCAGGCGCTGGCCGGCAAGGGCGTGACCGTCTACGGCGACGGGCGCCAGGTGCGCGACGCGCTCTTCGTCGAGGACCTGGTCGGCGCCTTCGAGGCGGCCTACCTGCGCCGGGGGAAGGCCGCCGGACGCATCTACAACGTCGGCGGCGGGCCGGGGAGCACGCTGTCCTTGCGCGAGCTGCTGGCCTGGATCGGGGCGCGCTCCGGCCGGCGCTTGCCCGTGTCCTGGGGCGCCTGGCGGCCGGGGGACCAGAAGGTCTATGTGTCGGACATCCGCCTCATCGGGCGCGAGCTGGGCTGGCGGCCCGCCACCGGCCTGCCGCAGGGCCTGGAGCGCCTGTGGTCGTGGCTGGCGGGGCGGTAGCCCCGCCGTGCCGGGTACCATGGGGGCTATTGGGATGCCCGGCCTGGCGGGGCGGTAGCCCCGCCGTGCCGGGTACCATGGGGGCTATTGGGATGCCCGGCCTGGCGCAGGGACGGTGATGCGGCTACAATGGGGGCGCTTCCTATGAAAGCGGTTATCCTGGCCGGAGGGATGGGGACTCGCCTGAGCGAGGAGACCTCGGTGCGCCCGAAGCCCCTGGTGACGGTCGGCGGGATGCCGATCCTCTGGCACATCATGAAGATCTATTCGGCCCACGGGATAAACGACTTCGTGGTCCTGTGCGGCTACAAGGGCCACCTCATCAAGGAGTTCTTCGTCGACTACGCGCTGCACTCCTCGGACATGACCGTGGACCTGGCCAAGAACGAGGTGTCGGTCCGGCGCAGCCGGGCCGAGACCTGGAAGGTGACTTTGCTCGACACGGGCCTCGAGACCCAGACCGGCGGTCGCCTCCGGCGCGCCCGGGCGCTCCTTAAAGAGGACTTCTGCTTCACCTACGGCGACGGCGTGGGCGACGTGGACATCACCAAGCTGGTCGCCTTCCACCGCCGCCACGGGCGGCTGGCCACGGTGACCGCCGTGCAGCCCCCGGCGCGCTTCGGCGCGCTGCGCATGCGCGGCACGCGGGTCACGGGGTTCACCGAGAAGCCGGCCGACGGCGGCGGCTGGGTCAACGCCGGCTTCTTCGTGCTCAGCCCCAAGGCCATCGACGCGGTGGCCGGCGACGCCACGCTGTGGGAGAAGCAGCCGCTGGAATCCCTCGCCCGGCGCGGCCAGCTCGCCGCGTACCGCCACACCGGCTTCTGGCAGATGATGGACACCCTGCGCGACCGCACCCACCTCGAGGACCTCTGGGAGCGGGGCCGCGCGCCCTGGAAGGTCTGGCGTTGACGGCGCGGCCGCTGCGCTGCCCGGGGGCCTTCGAGCTCCGCGTGCCGTACGCCCGGGACGCGCGGGGCTCCTTCGCCAAGCCGTTCCACGCCGGGACCTTCGCGCGCCTGGGCCTGAGCGCGCGCTTTCGCGAGGCGTTCTGGTCGCAGACGCGCGCCGGCGCGGTGCGCGGCCTGCACTTCCAGGTCCCGCCCCACGCCGCGGCCAAGCTGGTCTGGTGCGTCTCGGGCGAGGCCTACGACGTCCTCGTCGACCTGCGCCGCGGCTCGCCGCGCTTCGGGCGCGCGGAGGCGCTGCGCCTGAGCGCGCGCAAGGGCAACGCCGTCCTCATCCCCCCGGGGGTCGCCCACGGCTTCCAGGCGCTGCGCGGCGGGGCGACCATGTGCTACCTCTCCAGCGCCGAGCACGCCCCGCGCCATGACCGCGGGGTGCGCTGGGACTCTGCCGGCGTGCGTTGGCCGCTGCCCGTGGGCCCGTTGTCCGCGCGCGACCGGGCCTTCCCCGCGCTGGCCGACTTCGCTTCGCCGTTCCGGCTGCGGGGGGGCGCTTGAGCCGCGCGCTCGTCACCGGGGCCACGGGATTCCTGGGCTCGCGCCTGGCCCGGCGCCTGGCCGCCGAGGGCTGGGAGGTCCATGCTGTCGCGCGGCCTTCCTCAGACGCCGGCCCGCTCGGCCCCGCGGCCGGGTCCGTCGTCCTGCACCGCCCCGCCGAGACCCCCGAGGCCTTCGACGCCGTCCTCGCGGCCGCGCGGCCCGACGTGGTCTTCCACCTGGCGGCCTGCTTCGTGGCCGAGCACTCCCCGCAGGACGCCGCGCGCCTGGCCGACTCGAACCTGCGCTGGCCTCTGTTGTTGCTCGACGCCATGGCGCGCGCGGGCGTCCGGCGCCTGGTCAACGCGTCCACCGCCTGGGTGCGCCTGGGCGCGGGCCGCGACGAGCCCGCCTCCCTCTATGCGGCCACCAAGCGGGCCTTCGGCGAGCTGCTGCGCTTCTACGCCTCGGCCCACGGCCTGAGCGCCGTCACCCTGGAGCTGACCGACACCTACGGGCCCGGGGACCCGCGCCGGAAGCTCTTCACCCTGCTGCGCGAGGCGGCGGCGCGCGGCGAGCGCCTGGCGATGAGCCCCGGCGAACAGCGCCTCGACCCGGTTTTCGTCGACGACGCGGTGGAGGCGTTCCTCGCCGCCCAGCGGCGCGCCGCCGGGCTCCCGGACGGGCGCCTGGAGTCCTTCTGCGTGGCGGGCGGCCGCCCCAGGACCCTGCGCGAGGTCGTGGAGGCCTGGCGGGGCTCCGGCGGCCGGGCGCTCGAGGTGTCCTGGGGGGCGCGCCCGTACCGCGCCCGCGAGGTGATGGCCCCTCCGGACGGGCCGACCCTCCCCGGCTGGTCGCCGCGCGTCGGCCTCGAGGAAGGCATCCGCCTCATGGAGGGCGCGCGCCCGTGAGCCAGCAGCCCAAGATCGCCATCTTCATCCCCGCCTACAACGCGGCCTACACCCTGCCGGTCGTCCTCGACCGCATCCCCGCCGAGATCAAGGAGAAGGTTCGCCAGATCTTCGTCATCGACAACGCCAGCCCGGACAACACCTGGCTCATCGGGGTCGGCTACCGCGAGGCCAAGGGCCTCGACAAGCTCGAAGTCTACCGCAACGAGGTCAACCGCGGCTACGGCGGCTCGCAGAAGCGGGCCTACCGCCACGCCATCGACTCGGGCTTCGACATCGTCGTGATGCTGCACGGCGACGCGCAGTACGCGCCCGAGAAGATCCCCTCCCTGCTCGAGCCGCTCGAGAAGGGGGTCACCGACATGGTCTTCGGCTCGCGCATCGCCGGCCTGCCGCTGGCCGGCGGCATGCCGCTCTACAAGTTCCTGGGCAACAAGTTCCTGACCGCGGTGGAGAACTGGGCGCTGGGCATGGACCTCTCCGAGTTCCACTCGGGCTTCCGGCTCTTCAGCTGCGAGGCGCTCAAGAAGATCCCCTTCGAGCTCTGCGCCGACGACTACCATTTCGACACCGACATCATCATCCAGTTCAAGATCGCCGGCCTCAGGGTCTCGGAGCTCCCCATCCCCACCTACTACGGCACGGAGAAGTGCGGGGTCAACGTGGTCAGCTACGGCCTCAACGTCCTGCGCTCGGTCAGCGAATACCTGATGTGGCGCTGGGGCCCGATCAAGGTCCCCAAGTACGACGCATGCCCGAAGCCCCCCGCGAAGTGACCCTCTCCGTCGTCGTCCCCTTCTACGACGAAGAGGGCTGCGTCGGCCGCGTGCTCTGCGCCTGCCTGGCGGCCGTCCGGGGGATGGGGGCGGCGGCGGAGGTCATCGCCGTCGACGACGGGTCGAGCGACGGCTCCCTGGCGGAGGCCCGGGCGGTGGCCGGCGTCACGGTCCTCTCCCATGGGCGCAACCGCGGCTACGGGGCGGCGCTCGCCACCGGCTTCGAGGCCGCCCGGGGCGAATGGCTGGCCTTCCTCGACGCCGACGGGACCTGCGACCCGGCCTGCCTGCCGGGGATGCTGGCCAAGGCGCGCGCCGAGGGGCTCGACGTCGTGGTGGGCGCGCGCCTGCACGAGGGCGCCTGCATGCCCCCCGTGCGCGAGGCCGGCAACAGGCTGTTCCGCTCCTTGCTCCGGCTGGCGGGCGTGGACGAGGTGAGCGACGTGGCCAGCGGCATCCGCGTGCTCAGCCGCGAGGCCTACGAGCGCATGGCCCCGCTGCCCGAGGGCATGTGCTTCACGCCGGCGATGAGCGCCCGGGCCCTGCTCGACCCCGCGCTGTCCATCGGCGAGGTCCCGGTCCCTTACGCCGAGCGGGTCGGCGCGTCGAAGCTCTGTCCGCTCTGCGACGGGGTGAACTTCCTGCGCGTCATCCTGGAGACCGCCCTGGTCTACCGCCCGCAGCGCGTCTTCGGCTGGGCCTCGGCGGGCTTCCTGACCCTGGCCGCCCTGCTCTTCGTCTTCCCCCTGGGCGGGCCGTCGTCCCCGCTGGCCTCGGTGCTGCGCTCCGGCCCCGAGCCGTGGATGTACTTCCGCTTCGTCCTCATCGCCGTGGCCTTCGCCCTGGCCGTCTTCCTGGTCCCCCTGGGCCTGGTGGCCCAGTCCCTGGTCGGGGTCATCCATCGGGACCGCCGAGGAGCCCCGGTGGGCCCCGGGCGGCTGGGGGCGATGACGCGCGTCCTTCCCGGCCTCGCGGCGGCGTCCTTCGTCGTGGGCGTGGCCGCGAACGCGGGCCCGCTGGGGAGCTATCTGAGGACCGGGCACATCTCCGGCGAGTACTGGGTGGCCCCCATCGTCGGGGCGGTGCTGACGGCGCTGGGGGTCCAGCTGCTGGGCTTCTGGGTGGCGGCGAAGATCGCCGAGATCATCCTCGAGAAGGAGCGGGCGCGATCGAGACGACCCTGACCCGGGGTCCCTTGAGCCCGCCGGCCGGCTCGAATTCCGCCAGCACGTGGCCCGCGCCGACCACCTCTTCCACGAAGCGCTTGTAGTCGGGCGTGACGCGGCCGATGCCGTAGGTGGAGAAGACCGCCACCGTCACGCCCTTCGCGCGCAGCGCCGCCAAGCCGCCCGACACGGGGATGGTCTCGCGCGCCTCCTCGCTCAGGCGCCGGTGCTCGGGGCCGGTGTCGATCGACAGGGCTTCCCGCGACATCCGGAAGATGTCGTAGCCGCCCCCGGGGTGGGCCTCGAGCATCAGCTCGAAGAGCCGGGCCTTGGGATGCCCGAACGAACGGGCCTTGGCCAGCAGGCGCTCCAGGTTCTCCCGGGAGGGCTTGAGCGGCGGGTTGTCCGTCTCGTCGCCGATGACCAGCGCCGTCCCCGCCGGGATGTTCGCCTCGACCCAGCGCGCGGCGGCCAGGCGGGTGTCCGGGCGCATGAAGTCGCGCCAGAGCGCCGCGGCCTTCCCCGCTCCGGGCAGGAGCAGCAGGGCCAGGACGGCCGCCCGGGACGCGGGGGACGCCAGCGGGGCCTTGAGGGCGCGGGCCAAGGCCTCGACGCCTTCGGCGGCGAGCATGGCGGCGGCCGGCACCGAGGCGAAGAAGTAGCGCTCCAGCATCCCGGTGCTGGCCCGCATCAGGCTCAAGAGGTGCAGCGCCGGCGGCAGGCACAACAGCAGGGCCAGCCGCGGGGCGCGGCGCCACAGGGAGACGGCGCCGGCGCCGACGAGGAGCGCGCTCAGCGGGGCGAAGCCGGAGAACCAGCCCAGCTGCCCGAGGGCCCTGAGGCCGATGGGGTCGGAGTAGAAGTTGACCGTCACATGGTCGCCAAGGTCGCGCAGCAAAGCGGCGCGCTCGACCAGGGCGTAGGGGGAGCCGAGGGCGAAGCCGGCCGCGCCGAGCAGGGCCGTCTCGGCCAGGGCCCGGAGCTTCCCGCCGGCCGGGGCGAAGAGCAGGGCGGCGAGGACGGGGGCGGCCGCCAGCGGGGCGGCGGTGTACTGGGTGGAGACGGCCAGCCCGGTCAGGAGGGCGGCCGCGCGCAGCGCCGCCGGGCCCCCGCCGGCCTGGTCAGAGACGGCGCGCTCCCAGGCGAAGGCGGAGAGGGCGAGCATGAGGCTGTCGGGCTTGCAGGACCAGGCCAGTTCGGTGGCGGGGTAGGAGGCGGCCATGACGGCGAAGGCCCACAGCCCGGCGCGTGCGCCGGAGACCGTCCGGGAGGCCTTGAGCACCCCGAAGGCGGCGGCGACGGAGGCGGCGCCCGCCAGCAGGCGTCCTATGAGGTAGAACGCGGCGGGCTTCCAGGCGAAGAGGTGGCCGAAGGCCCGCACCCCGGCGCGCAGGCCCAGGCCCGACCAGCCCAGGAAGAACAGGCCGTAGGCCCCGAACAGCACGTACATCCACAGGGTGGGGTACTTGAACATGCCCGGGTTGAGGGAGCCCCGGCCGAAGGAGACGGCGATGTTCACGTGGTGGGGCTCGTCGGCGTTGAACACCCCGGGCAGGCCGTAGTGCGCGCCGGCGAAGCGCAGGACGACCAGGACCAGGGCGACCAGGGCGAGTTCCCGCCGGAAGCCGGCGCGGTCGTCGTCGGGCATGCCGGAATGATACGAAACGGCGAAATGTTATACTAACGCCCCCTTGAATCAGCTCGTCGAAGCCCTCATCCACCGTCTGAGATACGCCGCCGTCACCCCGCACCTGAGGCCCGCGCGCCGCTGGGCGGACCTGGGCTGCCACCGCACCTACCCGTTCCTGCGCAAGAACCGGGACCTGGCGAAGGAGGCCTGGGGCCTGGACATCGGGCTGACGGACAAGACCGACGGGACGCTGCGCCTGGTGCGCGGCGACATCATGAAGCCGCTGCCCTTCGCCGACGGGAGCCTGGACCTCATCACCTCCTTGGCCGTCATCGAGCACGTCGACGACCCGAAGATCGTCCTGCGCGAGGCCCGGCGCTGCCTGACGGGCGACGGGCGCCTCATCGTCACCACCCCGTCGCGCTCGGGCATCCGCCTGCACGAGTGGCTGGTGCGCACGGGGCTGGTCAAGGACGTGGAGGCCGACGAGCACCGCGACTTTCGTATGAGCGCGGAGCTGCTGGCCGGCTGGGCGCGCGAGGCGGGGCTCGTCGTCGAGGAATGCCGCACCTTCGAGCTGGGCCTCAACGTCATCCTCGTCGCCCGCCGCGCGGCATGACCGGGTATTGAGTTTTATAAAGTTATAGTTTATAATACTCATATGCCGCTCAGGCCCCGCCGCTTGGAGCCGACCCTGCGCCGCGCGGCGCGGGCCTTCCCCGCCGTCATCGTCACCGGGCCGCGCCGCTCCGGGAAGACGACCCTCCTCCGGCGCGTGTTCCCGGGGGCGTCGTACGCGCTGCTGGAAGACCCGGACGTCGTCTCCCGGGTGCGCGCGGACCCCCGGGCCTTCCTCGACGCGCTGCGCCCGCCGGTCATCCTGGACGAGATCCAGAACGCCCCTGAACTCCTCAATTACATCCGCGCGCGCGTCGACCGCGCTCCTTCGCGCAAGGGCGCCTGGCTCCTGACGGGCTCCCAGGAGGCCCCGCTGATGCGGGGCGTCACGGAGTCGATGGCCGGCCGGGCCGCCATCCTCCAGCTCTGGCCCTTCTCGCTGCAGGAGGATCCCCGCGTCTCCTGGTTAAAGGGGGGGTTCCCCGAGGCGCTGGCGCGGCCGCGCGGCGCGGCTCTTTGGTTCCAGTCCTACATCCAGACCTACCTCGAGCGCGACGTCCGGGGATTGACGGCGGTCCGGGACCTCGTCGCTTTCCGCCGCTTCCTGTCGCTCTTGGCCAGCCGCAGCGGACAAGTGCTCAACAAGACGGACATCGCGGCGCCGCTGGGGGTGTCGGTCCCTACGGTGGGGCAGTGGCTGAGCATCCTGGAAGTGACCGCCCAGGTCCTCGTCGTCCCTCCCTATTTCGAGAACTTCGGCAAGCGCCTCATTAGGTCGCCCAAGGTCTATTTTGCCGACCCCGGGCTCTTGTGCCATCTGCTGGGGATAGAATCCCCGTCGGCCCTGTCGCGCTCCCCGTTCGCCGGCGCCGTCTTCGAGGGGTTCGTCGCCTCCGAGATCGCCAAGGCCCAGCTCAACCGGGGGCGGCGGCGCGAGCTCTATTTCTTCAGGGACGAACAGGGCCTGGAGGTCGATTTCGTGGTGCCGGCCGGCCCGGCCCGGCTCACCCTCCTCGAGGCCAAGGCGACGCGCACGCTCCGCCCAGAGATGGGCGTCCCGCTCGAGCGCCTGGCGCGGGCCGTGCGCCGCTATAAGACGGACGCCGTCGTCATCGGCCTGGCCTCGCGCGAAGAGGCATTCCCCGCCCTGCGCCCGGGCGTGCGCGCCGCGTGCCTGGAAGACATCCCCGGGCTGCTCCCGTAGGCGCCGCGCGGCGGGCCCGGCAGTTTGCTAGCCTCATGGGATGACTAGATTCGCGCTGTCGGCAGTCTTGACCGCATCCTCGCTCGGCCTTTGCGCCTCGAGCGCGCAGGCCGGCGGGACGCCGCAGGTGCTTTCGTTCACGGTCATCCGCCAGAACTGCCTCTGGAACGTCTACGACCCCGCAACCGGCAAGGAGACCGCCGTGCGGACCACCCCGCACTGCCCGGTCGACCTCGCCTGGGACGTCAAGACGAAGACCGTGTTCTTCTTGAGCGCCGACGGCCTGTTCAAGGCGCAGGGCGGCGAGCTCCAGCGGCTGGCGTATCCTCCGGACTTCGGTCCGTTGCCTAACGGCTTCGAGCCCCTGGAGCAGGGCATCGCGTCGTCCATCCCCCTTCTCGCGGTGTCGGGCACGGAGCGGGAGCTCCGCCTGGCCTTCACCGTCGATAAGGAGCTCCCCGCCGCGCCCGAGCACCGCATCCTCAGGCTGGCCCCCGGCGGGGACTGGGCCTTGGTCCATGCCTCGGACATGGTCAACCCCGGCATCGACGAGGAGCTGTCGCTCCGGGACGACGGGGGCGTCCTCTCGCGGCTCGAGCCGGCCCCCGGCAGCGCTTCGCTGCACGAGCGCGCGGCCCCCGCGCGGGACGACTACTACGAGTCGTGTGGCGGCGCGAAGCTCGACGAGGCCGGCAAGCGCTTCTGCGCCGCTTTCGCCGCTTCCGGCGAGGCTCAGCCGAAGGGCTGGGCGCCGTCGATCAAATTCGGCGTGGCGATCGTCAGGACGACGCTCTCGGACGGGACCGTCGTCTTCCTCCCGCAGTTCTACGACACGGAGCAGGCGGGGCCGTCCTACGACCCCACCACCGGCCCAGCGTTCACCTGCTCGGGCCAATGCCGGACGGTCGCCGCGCTGGGGCGTGCCCGCGACTACGGAGAGGACCCGCGCGTGCGCGCGCGGGGGGCGTACTTCCTGGCGGGCAATGTCCTCGGCATGCAGGGGCGCGACACGCCGGTGCGCGTCCTGCCCGTGCGCAGGGCCAAGGTCCCGCCGGTCCTCATCGACGAGGCCGAGGCCGCCGCCCTGCGCTGAGCGCGGTCCGCGCTCGCCGCAACAATGGTACGATTGCGCCCATGAAGGTGAGCGTCATCATCCCGGCCTTCAACGAGGCCGCGACCATCGAGAAGTGCCTGCGGGCCGTCGTCGACAGCAACCCGGGACTCGAGCTCGAGCTCGTCGTCGTGGACGACGGCTCCTCGGACGGCACGGGGCAGGTCCTCTCGGGCCTCTCCATCCCCAGCCTGCGCGCCATCCGCCACGAGCGCAACCGCGGCAAGGGCGCCGCCATCCGCACCGGGCTGGCGGCCGCCACGGGCGACGTGGTCCTCATCCAGGACGCGGACCTCGAGTACGACCCGGCCGACTACGCCGCCCTGCTCGAGCCCATCCGGCAGGGCCGCGCCGAGGTGGTCTACGGCTCGCGCACCCTGCACCCGAACTACACGCGCCACTCCTTCGCCTTCTTCTGGGGCGGGCAGGTGGTCACCCTGGCCACGAACCTCCTGTTCGGCTCCGCGCTCACCGACGAGCCGACCTGCTACAAGGTGTTCAAGGCCGGCGTGCTCAAGGACATCGAGCTGCGCTGCGAAGGCTTCGAGTTCTGTCCCGAGGTGACGGGGAAGGTCCTCAGGCGCGGGCACGCCATCGTCGAGGTGCCCATCTCCTACCGGCCGCGCTCGGCCGAAGAGGGCAAGAAGATCCGCTGGCGCGACGGCGTCATCGCCCTGTGGTGGCTGCTGAAGGTCCGGCTCTTCGGCTGAGCAGGCGCACCAGGGCGTAGGCGGCCAGCAGGATGACCCAGGGCATCGACGCCACCCGGTAGCGGATGCTGGTCAGCACCAGCGAGTAGACCGCGTTGACCGACGCCACCAGCGCGTAGCCCCAGAACACCCCCGGCGCTGACGCCCCGGCCAGGAGCACGCCCGCGGCGGCGGCGGGCAGCAGCCAGCCGTCGGAGAGGACGGAGGCGGCCACCAGCAGACGGCGCCCGTGGCTCTGGGCGCCCGGCCTGTCCCGCGGGACGATGCGCCAGATGTCTATGAAGAAGCGCCAGGCCGCCAGGCGCAGGAAGCGCAGCGGCTCTTGGGCGACCTTCTTGAGCCCCGCGCGCCAGAAGTAGGACTCCCGCTCGGCGCGGTCCAGTCCCAGGGCGGCCTGGGCGACGGGATCCGCCCTGGCTATGGCGGTCTGCTCGGGCAGGCCGCCCAGCTCCTGCGGGACGATGAGGTAGGTGTAGAAGGAGCTCCCTCCCGCGGCGGTGGAGCCGAGGATGAAGCGCCCGAACTGCGCGTAATTGCGCGCCGGCCACGCCGCGTAGCAGGCCAGGAAGGCTGCGAGGAAGGCGGCGCAGCGCAGGACGGCCTTCCTGGGCTCCCGGCGGCCCTGTATGAGGGCGCCCAGAGGGGCGACGACCAGCCCGAACGGGAGATAGACGGTGTTGAGCAGGGCGGCCAAAGAGGACGCGGCGCCGGCCGCCGCCCAGGGGCCCGGACGGTCCAGGCGGCCGGCGCGCAGCAGCATCGCCACGCAGCCCGTGGAAGCCAGGGTCAGCGCGGACTCGCGCAGCGGCTGCGCCGTGTAGAAGATGAAGGCGGGGTAGAAGGCTCCGATGGCCAGCGCGGCCAGCCCCGTCTCCGGGCCGAAGAGCTCGTCTCCGATGCGCATCAGGACCAGCAGGGCGGCCAGGTTGAGCAGGAGGTTCACCAGGACGACGGCCGGGAGCCCCACGCCGAAGGGCTTGAAGGCGGCGCCGAGCAGGATGGGATAGACCGGCTCGCGCAGGGCGCTGGGGCGGCCTTCCTCGTCGAGCAGGGCGGCGCGGCCGGCCACCGAGGCGCCCAGCCCGACATAGCCGTCGAGGTCGGGCATGGGCGAGCCCCGGCCGCCGGGGGGGAACAGGACGGCGTAGCCGACGCGCGCGGCCGCTCCCAGCGTCAGCAGGACGGCCACCAGCGCGGCGCGCCGGATGGGCCGGTCACAGATGACTGACATGGAAATATGTTACCTTTTCCATTCGAATTCGATGCCCTTCGGGGGTCCTGTTGAGCGTCAAAGGGAAGAAGGTCATCGTCGTCCTGCCGGCCTACAACGCGGAGAAGACCCTCGAGGTCACCGTGAAGACCCTGCCGCCCGGCATCGCCGACGAAATCATCCTGGTCGACGACTGCTCCAAGGACAAGACCGCCGAGCTCAGCCGCCGCCTGGGGCTGACCACCATAGTCCATGAGAAGAACACGGGCTACGGCGGCAACCAGAAGACCTGCTACCGCGAGGCCCTCAAGCGCGGCGCCGACGTAGTCATCATGGTCCACCCGGACTACCAGTACGACCCGCGCCTGACGCCCTACCTGGCCGGGCTCATCGCCGACGACGTCATCGACATGGTCTGCGGCAACCGCATCCGCTCGCGGCGCGAGGCCCTGGCCGGCGGGATGCCGTGGTGGAAGTACCTGTTCAACCGGCTGCTCAGCGTCACGGAGAACTTCTGGGCCGGGCAGAACCTGGGCGAGTGGCACTCCGGCCTGCGGGCCTACTCGCGCCGGCTCCTGGAGTCGGTCCCCTGGGAGGACAACTCGGACGACTTCGTGTTCGACCAGCAGTTCCTGCACCAGGCCGCCTACCACGGGTTCCGGCTCGGCGACATCCCCGTCGCCGCGCGCTACTTCGAAGAGGCCTCCTCCATCAGCTTCCGGCGCAGCTGCGTCTACGGCCTGTCCACCCTGGGCGTCATGGGCTGGGTCCTGCTGGCCAAGCTCGGCGTGTACGTCCACCCCAGCCTCAGGCCCAAGAAGCCGGGGCGCGCCGCGTGAGCGACCGCTGGCTGACCCTGGCCGCCTGCTTCGCCGGCGCGCTCGGCCTGCATGTCTGCCTCCAGGCCTTCAGCCTGGCCTTGGCCCCGGGGCTGGTCGCCACCGCCCTGCTGGTGCTCGTCTCCTTCACGGTGGCGGGCTGCGGGCGCCTGCTCCTGCGGCGCTTCGAGGTGCGCGGCCTCTCTGAGTCCGAGCGGACGTTGGTCGGAGCGACCCTGGGACTGGGCCTGCTCACCCAGGGGCTGTTCATGCTGGGGGCCGTCGGGCTGCTGCGCGGCTGGGCCGTCATCGCGCTCTTGGGCGCGTTCTGGGTGGTGGGCTTCACCGAGCTGGCCGACCTATGGACCTCGCTGGGGGCCAACCGGAACATCCTGCGCGAGCGGCCGTTGATGACGGCCGCGCTCCTCGCCCTCTTCGCCGCCCTCTATTGGCTGTCCTGGGTGCCGCCCCACCAGTACGACTCCCTGGTCTATCACCTGCCGCTGGCCGCAGGGTACGCGCGCGACGGCGGGCTCTGGAACCGCCCCGACCTGGTCTTCTCCAACTTCCCGCAGAACGGCGAGATGCTGTTCACGCTGGCCGCCCTGCTCGGGTCGGACACGCTGTCCCAGCTCTTCGGCTGGCTGGCCGCCTTCCTCGCCGCCTGGTGGCTCTTCGAGATGGGCAAGCGCGAGGCCCCCATCGTCGTCGTCCTGCTGGCCTGCCTGCTGACGGTCTCCCATACGGGCGTCATGCTGCTGGCGCCGACGGCCTACGTCGAGACCCATGTGATGCTCTGGGTCACGGCGGCGGTGATGTCCTTCATGCGCTGGCGGGCCAACGCCGCCGACCACGACGCGCCGCGCGGCTGGCTGGCGCTGTCGGCGCTTTTCGCGGGCCTGGGCTTCGGGACGAAGTACTACGCGGGCATCACCCCGGCGCTCCTGGCCCTCTTCCTCGCCTGGCGCCTGGCCGAGTCGCTGCGCGCCGGGGACACGGCCGCCGCGGCGGCGCGGCGGCGCGACTTCTTGGTCTTCTCCGGCCTGGCCTTCGCGGCGGGGGCGCCGTGGCTCCTCAAGAACCTCGTCGTGGTCGGCAACCCGTTCTTCCCGTTCTTCTACGCCCTCTTCCCGGCGCGCGGCACCGGCTGGGACGGGGCGGCGGCGGCCGGCTACTTCAAGGTCCTGACCGAGTACGGTCACCCGGGCGGGAGCTTCCTCAGGGACCTCGTCGCCTTCCCCTCCCTGGCCGCCTCCGGCTCGTCGCGCTACGGCGGCGGCGCCGACATCCTCGGGGGCCTGGGCTGGGCCCCGCTGGTGGCGGCCTTCCCGCTGGCCGTCTGGGCCGCCTGGGGGCGGCGGACGATGGGCTTCCTGGCCCTCTACTGCGCGGGGCACTGGCTCCTGTGGTTCTCCACCGGCGTCGTCTTGCGCTTCCTGGTCCCGGTCGTGCCGCTCTTGTCCCTGCTCGCCGCCAACGGCGCCTGGCTGGCCTGGCAGCGCCTCGGGCCCGGCGGGCGCTGGGCGCTGGGCGCCGGAGGCGCGGTCCTCCTGTGGACCAACCTGGCGCTGTTCCTGCACGTCAACGTCCTCTTCGGCTCGTTCGAAGTCCTGACCGGCGCCAAGTCCCGCCGGCAGTTCCTCGAGGAGAAGTTCGACTACTACGCCTGCGCGGCGGCCACGCGCGAGCTGCCTCCGGACGCCAAGGTGCTGGTGGTCGGGGAGCAGCGCGGGTATTTCATCGAGCGGCCTCATGAGGTGACGACGCCGATGGCCCCGAACCGCTTCGTGCGCCTCGCCGACGCCGCGCCGGACCCGGCGGGCCTGGGCGGCAGCCTCCGGGAGGCCGGCTTCACCCACCTGCTCTCGGTCCCCCGTGAGGGCGAGCGCCTCTCCGGCTACGGCGTCTTCGCGTTCAGCCCGCGCGGCCGCGAGGCGTGGGAGGGCCTGGGCCGCCTGCTGGTCCCCGTCTTCCAGAGCCCCGGGCGCTGCGGGCTCTTCGCCCTGCCATGATCGGCTTCTCCCACATCGCCCTCATCGTCGGCGCCGCGGCGGCGGCCCTCCTCATCTCCTTCTCCGCCACGCCGCTGGTGCGCCTGGCGGCCGTGCGCATGGGCTGGCTCGACCGTCCCGAGACGGAGGTCAAGACGCACAAGCACCCCGTGCCCGCGCTGGGCGGGGTGGCCATCTGGATGGGTTTCGCCGGGGCCCTGGTCGCCGCCCGCTTCTTCACCACCTTCCCCACCGGGACCCTGTACCGCCTGAGGGCCGTGCTCATCGGCGGGGCCATGGTCTTCGTGCTGGGCGTCGTCGACGACTTGAAGAAGCCCCATGGCCTGGGCTGGAAGACCAAGATGGCGGTCCAGGCCCTGGCCGCCCTCACCCTCATACACTTCGGCATCAAGATTCGCTTCCTGCATCCGGACTACCTCGGCACGGCCCTGACCGTGTTCTGGGTGGTCGGCATCACCAACGCGGTCAACATCATCGACATCATGGACGGCCTGGCCGCCAGCCAGGCCGCGGCGGCGGCCCTGGGCTTCTGGCTCATCGCGCTCCCCTCCGAGGACCTCTATGTGAACTTCGCGGCGGCCGCCCTGCTCGGGGCCTCGGCGGGCTTCCTGCCCTGGAACCTTTCGAGCAGGCGGAAGATCTTCATGGGCGACTCGGGTTCTATGCTCCTGGGCTTCACGCTCTCCGCGGTGGCGCTGGGCACCGACTTCACTTTGGTCAACCCGCTGGGCGTCTACGCGCCCCTGCTCATCCTCGCCGTGCCCATCTACGACACGCTCTATGTGATGGCCGTGCGGATGTCCCAGGGCCGCTCGCCGTTCCTGGGCTCCAAGGACCACTTCGCGCTGCGCCTGGAGAGGCTGAAGTTCAACCGGGCCCAGATCGTCGCCCTGTCGCTCTTCGCCGCGCTCTTCCTGTCGGCCTGCGCCTGGCTCGTGACCCTCGTCGCCACCCCCTGGGCCGCGGCCATCTACGGCGTGCTCGGGCTCTGGGCGGCCGTGGTGACCTGGCTCATCAGCCAGGTGGACATGCGCGCATGAAGGTCGACGTGCTCGTCATCGGAGGGGGGCTGGCCGGCCTCTCGACCGCCTATCACCTGCGCCGCGAGCGCTCGGGGCTGAGCGTGCTGGTCGCCGAGAAGGCCGAGAAGCCCGGCGGCCGCGCGGGGACCGAGCGCAAAGGGGACTTCCTCTTCGACCACACCGGGCACCTGCTGCACCTGCACGACCCCTACGGCAAGTCCCTGGTGACGGGGCTCTTGCGGGGGAACCTGGCGCTCCACGAGCGCTCGAGCTGGATCCACTCGGACGGCGTCGACACCCGCTACCCGTTCCAGGCCAACACCTTCGGGCTGCCGTTGCCGGCCGTGGCCGACTGCCTGGCCGGCTTCGCCCGCAACCTCTACCGCCCGCGTCCGCTCGGCGCCGCTCCGTCGTTCGCGGACTGGTCGCGGGCGGCCTTCGGCGACGGCATCTCGCGCCGCTTCATGTTCCCCTACAACGAAAAGCTCTGGCGCACGCCCCTGGGACGCCTGACGACGGAGTGGCAGGGCCGCTTCCTGCCGCGCCCCAAGCCCGAGGAGGTCCTCTACGGGGCCCTGGTCGACCAGAAGCGCTTCTTCGGCTACAACGCGCACTTCCGCTACCCGGTGCGGGGCGGCTGCCAGGCCCTGCCCGACGCCCTGGCCGCGCGCGTGCCGGAGCTGCGCCTGCGGGCCAAGCTCACGCATGTCGACCTGGCCGAGAAGGTCGCCGTCCTGGAAGGGGTCGGCGAGGTGCGCTGGGAGCGCCTGGTCAACACGATGGCGCTCAAGGACTTCGTCGACATCTCGGGGCCCCATCCCGCCGCGGTCCGCGCCGCGCGCGCTCGCCTGCGCTGGGTGGACGTGCACAACCTCAACATCGGCGTCGGGCGCCCTGCGGTGTCGGACAAGCACTGGGTGTATTTCCCAGAGGCGCGCTACCCGTTCTACCGCGCCGGCTTCATGAGCAACTTCGCGCGGGACCTGGCTCCGCGGGGGAGCTCCTCGCTCTACATCGAGGTGTCGCGCCGCCCCGGGGCCCGCGTCGACCACGCGGAGCTGGAGCGGCAGTGCGTAGACGGCCTGCGCCGGGCCGGCCTCCTGCGCCGCTCGGACCGCGTCACGGAGAGCATGTGGATCGTCATCCCGGCCGGGTATGTGGTCTATGACAGGGACCGGACGCCCGCGGTGGGCGCCATCCAGCGCCACCTGCGCTCGCGGGGCGTCTGGTCCATAGGCCGCTGGGGGGCCTGGAAGTACTCGTTCATGGAGGAGACCCTGCTCGACGGCCGCCGCGCGGCCCTGGAGATCCTCGGGCGCCGCTCCGCCGAGACCCGCTCGGACGAGCCGCTCAGGGCCCTCAAATGACGGCGTCGCGCAAGCCGCTGGTCCTCGGCATCACCGGCGGTTCGGGCTCGGGGAAGTCCCGCCTCGCCGCCTATATAAAGGAAGGGCTGCACGGGCATGCCGCCGTGGTCTGCCAGGACTGGTACTACAAGAACAACAACGGCGCCTCCGGGGACGCGCGGGAGGCGCTGAACTTCGACCATCCGCGAGCCCTTGAGACCTCCCTGTGCGTGCGCCAGCTCGACCTGCTCCGCGCCGGCCGCACCGTGCATGCCCCGGTCTACGACTACGCCACGCACACGCGCATCGCCGAGACCCGGGAGGTCCGTCCGGAGCCCTTGGTCATCGTCGAGGGCCTGTTCGTGCTCCATGAGCCGGCCCTGCGCAGGCGCCTGGACCTGAGCGTGTACATCGATGTGCCAGACGACATGCGCCTGCTGCGCCGGGTCCGGCGCGACACCGTCGAGAGGCGGGTCGACCTCGAGGAGACGCTCCGGCTCTACGAGCGCTTCGTGCGGCCGATGCACTCGCGCTTCATCGCCCCGTCCGCGCGCCACGCCACCTGGCGCTGGCCCCAGTTGGACCAGGAGCGGTTCAAGGCCGACATCCTCCGCGCCGTCCGCAGGCGCCTCCATAAATGAAGGACCCCGCGCCCGAAGGCGCGGGGTCCCGATTCGCGGGCGGCGAGGCTATTGCCAGCCGGGCGCGGCGCCCTCCAGCTCCTTGAACGCGCCGGACCCTTCGAGCTGGCTCTCGGGGCTGACCGAGTCCGCCGGCGCCCCGAACGGGCGGCCGTCGGCGTCGAAGAGCTTGAAGGACTTGTTGCCGGACTCGTCGACGACGGTGACGAGGATCTGCAGCGGGCCTTCGGCCCCGTCCGAGGAGAACTGCACGGCCTCGGCGCCTTCGGCCAGGAAGGCGAGGAACGCGTCCTCCTCCCCGGTGCTGTCATAGAGGAAGGCCTCGCGCTTCTCGCCGAAGACCTTCACCATCCGGCTGCCGTCCTCGCTGTAGAACTCCGTCTTCTCCTCGGGCTGTGAGGGGGCCGTCGGCGCCGGGGCCTCGGGCCGGGTCTCGTAGCCGCCGCGGATGGGCGTGTAGCGGTAGTACGCCCCGTCGCGGTAGACGTAGACGATGGTCCCGTTCATCGGGTCCTGGTACCACCAGTAGCCGTCCCGGTAGAACAGCCAGCGGCTGCGGCCCGGGTCCTGCCACCAGAGGCGGCCATCCTGCCAGCGGGTCCAGAAGTAGACGTCGCCCAGGTAGAACCCGAACCAGTGGGTCCTGTAGGGGTCGTAGTAGTGGGCGTAGCGGATGCCGTTGTCGTAGTACCAGTTGTAGCTGCCCGGCACGAGGCGCGAGCCCATGCCGATGCGGACGTTTATGTTGTTGACGATGGTCGGGTGCCCGAAGCTGCGGCTGATGTGGTCGCGGTGCGGGGCGACGATGATGCGCGTGCCTCCCAGGCTCCCGCCGCGGCCGTCGTGGGACGGATACTGCACGCCGCGGCCGTCGCGGGGCCAGTCCCGGACGGGCTCATGGCGGGGCAGGCGGCCTTGGCCGGGCGCCGGCCGGACGACGGGGGGCCGGTGCGCCGGGGGCTGCGGCCGAGGATGCGGGCGGTTCACGGGCGGCTGGGGCCGGTGGACCGGCGGCTGCGGGCGGGTCACCGGAGGCTGAGGCCTGTTGACCGGCGGCTGCGGCCGGGTGACGGGCGGCTGGGGCCGGTGGACGGGCGGCTGCGGACGGGTCACCGGAGGCTGGGGCCTGTCGACCGGCGGCCGCGGCCGGGTGACGGGCGGCTGGGGCCTGTTGACCGGAGGCTGCGGGCGGGTCACCGGAGGCTGGGGCCTGTTGACCGGAGGCTGCGGGCGGGTCACCGGAGGCTGGGGCCTGTTGACCGGCGGCTGC
>JACRDU010000055.1 GCA_016218495.1 Elusimicrobiota bacterium
ACCTGGAATTCCGGTTCCCCCTACCTCACTCAAGACCTTCAGTCTTCGGCGACCGCTCCAAGTTGAGCCTGGAGATTTCACACCGAACTTAAAGATCCGCCTACACACGCTTTACGCCTAGTAATTCCGAGTAACGCTTGCCCCATATGTCTTACCGCGGCTGCTGGCACATATTTAGCCGGGGCTTATTCATAAGGTACCGTCAGTCCCTTGCGGGGTTTCGTCCCTTATAAAAGAGGTTTACGACCCTCAGGCCTTCATCCCTCACGCGGCGTTGCTGGATCAGGGTTTCCCCCATTGTCCAAAATTCCCCACTGCTGCCTCCCGTAGGAGTGAGGCCCGTGTCTCAGTGCCTCCGTGCCCGTCCGCCCTTTCAGGCCAGGTACCCGTCATAGCCTTGGTGGGCCGTTACCCCGCCAACTAGCTGATAGGCCGCACGATCATCCAAGAGCGAAAAACCTTTCATCACCAGAAGATGCCGTCCAGTGATCGTATGGGGTATTAGCTAATCTTTCGACTAGTTATCCCCCACTCTAGGGTAGATTCCTTACGTGTTACTCACTCGTCTGCCACTAGCTGCACTTGATGTAATCTCATACAGCCCGTTCGACTTGCATGTGTTATGCACGCCGCCAGCGTTAACTCTGAGCCAGGATCAAACTCTCCATTAAAAACCTTTACCTTCCCTGCGCTTTTTAAAGGCGCAAGTCCAGCAAATCAGTTCTCAATGACGAGGTGGCACTTATAGTGCCCACACCGTCTTTTTTATCCTTACCCTCAACATTCTAAAAACCCGAATGTCATAGGGTGCTCATTCGCTCGCAACAACCGATTGTCAAAGACCGAACCCCGACTTCGCTGCATGACCTGAGTTAGGTCAGCCGGCGCGGGTCCGCCGTGCTCCCGATGCTTCACATTTTCCGGAGCGTTGTGATTCTATCACAACCCTTCGAAGCTTGTCAAGCGATTTTTTGAGAGCGAAGAAGCCCCGCTTACTCACGACTCGCGTCCGCGAGTAAGGCCCTGGGGCCACCGCGTGTGAAAGACTCTGTCCCTCACAACGCGTTGAAATTCTGACACATCGCACGGAGATTGTCAAGCGTTATTTTTCTCGACGAGAAACCAGGAGGATCCTTGTGTGAAAAAATCCTTGCGCGCGCGATTTCGTCCGATTGCCCCGGCGCCCGCGCAGCTGATTTTTCCCTCCGCTCCCGAGGGCCTCCCGCCCCGTTGGCGCTGGAATTTTTTTCCGTTGAATTTTTTTCTAGCATGCGCGCGCACGCTGGTCCTCGCAAGCATCTCCCGCAAACGCCGAGCTCCAGCTTCACCGTCCTCCTCATATAACAGCGCCTGAATCCATGCGGAGATTGGCCGCCTAATCTCCGTATTATTTGCGTATATTAACTTGATTCTGCGGAGATTATGCCCTATAATATACGCATAATGCGCGGAGAATAATGAAATACATCCATCTGCGCCCAAATTGGCCTCACTTCAGCTGGAATCAGGAGGCTGTTGCGCCTTTACTCTCCGCCGTCCGGATGCGGCAAGGCCGTCTCATCGGGCGCATGGAAGCCCTCGGGTTTGCGGACCAGAACGAGGCCGTGCTTAAGGCCCTTACCGCCGACGTCGTGAAGTCGAGCGAGATCGAGGGCGAGAAGCTCCACGACAATCAGGTGCGCTCGTCGGTGGCGCGGCACCTGGGCCTAGAGGTCGCCGGCCTCGTGCCCTCCGACAGGCGGACCGACGGCGTCGTCGAGATGCTGCTCGGGGCCACGCAAGACCACGCCCGGCCGCTGACGAAAGAACGGCTGCTTCAGTGGCACGCGTCGCTGTTCGCCGCGACGAAGGAGCCTTGGGTCGGCCGCTGGCGCGACGACGCGAAGGGCCCGATGCGGGTCGTCTCCGGCGGCGTCGGCCGCGAGAAGGTGCACTTCGAGGCGCCGGCCGCCGATCGCCTCGATGCGGAGATGGCCGCCCTCTTCACCTGGGCGAACGCCGCGGCGCCCGTTGACCCGCTGCTCAAGGCGGCCCTCGCGCACCTTTGGCTGGTCACCATCCATCCCTTCGAGGACGGCAACGGCCGCATAGCGCGCGCCGTGGCGGACTGGGCGCTGGCGCGCTCCGAGGGGAGCTCGCGCCGCTTCTACAGCATGTCGGCCCAGATTCAGAAGGAACGCAACGACTACTACGACGTCCTCGAGGCCGCGCAGAAGGGCGGGCTCGACGTCACCGGCTGGGTGCTGTGGTTCTTGGGCTGCCTCGAGCGCGCCATCATAGGCGCCGAGGAGTCGCTCGCCCTCGTCTTGCGCAAGGACCGGTTCTGGAAGGAACACGCCGGCGCCTCGCTCAACGAACGCCAGCGGACGATGCTCAACCTCCTCCTCGACGGGACCTTCGTGGGCAAGCTCACGTCGACCAAGTGGGCGAAGATGACGGACTGCTCGCAGGACACGGCGCAGCGCGACATCGCGGGTCTCGTAACGGCGGACGTCCTGGTCAAGGACGCCGCCGGCGGAAGGAGCACGAGTTATTCCCTCAAGAATTGGGGCTCATAACCAAGAGATATAATCCCCCTTCATTGCGCGGGAAGATGCTGCCGGTTCTCCAACCTGGACGAAGCTAACAGACAATCGACGTGAGAAAGTTCGCTTGCGTCGGACCGTCGGCCTCCGTCCCAAGTCCAATGCTCAACGAGCGCTTTTGGGGTAAATTCGCCCCCTTGCGACGCAGGAGCTCTTCATCTATAATATCGGTATTCCGATAAATGTATCGAAAATAAGATTATGACCATACCCCCCTCCTCTATATCCGCCCACGTCCGCGAGCTCCGCATCGAACGACACTGGACCCAAAAAAGCCTCGCCGCCGAACTCGGGCTATCCCAAAGCCGCCTGTCCGAAATCGAGACCGGCCAGGGCGCCTTCACGGCCGAGCAGTTCCTGCGCGTCCTGCAGCTCTTCAACGTGACCGTGGACCGCTTCGCTGCGCGCCGGACCGAGATCGCTTCCCAACTCCAAAACGCCATCGCCCGCCTGGGAGCGTCCCACCTCTTCGAAAGCGACACGGTCCTGCCCTCCGAGCGACTGCAGGAAGTGCTCCCGGTCATCCGCGAGACCTTGGTGGCCCCGGAATCGTCCCGCCAGGTCACAGGATTGGCCCCCGTCATCGTCAACCACATAAACGACATCAACTTCTCCAGGCTTGAAAGCGAACTCGCCGCGCTGGGCCGGGAGCGCCGCCTCTACTGGCTGATCGACTCCGTCCAGGAGGCGGTGGAGCACGAGGATGGGAAGGATCTGCCGCGCGAATGGCGCATACGCTACCGACGGACGGCCGCCCTGTGCGGCCTGTCGCTCCGGCACTGGAGCGCGCAGTCAGCGCGAATCGACGTCATCCCCGACGTCCTCGACCCGGTCATCGCCAGCGCGGAGTCCCTGGCCGAGGTCCAGGCGGAGGCGTCCGAGGCCGCCCGCCGCTGGCGCATCGTCACAAGGATCAAAGCCGAGGATTTCGTCGACGCGCTCCGCGAGGCCCGTGACACGGCCTGAGTCTTTCCTCGCCGCGGTCGACGCGGCCTGGGAGCCTCCCGTGCTCGGGAAGACGACCTTGCGCATCATCGGGGCGTCGGCCTTGGCCTTGCAGACCGGCTACGACCGCGGCAGCCAGGATGCCGACGTGCTCGATAGCGCGGAAATCCCGCCGGAGAGCAGGGATTCCCTCCTCGCCCTCGCCGGCGAGAAGACGGCGCTGGCCAAACGGATGTGTCTGTATATCCAATTCGTGCCGCCCGGACTCCCCTTCCTTCCTCAGAAGCCGCTATTCCACGAGGTCCCTTCGCTGGCGAGGCTGCGCCAACTCGACGTCCGAGTCCTCGACGCCGTAGATGTGGTCGTCAGCAAGCTCAAGCCGTTCCGGCCGCGCGACATCGTCGACATCCGGGCTATGGCCGACGCCGGGAAGCTCGACCCCGCATACCTCCTCACCCGCCTCCACGCCGCCATCGACTGGTATGGGCTGGACGCCCGCGCGGAAAAGGACCTGCCCCGCATCATAAAGAACTTCCACCAGGTCCAACGCGACATCCTCGCCGTCCCCGAGACCGAATTCGACCAAGAAGACTGACCCAAGATGCCCCGCAGCTTCCCCCCCGTCGTCGGGCGCAGGCCTCAGGTCCTCATCCTCGGCTCGATGCCGGGGATCGAGTCGCTGCGCCGGAGGCAGTACTACGCCCATCCGCAAAACCAGTTCTGGCGTCTGGTCGGGGACGCGCTCGGGGAGGAACTCGCCTCCTTGAGCTACAGCCGGCGCCTGGCCTCGCTCAAGCGGCGCGGCGTGGCGCTGTGGGACACCGTGGCCGAGTGCGTCAGGCCGGGCAGCCTCGACGCGCGCATCCGGCGCGAGCGGCCCAACGACGTGGCGGGCCTCGTGCGGCGCCTGGACGTGCGGGCGGTGCTGCTCAACGGGGGGAAGGCCCGTCAGATGTTCCTCCGTCACGCCGCCGCGGGCCTGCCCGCCGGCGTCTTCGTCGCCGCCCTCCCCTCGAGCAGCCCGGCCGCGGCGTCGATTCCCTATGCGCGCAAGGCGCGGCGGTGGCGACGGGCGTTCGGCCTTGCGGCGCGGGCCTGACCGCGCGCCGCGGCCTCAGCAGGGGTCGCGGCGGTCCTTGAACATCACCGGCGCCGGGCGCCGCCTCTCGGACACCAGGCGGCGCGCCGCCGCCAGCTCGTCGGCCGTCAGGCGCGGCTCCACCTGGGAGAGCGGCTCGGCCGCGTCGGCATAGCCCGCCTCCTCGGCGAGGAACAGCCAGGCGTAGGCCTCGACGGCGTTCGCCGGAACCCCGCGGCCGTGCTGGAAGACCAGGCCTACCGCGTACTGCGCTTCGGGATAGCCCTGCTCGGCGGCCTTGCGCTGCCAGACGAAGGACTCGGGCAGGCCGCCGCCCTTGATCTGGCCGCGGCCGTACATGCGCCCGATGCGGAACTGGGCCATCGGGAGGTCCTGGGCCGCCGCGAGCCGGTACCAGCCGAGCGCCCGCGCCAGGTCCTTGGGCTCGCCGTCGCCCTCCTCGGCCATCACGCCGAGCAGGAACTGGGCGTGGGCCTGGCCGGCGTCGGCCCCGGCTTTCAGCCAGCGGCGCGCCTTCGCGCCGTCCTTCCTGACCCCGAGGCCCTTCCACAGGCAGAACCCCGTCAGCGCCTGCCCGCGCGCGTTGCCCGAGCGCGCCGAGCGCTCGAACCAGCGGAAGGCCGCCTTCGGGTCGGCGCGCCGGTCGATGCCCTCGTCGTAGACCACCCCGCGCAGGAACTGGGCGGCGGGATGGCCCGCGTCGGCGGCGCGCTCGAGGTAGCGGTGCCCCAGCGCGCGCTCCTCGGGCTCAGTGCCCCATTCGAGCAGGCGGCAGCCCAGCTTCGCCGTGGCGCCCAGGTGCCCCTGCCGGGCGGCTTTGACGAACCAGTCGTTGGCCGCCGTCTGGTCCGCCTTGACGCCGGCCCCCTGGGCGTAGCGCAGCGCCAGGGCGTACTGCGCCTCGGCGTCGCCGCCCTCCGCGCCAGCCGCCGCGGCGGCGAGGAGGAGGGCCAGGGCTAGCCGCATGCGGGTCATTATACATGCGGCATGGGCGCGACGCTCGCGGCCGGGCGCGAAGGGCTAGAATGCCGTATGCGAATCCTCCTCCTCGTCCTGCTCGCCCTTCCCGTCCAGGCTGAAGAGTTCGTCCTTAAGTCGGACGGCATCGGCTTGCCCGGCCTCTTCGAGCCCGCCGACGGCTTCGCCGAGGACGCGGCGCCTAAGGTCGCCGTCCTGCTCCACGGCTCGGGACCCAACGACCGCGACGAGGACCTCACGGCGGTGTCGGACCCGGCGTCGCCGTGCCTGTTCTTCCGCGACCTGTCCGCGGCGCTGCGCCGGGCGGGGGTGTCGGTGGTGCGCTACGACAAGCGCTCCTTCGTCTACAAGAACACCCCGAAGGCCTTGGTTACCCCCGCCTTCGCCGCCTACAAGGCGCGCCCGCTCGAAGGCACGCTCTCTGACGCCGCGTTGGCGGTCGCCTGGGCCCGCGCGCGGGCGCCCAAGGCGCGCATCGTCCTCGTCGGGCACAGCGAGGGCTCCTACCTCGCGCTCCAGACGGCGCACCGCGACGCCGCGGTGGCCGGGACGGCCCTCATCGGGCTCGGCCTGACCGGCATCGAGACGGCGGTGTTCGAGCAGACCGTCTACCGCCCGTTCTCCCTGTTCACGGGCTTGGACTCCGACAGCGACGGACGGCTAGCCCCGGAGGAACTCGCCGGCGAAGAAGCGCTGAAGGCGTCGCTGCGCGCCCAGATGGGGCTCGTCGACCGCGACAAGGACGGGGCGCTCTCCGCCGACGAGTTCAAGGGCGGCCAGCTCTCGAACCTCCTGATGGGGCCCTCGCCCTACGCCGCGTTCAACCGCGAGCAGGCGGCTCTGCCGAGCCCCGCCGACATCCTGCGCGGGGATGCGTTCCCCGTCGCCGTCTTCAACGGAGCCCTCGACAATCAGACGCCCGCCTACGGCGCCTGGGCGGTGGACCTGGCCAACGCCGCGGCCTGGAAGCGCAAGAACCTGTCGGTCAGCGTCCTGCCCGGATTGGGCCACGCGCTCGACAGGCGCAAGGGCTACGGCGACCTGACCTTCCGCGCCCCGGACCCCTCCGCGCTCGCGGCCGTGGCCGCGGCCGTCGCGGCGATGCCGTAGGGCCGGGGCCGGCCGGAATACGCCGTCCCTATGTTATCCTCTCGGCGCATGGCGACGGGTCCGGCTCGATGACGATGAAAACCACGGTCCGCCTTGGGAGCAGGCTCTCCCGGGAGCTGAAGAGCCGCCTGCGCGCCTTCTGCACCAAGCGCCTCGGAGGGTCCGAGACGCCGGAGGCGCAGAGGCCTTGGCGCGAGCTCCTCGAAGCGGTGGAAGCCCTCCCCGCTGAAGGGGCGGCCGAAATGAGCGGGCTCGCTCGGGCCTACGAGGGATGGTGGGAGAGCTGCGCGGAGACCTTGGGCGACGGGTCGCCGGAATACGACGATGCCCTGATAGAGACGACCAGCGTCAACAACCTCCTCGAGAAGGTCGTGCCTTACTCCGTCCGGCACCCCGAAGTCGACCCGACTTCGCCGCGGCGGGAGATGTCGACGGGGGCCCACGCGATCCTGGGAGAGACCCAGAACCGCGCGCTCTGGTATTCGGGGGAAGCCCCTTTGGCCGCCATCGACCTGGCCGCCGCCTTCGGCGGATTTCCCTACTGGGACATCGCCCCGGGAGATGCCGATGTCCTGCTCGGGCAGGTGCGCGCCAGTGTCCCGGCCTATCTCGCGGCAGTGGACGCCGACCCGCTGCTCGCCGATTCGCCCGACGTCCGCGAAGCGCTCCACCGCGAAGCGTCGGCCGTCGCGGAGCTGCTCTTGCGGTTGGCGCGTCCCTGACGACGCGCCGGCGCCATTCCGGCGGCTGGCTGTCCTTGGTAAAGTGAAGCCGCTCCGTCCGTTTTGCATCGCGCGTTTTCACCCGATCCGCGCGGGCCTAATCTGAGGCGTCGGACTTCTACTTCTTGGCTCTTCGGGCGCCCTTGCGGCGCGGCGCCGGGGCGCAGAGGCCTTCGAGGTCGGCGAGGTCCTTGGCGCGGCCGGCGGCGCGTTTGTTCTTCTTCAACGCGGCCAAGCCCAGGAAGGAGACGGGGAGGCCGTCGAGCCTTCCACGGACGCGGCCTTTCCAAATCTCGGCGGTCGTGACGCCGCTGAGCGAGGTGAGCAGGTCGATCCGGACCGGGGGGCGCCCGAACTGTATGACGTTCCCGCTGAGAACGTCGGAAGGTTTCAGTCCTAGGCTCGCGAACCCGAAGTCGGCCAGTGCGGCGACGACCCGATCGGCGTTGTCGGCGTCGGGGTAGACCCAGACGTCCATGTCCCCGGTCGTCCGGACGAACCCTTGATGGATGACTTCGAACGCGCCGACCAGGACGAACCTCGCGTCGCGGCCGATCAGGGCCTTGAGGAAATCCCGGAAGTCGCGCTCAATCGTCACTCGTGACCGGGGACGATGCGGACCGTGCGGGCGATCCGGTCCGGGAATTTCCGGCCCGAAGCCGTCCAGGCGAGGCGGGTCATCCGGGTCATGGCCGCGATCCGCTCCTCCGCCGGGCGGCCGCGCCAGTAGTCCAGATCGGCCCGGGGGCCGGGATGCCCTTTGGAGATGGCGACCGCCCGCTTCACCCCTTCAGTTTAACAGGCGTCCCCCCGGCCTTCAATAGCGGGAGCCGGGGGAGCATCACCAAGAGGTAGCATACCGCGGTGACTCGCCGCCTCTGGCCGCCCAAGCCGGCCGATGCCGCCGGACTATCGGCGCTCTTCGCCTTCCTCCTCGCGGCGCGCTGGGGACGATGGGCCGACCCGCTGGTGGATTTCGGGCGCGAACTCTACCAGGCTTGGCGCCTCGGCGCCGGGGATTCGCTCTACGCGGACCTTGCCCATCTCCACGGCCCCCTGTCGCAATGGTGGAACGGACTGCTCTTCCGGCTGACGGGGCCGTCTTTGCGCGCGCTCGTCCTCTCGAACCTGGCCGTGCTGGCCTTGGAGACCGCCCTGCTCCACCGCCTGCTCGCGCGCGCCTGCGGGCGGGCCGGGGCGACGACCGGCGCGGCGGTATTCCTGTGCCTGTTCGGCTTCGGCGACTTCACGACCTACGGGGTCTTCTCGCACGCCACTCCCTATTCGCACGAAGCCACCCACGGGCTCCTCCTGGCCCTGGCCGTCATGGAGGCGGCCTTTCATTTCGAGGGCATGGAGACCGCCGGGTTGTTGTGGGGCCTGTGCGCGCTGACCAAGCCCGAGCCGGCGCTGGCCGCCCTGGCGGGCTGCGCGGCGGCCGGGCTCTTGCGCGGCAGGGGCGCGGCGGCCTTCGCCGGGGCCGCCCTGCTCGCTCCTCTGGCCGCTTGGCTCTTCCTGGCCCCGGCCGCCGGCGGCGCCGCGGCCGCGCGCGGGGTCGCCGGTTCCTGGGCTGCGCCGTTAGCCGATCCGCGCGCGATGGCCTCGCTCTACGCCCGGGGGTTCGCCGGCTCGCCGTCGGCCTTCTTCTCGCCGGACTGGCTGGAATGGGCGCGGGCCCTGCCGGTCCTCATCCTCGTGCTGGCTTGGAAGTGGGGCCGGGGCGGAGCCGTACGGCTCGGGCTTTGCGCGTTCGCCTGGGTGCTGCTTGCGAAGATCATGTTCGCCGCGCGCATACACCAGTACGGCTTCACCCTGGCCGCGCCGGGAGCGGCGCTGCTCGCGGCCGCCGCCATGGGGCGCCGGCGCACGCGCCGGGCCTTGGCGGCGGGCGCGGCGGCGGGCTTCTGCGTCCTGGGCGTCCTGCGCTCGCAGCAGCGCGCCGCGGAGCGGACCTACCGGCTGGGGAGCGGGGCGGATGCCTTCCTGTGCGACCGGCGCGGCGCGGTGCTGGCCCCGGCCTTGGCGCGTCTGTCCGTCCTCGTAAAGCCGGAGGGAACCCTGGCCGTCTGGCCGGAGGGCGCGATGCTGAACTATCTTTCACGGCGACGCAATCCCACCCCCTACCTCAACCTGCTCCCGGTAGAGCTGGCCGTCTGGGGAGAGGCCGAGGTGCTCGCCGCCTACCGCCGCGCGCCCCCGGACGCCATCCTGCTGGTGCACCGTGAGACGCCCGAGTTCGGGCAGCGGCTGTTCGGGACCGATTATGGGCGGGAGCTCCTGGCTTGGGCCGGGCAGGAATACGCCGAGGCGGGGCGGGTGGGCGACCCGCCGCTCGTGCCGGGCTCCCGGTTCGGCGCCACCCTGCTGCTGCGGCGGCGTTAGAGAATGGTCGCCGCACCCACGCGCTGACCCCCCGGCGCTGGCGGAGCGCCGGAATCTCGCCCATACTCTCCTCGACATGGCCGACCCTGCCGGACGCAGCCTCGGGGTGAAGCTCCTCTCCTGGCTCATGAAGGGCCTGGCCGGCCTGGCCGCCATCGTCGCGCTCTGCGTGGGGTTGTTCTGGGGGATGCGCGCCGGCTGGATCGGCCCCACCGTGAAGGTCCTCGACGGCCTCCGGCCCGGGGACGCCGTGGTGGCCCTCGACACCAAGTGGGAGAACGACGACCCCGTGTCGAAACGGATCTCGCACTTCTACGTCGACGACCCCGCCGCGCTGGAGCGCCTGGCCAAGAGATGGGTCTCCGGGGGGCTGGCCCCGTTCTTCCTGTGCGGCTACAACTACGAGCTCTACCTCGTCTCGAAAGGGGAGGTGACGAAGAGCTTCTCCATCAACCTGGAGCGCGGCTGCAACACCCTCGTCGACGGCCAGGGCCGCTCGTTCTGGTTCGACCCTTCCCTTATAGAGGACGCCGAAGCGGACCTCAAGAAGCCCCGGGTGGAGGAGAAGGCCTTCGCCGACAGGGCCGAGGCGCGGCGCTATCTGGCCGAGGTCCCCAAGGACCCCGCCTTCCTGATGCTCCTGGACCCGGAGTGGCGCCGCTTCGACGGCGAGCTCCGCTTCATGACGGCCTGCGAAGCGAGCGCGGACGACAAGGCCTGCCTCGACTCCGTCGTCCGGCGCGTCAAGGAGCGCTACCCGGGAGCAGAGTTCCTGCCCAGGACCAACGCCCAGACCTACCAGGGCGGGAAGGTGACCGAAATAGGCGTCGTGCTAGCCTGCACCGAGGCTTTCCGCAAGGAGTTCGACCTGTTCCCGGTCGGCAAGGACGCCTGGCGGCCGTTCCCGCTCAAGCTCACGGCGGTCTTCAAGCCCTGACGCGGCCCTGGAACCCTCACGCCGACCTGACCTGCCAGATTAAACGCCGAAGAAGGCGCCGTGCAGGGCCTTGGCCTCCCAGAGGAACTCCTCGAGCTTCTCGGGCGCTACCGTCCGGCCCGCCCGGCAGTAGAGGACCCACTCTCCCTTGCCCTGGACCGTCCACCCGGGCCGCTCCGCCAGGGCGCGCGCCGGGCCCGCCGCGAAGAGGCGGCGGACGGCGTCCTCGTCGGGGCCGCGCAGCACGTAGGCCGCCGAGAACCCCGGCTCCTGCGCGAGGTCGATGTCGCGCGTGCCGAAGAGGCCGAGGAAGGCGTCGCCCAGCCCCGCCGGGGCCAGGGTGAATTCCGGCAGGGTGCCGCCGTCGACGCGCACCGCGCAGGCCGTCTGCACGGTGTCGTTGCGCTCGATGCGGCGCCCGCGGGACTCGTCGACGCGGCGCCGGACGTGCGAGTACTCGAAGTCGAAGACGGCGAACCCGCCGCCCTCCCCCCACATCATGTTGTCCGAGGAGCGCTGGTTGCCGTAGGAGAAGATCGGCAGCGCCAGCAGCCCCGCGGGCAGCTCTTCCACGTCCGTGCCGCTCGGAGCCAGCCCCACTTCGGCGCCCGCCTTGCGCAGCCCCTTCGCGCGCGCCTGCGCCCCATGGACCTGGTAGAGGACGAACGCCGCCGCCAACCCGTAGCAGAGGGCGTCCACCACCCCGACATGGATGCCGAGGATGTCCATGTCAGCCCGCCGTCACCGCGGGACCGTCCTGGTAGGCGACATAGGCCTTATGCGCCGAGAAGCCGTCGGCCGGGCCCGCGGGAGGCGCCGCGACGCGTACCGCCAGCAGCGCCGCAGCCGCGAGTCCCGCGGCCCAGGCCAGCCGGGGAGGCGTCAGCAGGGCCCGCCAGTCCCAGGAGGCCGGCCGGGGATGCAGACGCTCCAATTCCGCGAACAACGCGCCGCGGACCCGGCGCGGCGCGGCGGGGAGGGCGCCCGAACCGAGCGCGTCCGCGATGGCCTGGTTCAAAGCCAGGAACTCCGCGCAGGACGGACAGCCCCGCGCATGCCCGGCTCCCGCGGCTCCGGGGTCCGCCGCCGACGGGGCGGCCAGCAGCGCCTCTTGGAACCCTTCGCAATCCATATCACCCTCCATGGCCCAGCTCACGGCGCAGGCGCTCGACGGCGCGCCTCAGGTGCGACTTGACGGTATTGAGCGGCAGCAGCAGCGTCCCGGAGACCTGCTCCAGGGACTGCTCCTGCTGGAAGCGGAGCGTGACGACCTGCCGCTGCACGGGGCTGAGGCGGCCGACCGCGTCGCGCAGCGCCTGTGCCTGCTCCTCGGCCTCGAGCCCGCGTCCAGCGCGCTCATCCTCTTGAGAAGCGACGGCGCCGGCCTCCTCGAGGGGACGCTCGGCCCGCCGCGAGCGCCAGCGCTTCAAGACCAGGTTCCGCGCCACCCCTAGGAGAAAGGCTCCGAGCGCCCCCCGGGCGGGGTCGAAGGCGTCCGGTCGGCGCAGCAGCACCAGGAAGGCGTCCTGCGTGACGTCTGCCGCGTCATCGGGCGAGCGGGTCAGCGCCAGGGCGAAGGCGTAGACCCGGCCTTCGTAGCGGTCCAGGATGGCGGCCAGGGCCTCCGGCTCCCCGGCCGCCAGGCGCTCGAGCGCCGCCGCGTCGGTCATTCCAGGGCCGCGCCGCCCAGGGTGGTCCGCCCGTCGGCCGCTTCCCCCGCGTCATGCCTGACCCAGGCCACCCAGCGTCCTGGCCCGATGATGGCGTCGTCGGCGATCCACTCGTAGTCGCTGCCGCCGGCGCTGAAGCTAAGCCTGCTCCCCTCGATGACGCCGACCGGCTTGGCGCCGCGGAACCTCTTGAGGCTGACCCTCAGGGTCCCGAACTTCGGCGACGTCGCCTTGATGAGGCCGCTCGAGGAGGCCGTGAGGCCGTTCAAGACGACCTCGTTCCGGTTTCGGATGAGGCGCCCCCCGAGCCGGAGCTGGTAGTCCCCGAAATCCCGGACGGCTTCCTCCGGCTGGAAGAAGGCCGAGACGCGCAGGACCAGCCGGCGCCCGCCGCTGCGGCCCAGGTCGTGGACGACCGCCCCGTAGTCCTTGAGGCGCAGCGCCTGCGCCGCGCCGGTGATTCGCACCCCCGGGCCGGCCTCGTCCACGAACGGGACCGCCTTCACCAGCGAGCGCTTCCCGCCCGATTCGACGCTGAAGCCGACCTCCCCGCCGGCGCTGGAGACGCCGCTGTCCTCGATGCGGTAGACGCGGCTCCCGTCCTCGGAGAGCACCATCATCTCCATCGAGAAGCGCAGGCTGCGCCACAGCCCCGCCTCGGCCTCCTCCGGGGTCGCCGCCGCCAGCGCCGCCTGCGCCGCCGCGAGCGCCAGCACCGCCGCCAAGATCATCGTCCGCTTCATCACGTCCTCCCTGGGCCCCCGAGGGGCCTCCGTCAGTATTACCGGGAAACGCCGAAAAGTTGCACCCGCCGGGACCAAGCCGCTGCGCGCTAAGCTCCGTCCGCCCAAAGGGCCAGTTCTGCTTGGAACTCCGCCGAGACCTCAGGGACCCGGACGCGCAGGGGCGTGTCGGTCTGCCGCCACCCCGCCAGGGGGCCGGTCACTCGCCTCCGCCGGAATGCCCGGACGAGCCTCCCATCCGGCCGCGCGAGGAAGACGGTCCCCTCCGCCGAGCGTTCTTCGCCGCCGCGCGACCGGGAGTCCACGCGCCATACGAGCAGTGCGGCGGCCTCCCGCCGCCGCCCGCGCAGGTTGTAGGCCACCATGAAGTAGCGTTCGGCGGCTCCGGGTCCCAGGCTGGGCGGCAGGCCGAGGATGCGCACGAGCGCCTCGACGCCGTTGAGGCCGACCTCCGCGGCCTGCTCCGCAGAGAGGCGCGCCTGGACGCCCGTGGTCAAAGCACGCGCCACGAGCTGCGCGAGGACGGGGCGTGGAACGGCGGCCGACACCCGGCTCGGCTGCGCGGCGAGGAGTAAGGCCGCGCCCAGCAGCGCGGCGCGCGCCAGCGTTCCGGACGGATTCACCGCTCCCCCCCTTCGGACGGGGCGGGCGCGATCGTGCCGTCATAGCCGCCGCCGTCCCGGCGGGGCACGAGGTCCGCCACGAACTCTGGAACGCCGGTCTGCCCCCGCAGGTCGACGCGGATGCGGCGGCCCATGCGGTTCTTCATGACGGCCCGCGCGACGGCCCGGCGAGAGCCGTCCGGGAGCATCCTGTAAACTGCCACGTCGATGCGGACCTTATCCTTCTCGTACGGGGTGACGCGGAAGACGAACTCCGCGTCGCCGAAGGCGACGGCGGTCTCGCCATGGGCATCGAGCCGGATCGCGCGCGCGCTCATCGCGGAGTCGCCGAGCCGCAGCCGCACCTCGGAGAAGAACAGCCCCCGCAGGCGCCCCAGCAGCTGCCGTCCTTCCTCGGTCCCCCCCGCCGCGCCGAGGGCCGCGAGGAGCACGCAGGCGGCGGCCCAGGCGGGGACGCGGCGGGCCTCCGGGCGGGGCGGCCGCAGCCCGGCTGCGACGCGGGGCCACAGGTCCCTGCGGAGCCGCGCCGGGGAGGCGGCCGCGCAGGCGCGCGAAAACAGGGTCTCGAGACGGCGGTCGTAGTCCGTGGGCTTCATACGGGTGCATCCTCCCCGGAGCGGGACGGCTCGATCCCGAGACGCGCGGCGAGGGCCCGCCGCGCGCGGAAGAGCCGGACATGGGCCGCGCTCCGGCTGATGCCCAGCGCCTCGGCCACCTCCGGTGCGCTCTTTTCGTGGAAATGATGGAGGACGAACGCCTCGCGCAGGGAGACGGGGAGGGACGGCAGCGCGGCCTCGATCCGGGCTAGCAGCGTCTCGCCCGAGGGGAGCGGTTCCGGGGACGCGACCTCGGTCGAGAGCCACTCCAAGGAAAGGAGGCGGAGGACCTGCCCCCGCCGCAGGTGGTTACGGATCGTGTTGAGCGCGACGCTGTAGGCCCAGTTGCGGAAGCTCCGCGACCGGTCGTACGTCGCCAGCGACCGGTAGGCCCGCAGCAGCGCCGCCTGCGCCAGGTCCTCGGCGTCGGCGGGGATGCCGGTCATCCGGAGCGCGAGGTCGTAGAAGAGGTCCTGATAGCGGCGGACGATCCACCGGTAGGCGTCGAGGTCCCCTTCCAAGACCCGGCGCACGGCCTCGGAGTCGTCCGGCTCCTTCTCGTCACTCATGCCCACCTAGACTATACACGCGCAGCCGGCGGCGTTTACATCCCGCGGGTGCGGGGCCGGAGATTAAATCGTCGGCCCTGGAAATTCCCCGGCCCCCGCGCCATACTGGCGCATGGCCCCCCTCCTCCTGGCCGCGGCCCTGGCCCTGTGCGGCGCGGCGCCGGCCCAGGACTTCGTCCCTGCGCAGACCCAGGCCGCCCTTTCCGAGGTGGGAGCGCAGGCCCAGAAGGTGAAGCCGGCCTCCCCGCCCGAGCAGGCCTGCCGCGCCCTGGGGTCGCTGGGCTGCTACCTGGTCCCGCCGGGCCTGGAGGGCAAGGAGCCCGCCCTTCTGGTCTACTTCAGGGGCTTCTGGAGCGGGCACGGGAACGAGCGCGTGCAGGAGGGCGAGCGCCTGGCATCCTCCCGCCAGGCCCTGGGCTTCTACGGGCTGGAGGCCGCCGCCGCGCGGGCCGGGGCCGTCGTCCTCGTCACCGGTTCCAGCGACGCGGCGGTGACGGAGGCCGACATCGCCGCCGTCGAAGCGCAGCTGGGCGTCTCCTTCAAGAAGGTCCTCCTCGCCGCCCACAGCGGGGGCTACAACGGGCTCCTCAAGAGCCTGCCGGGCCTGCGCCAGCCCAGCCGCATCGCCATGCTCGACGACTTCTACTTCACGGACAAAGACAAGGTGAAGCTGCTGCAGGACCGGGTCGCCGCGGGGGCCGCCTGCAGCGGATTCCTCACCTCCCACAACGAGGAACGCTGGAAGGGCGCCTTCAAGGACAAGCTCGACTGCGCCGTGGAGAAGAAGGACGCCCTCGGCCACAACGGCGCGGTCAACGCCTGCCTGGCCGCCTACCTCGCCGGCGGGACCTGCCCCTGAAGGCGCGCGCTCAGTGCGCCTTCAAGGCATGTTCAGCCACTGGATCTCCACATGGGTCCCCCCGCCGACGTGCCCGCCGGCCGCGGCGATTCCCGCCCGCACCTCGCCCGCGGCATAGGACACGCCGTCGGCGAAGGCCGCGGGCGTCCGCGCCCCCGTGACGATGACGCGTAGCCGCGTCTTGTGGCGCGGCTCGGAGAGGTCCGCGTCGCGCGCCCCCCCGGAAGCGGCCGCGGCGCGTTCCAGAGCGGCCGCCAGCTCCGCGGGGCCGTCGCCGGAGAAGGTGAGGACGACCGGCGCCTCTGTCGGGCCGCGCTCGTTCATCCCCGCAGTATAGCCGGGAAATCCCGCCGCCGCGCTAACAGTACTGGATGGGGTAGGTCCACTTCTCGGCGCCCGCCTCGCGGGCCGCGCGCAGGCGCGCGACCAGGAACTCGTGGGCGAGCTCGTGGAGCCGTTGGTCGGACTTCAGGGCTTGATGGGCGACGGAGATCTTGGCAACGAGGGCTAAGGTCATGCCCCCAGGATAGCCGGACCGTGCGAAGGCCCTGTTTCGCGCCGCCGTGACTTTGGTCGCTAGCGACGGCCGGAGGCCGCGTGTTCGCGCAGGCCGTCGACCGGGCGGGTCTCGCCGCCGCAGTCCGAGCAGGAGTCCCGGGCCACCGTGAAGAGCTGCTTGCACACCGAGCAGACGACCTTGACCGAGGCGTCGACGTAGCCGAGCAGCCGGGGCAAAGTCAGGATGGCACCGCAGGCGCACTTCTCGTCCATCGTCTCGGCCTCGCACTTCGGGCAGGCCAGCGGGAGCCGGGGCTTGTCGAAGGCGATCCGGCAGCCGCCGCATTGGAGAGCGGTCTCGACGTTCCCGGTCCCGCAGACCGGGCAGGGGGACTTCTCGCCGTCCTCCTCGGCCGCGTCTTGGGCGTGAGGAGCGGGGGCCGCCGCCTCGGGCTGGGGCAGCCGGCAGTCCTGGCCGCCCGGCCCGCCCTCGCCCAGGGCGATGCCGCAGTCGGCGCAGACCGCCAGCACGCTGGGGACCTCGCGCACCGTCCCCCCGCAGGCCGGACAGGGGTCCTCGTGCTCGGAGCCTCCCGCCTGAGGGGAGACGGCGGTGCGGCACTGGTCGCAGTAGAGGGCGTCCTCGGCGTTCTGGCGCATGCACTTCGGGCAGGGGGTCATGGGGATAGTCTAGCTTACCTGCCCGGGCGGCGCATCCTGCCGACCAGGGTCCCGCTCCATCCCTGCGGCCTGAGCACGGGCCATTCTTCCGTCCGCCGCCGGTCGGCCAGCGCCAGGCGGTAGCTCAGGCTCGAGCAGGCGCTCAGTTCGGCGTCGAGGTCCGGCGTGCGCGGACGGTCCCGCTCCAGACGCTCCTGCTCGGCCCGGTCGGCCGCCCGGCACTGCGCGACGCGCCCCCGGACCTCCCCGGCATGGGCCCCCGTCTTGGCGGCCGCGCCCAGCGCCGCCGCGTGCGCCATCAGGGCCGCCCCCAGCGCCAGCGTCAGCCGGGCCGGGGAGGCCAGGGGGACCGACGCGGCGGACCAGGCCCATCGGAACAGGGGGGGGACGGCGGCACAGACGAGGGACCAGAGCCCGAACGCGGCGATGCGCATGCCGCCGCGCCCATATTCGAGCAGGACCATGACCGTCCAGCCGGCGCCTAGAGCCAGGAACGGGAGGGAAAGGCCGAAGACGCCCCTGCGCAGCCAGGCCGGGGCGGTGAGGCTCAGGTCGCGGAACCCCAAGAAGAAGAGGGGCAGAGGCAGGAGGAAGGCCGCTGCGCCCGCGAAGGCGGCCGCCCAGGGAGTGCGTTCGACGAGGCCAGCGGCAGCAGGGAAGAGCGCCGCGGCCAGGGCCGTCCCGACGGGCAGGAGGACGGCGGCGGCGAAGAGGGGCTTGGCAGGTCGCTTGGAATCCATGCCGGTGGGACACCGGCGCGGCGGAATGGTTCCCGCACGGGCGTCACTTGCGCGAGAAGGCCCCGAAGACCGCTCTAAGCAAAGAGCCCAGGATGGAGGCGCCGGCCGACCCGCGCTCCAGCTCGTCGCGCAGGGCCTGTTCGGCGGCGGACTCCCCGGCCGAGAGCGCGCGTATGTTCCCGGTCCGCAGGCCGACCCGGGCATAATCAAGGTAATGGCAGGGGTCGTCCCCCAGGGTCTCGTAGAAGTGGCTGGCCGGGTCGAGGTCGACGCTCCAGCAGCAGGCGCGGATCTCGAGGCGGTCCGGGCCGAGGCCGTCGGCATGAGAACCCGCGGGGGAGAGCAGGATGGCGCGCCGGCCGGACGGCTCCACGGCGGCCGCCCAGAAGCGGCCGTGCACCCGGGTGAAATGGTCGCGCGGCATCTCTGATTCGTAGTCGTAGACGACCTCGCAGAGGCCCTTCTCGCACAGCCAGCCCCAGACGTCGTCGAAGGACTGGTCGCGCTCCGCCGGGGCGCCGTCGCCGTGGGAGGCGTGTTCGCTGTCTGCCATGCCGCAGGCCCGAGCATATCAGACCGTCCGGCCCCTTGGGATCCCCGCCGGCGGAGAAGCCGCGCCGCCCCCCTTTGTTATACTCCGCGAGGGTCCGCGGGACCCGGGAGGACGGCTTATGGCCTCGATACGGGGATTGCTCGCAGCGGGGGCGTGGGCCCTCTGTGCGCCCTTGGCCGCGGCCGAACCCTTCCCGGTCACGGTGCGGGGCGGCGGCGAGTCGTCGTTCCGCTCCGCCCTCCCCAAAGGCCCGGCGGCGCGCGACTCCGAACGCTACGACGCCGTCATCGTCGGCGGCGGGCCCGCGGGCCTGACGGCGGCGGTCTACCTGACCGACGCGGGCAAGAAGGTCCTGCTCCTGGAGAAAGAGCCCGTCTTCGGCGGCCTGGCCGCCTCCGGGACCACCGCCGACGGCATACCCTTCGACCGCGGCGTGGCCTATTGGACGAGCGCCTACGAGGAGGAGGCCAAGATCCTCGAGCGCATCGGCCTGGGCGCCTACAAAGACAAATACCCCATCCCCGAGCCCATCGACAGCTACCTCTGGAACGGCCGGCTCTACGAGGGCCTCTGGGAAGACGCCACGCTGCGCGAGCTGCCGGCGAGCTTCGCTCTGTTCCGCAGCGAGCTCAAGCGCGCGGACGCCGCCAAGCTCATCCCGAACCAGCCCTTCGAGGAAGGGCAGAACCTGGAACTCGACGCGATGACGGCGGCGGATTGGATCGGGAGGATGCCCGCGGCGGCGGCCGACCGCGAGGACCCGGCGGGCAAGGAGGTCTACGAACGGTTCCTGAAGGACCCGGCCCTGGACCGCGCCGCGCCCATGAAGGACGTGCTCGGGCTGCTCGACCTGTTCTCCCGCTCCGCCCTAGGAGCCGTGACCACGGAGGTCTCGGCGGCGGCCTTCGCGAACTTCTACATCTCCGAGATCGAGACGCGCTACACCACCCCGATCGGCACCGGCGAGGCGACCGCCCTCATGGAGGGCCTGCTGCGCCGCCGGGGGCACCTGGCCAAGCTCAAGGCCGGCGCGGCGGTCCGAGCCATCGAGGAGTCCCCCGAAGGCGTGCGCGTGCGCTACGTCGAGGGCGGGAAGGCGCGGGAGGCCGAGGGCGCCTATGCGGTCTTCGCGGCCCAGCTGAAGTTCGCCCCCGCCATCATCCGAGGCCTGTCCGAGCGGGACCCCGAGCGCGCCGCGGCCATCGCCGCCCTGGAGTATTCCCACTATTCCGTCCACGTGCTGTTCGTCAAGGGACACCCGTACCGCGCCAGCTACGACACCTGGACGCGCGCCGCCGACGCCCGGCCGACCGACTTCACCGACGTCGTCGTCGGCCGCTGGGCGGACCCCGCCATCCAGGGCTACCGGGGCCTGCGCGACTTCAAGAAGGACCCCGCCGACGACCGGGGCATCCTGACGGTCTATCAGCCCTACCGCCACCGGGAGCCCGGCCATTCGGCCGCCCCCGGCGTCGAGGACGCCCACGTCGAGGGGGTCGCCCGCGCGGCCGCGGCGCGCCTCAAGGAGCTCTACGACCCGCTGCTGAAGGCCCGCTGGGGCACGAGCATCGAGGTCCGCGCCGCCGAGACCAGCCGCTGGCCGTTCTCCGTCCATGTGGCCCGGCCCGGACACTTCAGCAAGCTCTCGAAGGTCCTGCGCCGGCCGTTTGGGAAGGTCTTCTTCGCCAACAACAACATCGGGACCCCCGCCTTCGAGGAAGCGCTGTTCCGCGGCCACTGCGCGGCCAACAACATCCTCAAGCGCATGGACGCCGGGTTCTCGCAGGAGGGCTGGTCGCGCTGTCCTTTGGAGGGCATAGCCCCATGAGCATCGTCAAGGAATTCAAGGAATTCGCGGTCAAAAGCAATGTCGTGGACATGGCGGTGGGCGTCATCATCGGCGGAGCCTTCGGGAAGATCGTCTCGTCGTTCCTTGCCGACGTCGTGATGCCCCCCATCGGGATGCTCACCGGCGGCGTGGACTTCTCCCAGCTCAGGTTCGTCCTCAAGCCGGCCGAAGGGACCGCCGCCGAAGTCACGGTCAACTACGGCAAGTTCATCACCAACGTCATCGACTTCACCATCGTCGCCTTCGTCATCTTCATGGCCATCAAGGGCATCAACGCCGTCAAGAAGGCCGAGCCTGCCCCGGCCCCGGCCGCACCGGCCGAGAAGAAATGCCCCCAGTGCGCCATGACCGTCCCCGTCGCCGCCCTCCGCTGCGGGCACTGCACATCGACCCTCGCGGGCCGCCCGTCCTAGGTCCCGGGATACCAGCGCCCGCCGGTGGCGGCCCGCTCCTCGCCCAAGCGCGCATAGAGCACGTCGCAGAGCGCCGCGCAGTCCGGGCCGCTGAGCGCGGGGAAGCCCTCCACCATGGCGTCGAGCACGCCCTTGACCGTCTCCGGCGGGGCGCCCGCCTGGCGCAGGGCGCGCACGACGGCGAAGCTGAGCACGCCCAGCCCGCCGCGGAACTGCCGGGAGTCGGAGAGGAGCTTTTCCTTGTCGAGAGGGGCGGGCGCTTCTTTCATGGGGACATTGTACTCCGCCGCCCCCCCCGGGCGGGCGGGTTTGAGGGAACTTTTCGGGCCCCTCGCGCGTACTAGCTTCATGGATACCTCCCCCGAGCCGTTCGTCCCGCCCGTCGTCACCGTCCGCGGCCTGCGCGTCGTCCTCGACGCCGACGCCGCCCTGCTCTACCAGGTCCCCGCCGAGGAGCTCCGGCGCCAGGTCCGCCGGCAGGCCCGGCGCTTCCCCGAGGACTTCATGCTCTGCCTCTCCCCGGCCGAAGGGGCGCGCATGGCCGGACGCTGCGGCGGGGCGCCCCCGCGCTTCGCCTTCTTCCCCGAGGGTATCGCCATGCTGGCCGCCATCCTCGACAGCCCGCTGGCCGTCAACGGGAACGTCAACATGACCCGGGCCTTCGTCTACCTGGACCGGCTGAGCGTGGTGGGGCAGATGAACTAGCGCCGGGGCCTGGCTACCTGCGCGAGTGGATGGGCACGTCGGTCCGGCCCGAGAGCTTGAGCGGGGCGAGCTGGTTGCCCGGCACGACGACTAGGCGCGGAACGCCCTTCATGGCGGCCTGGACCATGTGCAGGGTGCGCCAGTACTCCTCGAGGTCGAAGAAGCGCCCCTTGACCGGAAGCGCCAGGTCGAGGTAATTGTCGAGCACGTAGCAGGCGCTGCCGGTCAGCAGCACCGGCCCCGCGTCGAGGTTGGCCCAGAGCCCCAGCGTCCCGGGCGTGCGGCCGGGCAGCCCCACCAGGACGACGCTGCCGTCGCCCAAGAGGTCCATCCCGTTCTCGAACGGGCCGAAGGAGGGCTGGTTGGAGAGCTCCACCAGGCTCAGCTTCAGGCGCCCTTCCAGCGCCGCGGGGTCGAACGGCCCGGCGGCCCCACCCGGAGCCCGGCGCTCGCCGCGCCACTCCCACTCCCGGCGCGACACGACGACGGTCGCCTCCGGGAAGGCGTCGAGGAGCCCCGCCTGGTCGGGCTCCAGGGAAGAGAGGACGACCCAGCGCACGTCGGACGGCGCGATGTTGATGGCCGCCAGCTGCGTCAGGAGGTCCTGGCCGCGCTTCTGCTTGAACGAGAACGGACGCTGCGAGATCATGTCGAGGACGCTGTCCGGCCGCCGCGCGGGGTCCGTGGACAGCCCGGTGCCGAACAGGATGACCCCCGCCGAGGAGTGCCGGATGACGAAGGCGGGGACGTCGAGCTTGAGCTTGGCGTGGAAGCTCTTCATCGATGAGACGGTCTCGCCGTGGGTGCGGATGGTGCCGGTGTTCACGGCCTCCATGCGCACGGAGTCCGCCCGCCGCCCGGCGATCTGGGAGAGGGCGAAGGTATGCGGGATCTTGCGGATGTCGGTGGGGTGCGGCGGGGCCTGGACCAGCCAGGGGTTCTTCCCCTGCGGCAGCTCGGGCAGGCAGCCGGAGGCGAGGACGGCGGCGAGGAGGAGCCCCCGCCTCACGGGGCTTCTTGCTCGAGGGAGAGGTTGAAGAGGACCCTGTCCTCGGAGTCCTCAGAGGCCCTGAGCACCGCCTCGAGGTGCGCGCGGATCTCCTCGACGGCGGCCGCGGTGGCGGGAAGGCGCTCGAACAGGGTCCCCGCCGCCGCGCGCTCGGCCTTGAGCCGCTCGTGCTTGGAGGCGATCTCGGCGTCCGCCTCCCCCCGGAGGTTCTCCTGCCTCCCCTCGCGCCGCGGCGTACCGGCCTCCTTGAGGTCGGCCGCCGCCTTCTCGGCGTCCCTGCGCGAGAAGACATAGGACCACTGCAGGTAGCGCACCTTGTCGGAGCCCACCTGGCTGTCGGCGGGGACCGTCGAGACGCCGCCGCGCTTGGCGAGGACCTTCTCGACGCGGGCCTTGGCCTTCTGGAAGTCCCTGGTGGTCAGCTCGAGGTGCCACAGGGCCCCGTAGCGGCGCTCCGGGTAGCGCTTCATCCAGAACCCGCCGGGAACGGCCTGGGCCCACGCTGCCGGGCCGGGCTGCGCCGTCTCGGCGGCCGCGGCCCACAGCGGCGCGAGGACGAGCAGGAGGAGGGCCTTCATGCCCCGCATTCTACCTCGTCAGCGGTCGGATTCGGGCGCCTTGTCCCTGGGGATGCGGCGCCCCCGGAGCTCGGCGATGCGCAGGCGGACCTGGGCGCGCCGCATCGCGGCCTCGGCCTGGGCCAGGGTCAACGGGTCCGCGCTCCTCTGCAGGGACTCGGACTTCGCCTTCTCGAGCGCCTGCCTGGCGCGCTCGGCGTCGATCTCGCCGGCCATCTCGGCGGTCTCGGCGAAGACCGAGACCTTGTCCTTGAGGACCTCGGCGAAGCCGCCGGAGACCGCGAAGCTCTTGAGGTCCATGCCCTTCTTCACGCGGACCTCGCCGGCCTTGAGCTGCACGAGGAAGGCCTCGTGGCCGGGCAGGATGCCCATCTCGCCCTCGAACGCCGGCAGCACCACGAAGTCCGCGGACTCCGTGAGCGCCGGCCTCTCGGGCGTGACGAGCTCGACCGTCAGCGTGGCGGCCGACCGAGCGCTATCGCGAGGAAGTGCCGCCTCCGAGGCTTTGGTGGCGGCCATGGCTACTTCAGCTTCTCCGCCTTCTCGAGGGCCTCTTCGATGGTGCCGACCATGTAGAAGGCCTGCTCGGGGACCGAGTCGTGCTTGCCGGCGACGATCTCCTCGAACCCGCGGATGGTGTCCTTGACCTTCACGTAGCGGCCCGGGAAGCCGGTGAACTGCTCGGCCACGTGGAAGGGCTGCGACATGAACTTCTGGATCTTGCGCGCGCGGGACACCGACAGCTTGTCCTCCTCGGAGAGCTCGTCGATGCCGAGGATGGCGATGATGTCCTGCAGGTCCTTGTAGCGCTGCAGGACCTTCTGCACCGAGCGCGCCACCCGGTAGTGCTCCTCGCCCACGATGCGCGGGTCGAGGATGCGCGAGGTGGAGTCGAGCGGGTCGACGGCCGGGTAGATGCCGAGCTCGGCGATGGAGCGCGAGAGCACGGTGGTGGCGTCGAGGTGGGTGAAGGTCGTGGCGACGCCGGGGTCGGTCAGGTCGTCGGCCGGCACGTAGACGGCCTGGATGGAGGTGATCGAGCCGTTCTTGGTGGAGGTGATGCGCTCCTGCAGGCTCCCCACCTCGGTGGTCAGCGTCGGCTGGTAGCCGACGGCCGAGGGCATGCGGCCCAGGAGCGCCGACACCTCGCAGCCCGCCAGCACGAAGCGGAACACGTTGTCGACGAAGAGCAGCACGTCCTGGTTCTTCTTGTCGCGGAAGTACTCGGCCTGGGTCAGCGCGGTCAGGGCCACGCGCGCGCGCGAGCCGGGCGGCTCGTTCATCTGGCCGTAGGTCAGCACGGTCTTCGAGAGCACCGTGGAGCCGTCGGAGAGCTTCGCCTCCTGCATCTCCAGCCAGAGGTCGTTGCCCTCGCGGCTGCGCTCGCCGACGCCGCCGAACACGGAGACGCCGCCGTGCTGCTTGGCGACGGTGTTGATGAGGTCCATGCTGATGACGGTCTTGCCGACACCGGCCCCGCCGACGAGGCCGACCTGGCCGCCATTCCTGGAGGGCT
>JACRDU010000053.1 GCA_016218495.1 Elusimicrobiota bacterium
CCAGCCGCCCTGCGGTTCCGGGGGGTGGACGAGCCGGCACATCGCCCCAGGTGGGAGGCCCTGGGCTGGCAGATCCAGCGGCGTCCGACTCGAGCCGAGGCGTGGAGGGCGATCCAGGTCGTGCTGCGGGTGAGCGGAGTGCACGGGCTCCGCGCCCTGCGTGAGTTGTCGCTCCTGGACCCGTAGCGGTCCTCCCGTCCCATCCCGGAGGGAGCCTGAAGCGGAAAACGCGCTCCCGCCCCCATCGGGGGCGGGCGGGGGGTGGGGGCTTGACCGTCCGGGCCGGCGGGGGGAGGTCTGGAGGGGGGACGGCGGTGCCGGACTGTTGGAGCAGGCCCTGGCCCACCGTCGTCCCCAGGGCGGATCGTCGGGCCTGCGCGGCGGGAGCGTCAAGGTCGGAGGCCCGCTCGAATCGGGCTGAATTCAGGGCCTGCGGCGAGCGGCCGCCGTGGCCAAAGGGGTTCCCTGCGTCGTTTGCGGCCGCCGGTTCGAGCCGGATCCTCGGTGCGGACGGCGTCAGCGCTGTTGCTGCCGCCGGTGCTCCCGGAAACATGCTCGGCTACGACGTCGCGAGTACCAGCGCGGGTATCGCGCGGAGGCGGAGGCTCCGTCGCACAAGCGGGAGGAGAATCGCCAGTACCGGGAGCGCGTGGACTGGGCCCGGTACATCCGGTTCTGGCGGAAGGCCGGTCCGCACCGGCGCCTGGCACTCGAGCGCAAGCGCGCGCGCAGCGACTACCACCGCCACGCCGAGCAGATCCGGGCCAAGGCCAGGTTGCGGCGAGCCTGCAAGAAAGCCGTCGATGGACCGCGTTCTCACTGAAGGGTGTCCCAGATGGACGGCGGAGGCCCATCGTTGCAGCGTCTGCTCATGATGGGCGCCTCGCCCGGCGTGGAGGATAGGGCTCTGCAGGCGTGCAACCGGAGCGCCGCGCCGGGACTCGCGCGGGATGGGACGGGGCCCCGGGGCGAGGAACCGGGGCCCCTCCTTCCTCGCCAGAAAGGAGATGGAGGATGAGGAACAAGTCGCAGGGGTTGGACGGTTTGCCCGCCACGGTGCTCATCGCCGAGCACCCCACGATCGGGCCCTTGCTGATGCTGGACGCATCGCTCGATCTCGCGATGAAGTTGCTTGGCTATCTGCATCCCGAGATCGAAGAGCCCGATGGCCCGCAGTTGGACGATGACGACCCGCCGCTGCCCTGGATGGCCGGACCGCTCCTCGATCAAATGCGGGCCCTGCGCCGGTCGATCGACCGGTACCGGTGCGTGGTCGTCCAGGGTGGCAATTGCTGCTACCGCTGCCCCGGCGCCGGTCGTACGCGGCCCCTGACGGTGTCCCCACAGCACCACGAGCAACCCGATGAAGCGCCGACGAAGACGACCTGGTAAATCGGCGCCCGACCGCTCGCCGGCGCAGATGACCTACGCGGAACTGCGCACGCTCAATCCCGCCGCAGCTCGCCAGAAGTTGCTCGAGGCCTTCGATTCGCTCGTCTCTCTCCGTGCGGTCGCTGGGCTCTTCGAAACCGACCGCAAGACCGTGCGCAAGGCCATCCGACGGTTCCGCGCCGCCGGCCTCGACGGCCTGGCCGACCTCAGCCGCCGTCCCCACCACTCGCCCAACCAGACGAGCCCGGCCCTCGAACAGCTGGTCCTCTCAGCCCGCAGGCAGACCGGCTACGGCGCGCTGCGCCTGCATCGCGACGGTGAAGTCCCTCTGCCCCCCGGCACCATCCGCAACATCCTGCGCCGGCACCCCGTACGTCCGAAGAAGCGCAAGACCTGGCGTGGGACCCGCCGCCGCATCTACCAGTGGGACGACAAGGAGCCCCTGTCCTTCTTCCAGACCGACCTGAAGGTCATCCGCGACCGCAAGGCGCTCCCACACGACGTCTACGCCCACCACGAACGCGTCGGACTTCCCCTCTACCAGTGGACCGCCTGCTGCGTGCGCACCCGCCTGCGCTTCCTCGCCTACTCCAACGAGAAGACCATGGCCAACGGCTTGCTCTTCATGTGCCTCGTCGTCTGCTGGGTGCGCATGCACGGCCTGCAGCACCGCATCTGCTTCCAGACCGACTGGGGCGAGGAGTTCGGCGGCAAGAGCCCGCGCAAGCTCGCCAGCCTCGACCGCAGGATCTTCGCCCCGCTCGGCGCCGTCCTGCTCCGCATCCGCAAGGGCCGAACAACGGACAACGCGATCGTCGAACGCAGCCATCGCAGCGACGACGAGGAATTCTACGCCCCCAAGCTCGCCCGCTACCCCAACACCGACAGCTTCCTGCTTGCCGGCTTCCGCTGGCAGTGCCGCTTCAACATCCGTCGCCCTCACTTCGGCAAGCACATGAACGGCCGCCGCCCGCTCGACCGCGCTCGCGAGATCCTCCCCCAACTCCGCCGCGACGTCGCCCTCTTCCCCACGATCCTCCTCGATCGCCTCGGTCCGCTGCCCCAACTACTCCGCGACGTGCTCCCCATCACCCAGCACCGCAGGGTGGTCCATGATGTCCCGGCTCATTACCAACGGCGGGAAGTCCCTGGCGCTGCGCCCCGCCGCCGCGCCAGGGCATCCGAACGCCGCACCTCCGAACCACCCCTGTTCCCCTTCCCCGCCTCTCCCCG
>JACRDU010000054.1 GCA_016218495.1 Elusimicrobiota bacterium
AATACCGAGACGCACGATTCTACCGCTTCAGACGTGCAATTCAACCGCTCGCAGGCATGTTAGCCTGCGAGCCCGGGCCCCCCCGCGGGGGGCACGTGTCGTTGGGGGTACAACTCGTCAAAAGTCCGGGAACATGGAGAAAGACCGTCAGCCGCCCAGCATCTCCTTGACGGCGGCGAGCAGGACCATGATGTCGACGGGCTTGTGCATGATGCGGATGTTGGGGGCCGACGGGACGACCTTCGCGGCCTGCTCGGGCGGCACGGCGGTGAGGAAGATGGTGGGCAGTCCCGCGGAGTGGGCGTCGCCCTGCAGGGCCTTGTAGGCGGCCGAGCCGTAGGCGCCCGGCATCATGATGTCGGCGATGACGAGCTTGGGCATCAGGGTCTTGCCCTTCTCGATCATCTCGACGCCGTCCTTGGCGACGACGACCTGGTGGCCGCGAGATTCCAGGATCTCCTTGAGCATCTGCGCCAGCTCGGCGGTGTCCTCGGCGACCAAAATGAGGGCCATCAGGCGCCGCCCAGGAGCTCCGCCACGGCGGCCAGGAACTTCGCGATGTCCAAGGGCTTGAAGAGCAGGCGGACCTTGGGGCCGCTCGGGACGACCTTCGCGGCGGCCGTCTCGTTGACGCCGGTCAGGAAGAGGACGGGGATGTCCTTCGTGTGGGGGTCGTTCTGCAGGGACTTGTAGGCCGAGGACCCGTAGGCGCCCGGCATCATGATGTCCGAGACGATGAGCTTGGGCGCCAGGCTCTTGGCCTGCTCTATCATCGCCACGCCGTCGGAGGCCTCGGCCACCTGGTGGCCGCGCGATTCGAGGATGTCCTTGACGAGGCAGGCGACCTCGGGGGTGTCTTCGGCGACGAGGATCAGGGCCATGGGCGGCCCCATGATAACAAAGCGGCTAGTCTTGGTCAGCCTTCTTCTTGAACGAGGTCTCCGGCAGGCCGGGCAGGCGCTTGGGAGCCGTCCAGAAATACCAGCCTCCGATGAGATAGAGGGCCCCCATCGGCAGGAACAGGATGGGGAAGGCCGGCGTCAGGGCCCCGGCGGCCAGGGCCAGCAGGCCGTAGCCCAGGGAGTTGAAGGTGTTGAAGAACGAGGAGCCCGTCCCGAACACCTTGCCCAGGTCCGCCTTGTTGGTGGCGTTCTGCTGGTAGATGCCCAGCGACACCGCCGACGGGCCGACGAAGAGGCCGTAGGCCAGCATCGACAGGGTCAGCGCGGTCTGCACGCTCATGAAGGGGATGAGCCCGGGGAAGAACCAGACCGTCGCCGGCAGGGCCAGCGAGGCCAGGCCCAGGCCCAGCATGCGGATCCAGCCGCGGTTGGTGATCTTGCTCGAGAACCACATGAGGCCGGCCGCTATGGCCACGGCCGCCGCGGCCGCCAGGATGCTGCCGGGGACGAGGCCGGTGTAGACCCAGGCCGCGGCCATGCCCAGGACCAACCCCTTGATGATGTGGGCGCCGGGCATGCGGCCCAGGAGCGGCAGGCGGATCTCGGGGAGGTTGGCCTGCGAGGAGTTGGCGATGAGGTTGCCGAAGTACATGGCGCCGAGCAGCTGCCCGAGGAGCAGGCCCTTGCCGGCCGCGCCCATGAGCAAAGTGGCGATGAGCGGCAGCGCGAAGTTCTGGAACGGGTAGGTCATCACGGCCTGGCCGGCCGAGTAGAGGACCGTCATGAACTGGCGGCTCTTCCAGACCTTGGCTTCCTTCTCGAGCGCGGCGGTCTGGGCGGCGTCCTTGCCGCCGTCCTTGAGCGCCGCCTCGATCTCGTGCTCGCGCGGCGACACCTCGCGGAAGTCCCCGGCGCGCAGCGCCTTCACGGTGTCGGTCTGGAAGACCCAGTAGAACAGCGCCGCCGCGATGGGCAGCGCCGAGTGCAGGAAGGAGAAGGAGGCGATGGCGGCCGCGGTGATGGCGGCCTCCTTCCAGTACTTCTTCGCGAAGCCGGAGGCGCGTTCGAGGAAGGGGGTCTTCTCCTTGGCGGGCCCCGCCGTCTTGGGCGGGGCGGGCTTGTCGCCCGGCATGGTGAAGAGCATCAGCGGCACGGCGAGCAGGCCGTGGACGGCGGCCGAGATGAGGAAGGGGGTGACCGGGTTCCAGGAGTCGATGAAGGAGCCCACGCCGAGCAGCAGCCCCAGCACGACCTGCAGGGCGACGAAGTTCATCGCGATGAGGGCCTGCACCGCGTTCTGGTGCTTGCCGGCCAGGCGGCGCACGTAGGCGGTCTCGGTCGTCATCGTGGCCGAGAGCGCCCAGCCGTTGGCGATGGAGGCGATGAGCAAGGTCCAGAAGTTGAGCACGCCGAAGTAGGCGAAGGCGGGCAGGGCCAGGGCCAGCACGGCGCGCAGGGCCATGTTGATGGTCATCGCGGTGCGCGCGGAGAGCTTGTCGGCCATGACGCCGTTGAGCGGCCCGGTGGCGATGGCGGCCAAGGGCCCCAGCGCCATCAAGGTGCCGAACACGGCCCAGCCCACGGCCGGGGCGGCCACGCCGGGGTAGGCGATGGCGGTGAGGACGAAGGAGCCGATGGAGAGGGTGCGGCCCAGGAAGAGGCCGATGACGGCCTTCTTGTTGAAGCCCCCGTCGGACTTCTTGGCCAGGGCGCCCAGGACCTCGACGGAGGCGGCGTGGCCTTCCGAGGGCCAGACGAAGATGTTCTCGAGGCGCGGGTCGGCCTTGGCGCCCACCGAGATGACCAGCGCGCCCGGGGCGGCCTTGGCCATCTCGGCGTCGGTGGAGCGCCCGCCGAAGAACTGGTCGCCGACGATGAGGGTCTTGGCGGCGGGAATCCGTGCCTCGGGGATGCGCTTGAGCCAGGAGAGGACCTTGGCGGCGGCCTTGACGGGCAGGCCCAGGGCGCGCAGGTCGCCCAGGCGCTCGTAGGCGGCGCGCGAGCCGGCCAGGATGGACATGCCGCGAGCCTTGTTGATCTTGGAGACCTGGACGTAGGGCGGGTCCTGGGGGCTCTTGGCGAAGCGGCCGGTGACATGCAGGCCCTTGAGGCCGCGGGCGTCGAGCTCGGCGCGCAGGAAGGCCATGGCGGCGTCCAAAGTCGCCTGGGGGATGCCCACGGGCAGCAGGCGGAAGAAGCCGTAGTCGGTGATGCCCCCGGACTTGCCCTCGTGCTCGGCGGTGCCGAAGCGCTCGTCGAGCGCCTTGCCCGCCGCCTCGAGGACGGCGCGCTCGGCGCCGGTCCAGGCCGGGAGGCGCTCGACGGCGGCCGGGCGGCCCTTGGCGTCGTACTGCACCATCTCGGCGCCCGCGCGGCCGGCCACGGTGACGGCGGCCTTCTGCTCCGCGCTCAGAGTGTCGAGGGAGTCCAGGATGGTCGGCGAGGAGCCGTCCTTCTCGGCGGGGCGGTCGGTGAGGACGGCCACGCGCACGCCGGCGTCGGAGGCGGCCTTGAGGGCGGCGCCGGTCTCGGCGGAGGCCTTGGCCTTCCAGGCCTCGAGGGTGTCGTCGAAGTCGAAGACCGCCATGGACGGCTTCTGGTCGGCGAGCCTGGCGAGGAGCTGGTCGGCGTGGGCGCGGCTGACGGCGCGCAGCGAGCGCACCACGCCGAAGTCCTCGGCCAGGACCTTGAGGGCGGCGCGGTGGACCTCGTAGTCCTCGGCCCCGCCCTCGGGGTTGGCGTCGGCCACGCGGCCGAGGGAGTCCTTGGCGGCCTCTCCCGCGAGCTTCGCGATGGAGGCGACGGCGGCCTTGCGCTCGGCCAGGGGCTTCTTCGAGTCGACGGCGGAGGCTTCGAGGTCGGCGGCGGAGAGCGCGGGCTGGAGGGCGGAGCGGTCGGAGGATTCGGCGCCCGAGGCGTCGACGGCGCCGTTGAGCGCGCTGCGGACCTTGGCGCCGGTGAAGATGTTCTCAAGGACGGACCCCCGCTCGGAGGGCGCGGCGCGGCCCAAGGACTCGGCGCCGGCGGAGAGGTTCCCGAGGACGGTCTCGGGTTTTGCGGTCGCTGCTTCCGCCTTGACCTGTGCCGAAGGGGTCTGGGCAGGCGCCGCGAAGGCCTTCGGGAGGGAGAACGAAGGAGCGGACACCCCGGCGGCCGCCCGGGCGACGGGGGCCGAGACTGCTGTGGGAGCCAGCGTGGGAATGGGGGAGGCCAAGGACGGGACGGCCAAAGAGTGAGAGAGCGGGGCCAGCGACTGGGAGAACGGGGCGGCGAGTCCGACGGGGGCGATCGGGACGACGGGGGCCGAGACGGGCGCGGAGCGCAGGACCTGGGCGACGGCCTCCGTGGCTCCGGGGCCGGCGGAGAAGAGGGTGACGGACAGGGCGAGTGCCGCGCTTAAGAGTTTCATATCAGAGATTATAAAGGGGAAGGCGCCGAACACCTTGGGCCTCTGGGGCCTTCGGGGGCGGGCAATGGTCCCAGAGGGAGCGGGACCCCTTCTTGGGACCTACTGCGGCCAGACTTCGAAGCCGGCCAGGGAGAAATGCTGGTCGAAGGTGAAGGCGCGCCGGACGCGGTGCCGACGCATGAGGACGAAGGAGACGGCGTCGGTGAAGCTGACCTCGTGGTCGGCGTACTTCTCGACGAGGTCCAGCGCGGCCAACTCGTCGTCCGGCTCGGAGCGCAGGACGCTCAGCGCTTGGGAGGCCAGCACGCGCCGGCCGCGCTCGGCGGCGAAACGCCCGCCGGCGCGGCGGGCGGCCAGGGTCAGGGCCTCGTCGAGCACGAAGTTGCTCGTGAGGAGGCGTTCACGGTCTTCCTTGAGGCGGGCCAGCGCCGCGACGGCCGCGGCGTGCTTGCCGTCCTGGGAGAGCCACAGGGCCACGAAGGCGCCCGAGTCGAGGAAGGTCACTCCCGTTCGCCGTAGAGCGCGTCGTCTACGCGGGTGGAGGAGTCGGTGGGGACGGGTCCCGCATAGACGCCGGTGTCGTCAAGGAAGGAATCTCCGATCCGGCCGGCCTCATGCGCCTGGCTCAGGGCGGCGCGCAGCGCTTCGCGCACGAAGGCGCCGAAGGAAAGCCCGCGCCTGTGCGCCTCATCGAAGCTCGAACGGCGCAGGTCGTCGGGGATGAGCAAAGTCGTTCTTATAATACATATACATAATGCTATATATGCATATATTTGTCAAGGGCCTTGTATTTTTTGTAGAATATATTTCGTGAAAAAGTCATTTCTTTTCGACATGGACGGTGTGGTCTGCCACAATATGCCCGCCCATAGGGGTTCATTCGACGCCGTCGTCGACGGAGGCATGGTGGCCAAAGGCAAGCCCGACCCCGAGACATTCCTGCTGCTGGCCGAGAAGCTCGGGGCCCGCCCCCGCGACTGCGTGGTCTTCGAGGACTCCCTGCTCGGCGAGGAAGCCGCGCGCCGCGCCGGGATGGCCGTGGTGGCCGTCACGAGCTCGCACCGCGCGGGCGAGTTCCGCCACGCACGGCTGCGCGTCCGGGATTTCCGCGCGCTGTCCCCTGCGGGGCTCTAAGGGACCAGCGCCGGGACCGGGCGGCCCGCCACCGAAGAGCGCGCCACCATGTCCGCCGCCACGCGCGCGGCCTCTTCGAGCATCAGGTCGGGGGCCGGCGGGGACTTCTCGTAATCCGGCGCGGCGGCGGCGCCGTGCGGGGATTTGGGCGACGGAGCCGTCACGCTCGAGCGCACGACGCCGTCGGGCTCCTCGAGGGTTATCTCCAAGGCCTCGAGCGCGGCCGCGCCTCGGGCCGCCCGCTCCTTGCCCCGGGCCTTGTCCCGCGCCTCGTCCTCGGCCTTCTCGGCCCGGCGTTTGGCCTCGTTGAGGGAGATGGCCTTCTCCTCGGACTGCTTGCGGAAGGCCTCGATGTCCTGTCGGGAGTAGGCCCACTCGGGGGAAGACTCGACGCGCCGGCGCGAGGCCTCGACCAGGGCGGGCAGCATCCGGCCGACGACCCTCAGAGGGGCGTAGCGCGCCGGGGCGATGGCGTCGTAGGGCATGGCGTTGGGGAGGGCCGACTCGGCCATCTCCGTGTAGTCCTCGGCCGAGGGCAGCGCCAGGTCGGGGATGACGCCGCGGTTCTGGGTGGAGCCTCCCGAGACGCGGTAGAACTTCTGGATGGTGAGGTGCACCGCGCCGGGGCGGTGGGAGGAGAGCGAGGGCGGCATGTAGCGCTCGAGCTCCATCACGCTCTGGACCGTGCCCTTCCCGAAGGTGCTCTTGGCCCCGAGCACGACGGCGCGGCCGTAGTCCTGCAGCGCGGCGGCCACGATCTCCGAGGCCGAGGCCGAGCCGCGCGAGGTCAGCACGACGACCGGGCCGTCGTAGGGCGGGGGAGCGTCTTCGGATTCCAGCACGGACACGGTCCCCCGGTTGTCCTTCACCTGGACGACCGGCCCGTCCCCGATGAAGAGCCCGGCCAGGGAAAGGGCCTCCTGCAGAGAGCCTCCGCCGTTGCGGCGCAGGTCGAGGACGAGGGCGTCGGCGCCCTTGCGCGTCAGGCTGGCGATGAGGGCGGCGGCGTCCCGGGTGGTGCTCTTGCCGTCCGGACGCCCGCGCAGGTCGGCATAGAAGGAGGGGATGTCGATGACCCCGACCTTGCGCAGCCCGCCCGCCCCGTCCGGGAGGCTCAGCAGCTTGGCCTTCGCCTCCTGGTCGCGCAGCTTGATCTCGTCGCGGACCAGGCGCAGGACGACGCGGGTGGAGGGGTCGGCGGCGTCGACGGGGATGACGCGCAGGCGCACGACGGTGCCCTTCTCCCCGCGGATGAGGCGCACCACGCGGTCGATCTTCATCCCGACCAGGTCTGTGAAGTCGGCGTCGTCGCCCTGGGCGACCCCGACGATCTTGTCGCCGACGCGCAGGCGCTTGTCCGTGTCGGCGGGGCCCCCCGGCACCAGGCCCATGACGGTGGTGTAGCCCTTCTCGGAGCGCAGCGACGCCCCGATGCCCACCAAGGTCAGGCGCATGCTGATGTTGAAGTTGTCCTCGCCGGGGGCGGCGAAGTAGTCGGTGTGCGGGTCGTAGACCCGGCATACGGCCGACAGGAAGTTCTGCAGCACATCGGAGGCGTCGAACTGCTTGTAGTTCGACTCCAGGCTGTCGTAGTGGGAGGCGACGGCCTTCGCGGGGTCCTCGCCCTTGTCCCCTTCGAGCCGGGAGCGCAGCAGCTCGAATTTTACGCTGAGCCGCCAGTGCTCGCGGGCCTCCGCCTCGGTCTGCGGCCAGGGCTGCTTGTGCCAGTCGAGGGGGATGGACTCGTCGGCGGTGAAGGTGACGGTCGAGGCCAGGATGGAGTCCACCAAGGCCCGGCGCTCCTTGAGCCGCTCCATGAAGCGGTCATAGACGGCGTAGGCGGGGCCCATGTCGCCGCGGCGCACGCGCGCCCCGAGGTCGGCCTCATAGTCCCGGCGGAAGGAGTCCACGTCGGCCTTGGTGAAGTAGAGGTGGTTGTAGTCGTAGCTCTCGAGGTAGTTGGTCAGGGCCTGGGCCGACATGGCCGCGTCCATGGGGCGGTGCTCGTAGTGGCCGCGCTCGAGGATGTGGGCGACGATGCTCGCCACCGCGGGCCCGGCGGGGGACGGCTCGACGGGGCGCGCCGGGGAGGCGAGCAGGGCGGCCAGAAGCAGGCCCGGAAGCAGTCTAGGGGGAGGTTTCATCGCTCGGCCGACGCTGAAGGGTAGCGGGGAAGCGGCTCCGGTTCAAGCCCGCCCGGGCTCCCACTCGGCCAGGCAGGCTTGGATGAAGCGCACGACGGCCTCGTTGGCCTCCGTGCCGGCGCCCTCCACCGCCAGCGCGGGGCCGAAGCGGAAGCGCACCGTCTTGGCTCTGTCGAGCGGGCCGATGTCCTTGACGAGGCCGCCGTTGGCCTGCAGGTCGGTCTTGAGGGCCAGCGGGACGACCGGCGCGCCCGCGCTGCGGGCCAGCTTCACGCCCAGGGAGTTGAAGGCCTCCGGGTCGAAGACGGCCGAGCGGGTGGCCTGCGGGAAGAGCACCACCGAGCGCCCGCCTTCCAGCGAGCGGCGGCCCTGGTCCAGCACGGCCTTGAGGTCCGAGCGCGGGTTGGTGCGGCCGACGCTGATGGGCTCGGTGGCGCGCGCGAAGGCGCCGAGGAACGGATAGGTCAGCAGGCTGTCCTTGATGACGGCGGTGGGACGGCCCAGGTGCAGCAGCAGCCCCGGCAGCAGGAAGGTCTCCAGCGCGCTCATGTGGTTGCCGACATAGACGGCCGGCCGGCCGAGGGCCCCGGGGTGCTCCAGGCCCGAGATGTCGAGCCGGGCCCCGATGCCCTCGAGCAGGCGCAAAAACGACAGGGAGTGGGCGGCCCAGGTCGCCTCGGAGAACTCGCCGCGCTGGGCGAGGCGGTTGCCGGCCACGATGAGGCCGCCCAGGCGCAGGTAGTACCAGGCGTCGAAGCGGCCGAAGAGGCGGTCGAGGGCCTCGCGCGGGCGGGACGGGTCGGTCCGGTACGAGCCCGTGCGGCGCAGGGCGTCCTGGAACTCCGTGACTTCGGCGGGCGGGCACAGCATGGCGCCCGCCTATCTTATTTCTTCTTGGAGGGCTTCGCCTGAGCGGCGGCTTCCTTGGCCGCCTTCGCCGCCGCGCGCGCCACGGCCCGGGCCGCCTTCTCGGCCTTGGCGGCCTCCTTGGCGATGGTCTCGGGCGTCTTCACGCCCTTGCGCTTGCGCATGCCGTTCATCACGTTGGCCAGCAGGCCCTCGAAGGGCAGCCGGTCGAACTCGCCGATCGACACTCCCTGCATGCCGCGCGGGTAGATGAAGCCCAGCGAGCGCCGCACGACGGGCTCGAAGGCGCCCAGCACGCTGTAGGAGGCCGACAGGGTCTGCCACATCGCGCGGGAGAAGAAGTCGTAGAGCAGCACCTGCACGTCCTTGAGCATGTGCTGCAGGGCGGGGGTTTGCCCGGTCTTGAAGTCCCCGATCATGACGTCGAGGCCGCCCGCCACGCGCCGCGCCAGCACCAGGTCGTAGAGGCCGCGGAAGATGTCGCGGTGGGTGGGCCGACCGGCCTTGTCGAAGCGCTCGACCACCATCAGGTTCGGCAGCTCGGTGCCCATCGAGATCGGGTAGAGCTTCACGGCCTCCTGGAGCTCGATGTACATCGTGCGCATGCGGGCGTCCATCGAGTCGCGGTAGCCCAGCGCGCGCTCGCGGGGCTTCTCCATCAGGTGCACCGTCGCTTCGATGTTCTCCTTCTCCCAGATGGCGTGGGCCTTGGCCTGCAGCTCCTCATAGGGCGGCAGCACGCCGGTCTTGTTGTAGACCTGCATCGCCCAGTCGAAGGTGGTGTGCGCCACGTGGCCGAGCAGCATGTAGATGCGCATGTCGGACCCGCCGCCGGAGTCGTAGAAGCGCTTCTGCTTGAAGGCCTTGATGCTCGACGCCGAGGCCACCAGGTCGCCCTGCCGGTTCTCGCGGTACGAGCCCAGGAGCGCCGCCAGCGCGGTCTCCACCTGCTCGGAGGCGGGCGTCGCCTTCATCTCGGCCGAGGCGTGCACGGACCCGGGCAGGGCGGCCTGAACGGCGGCGTTCTGGGTGACGCTGAGGACCTGCTCGGGGTTGGAGTAGATGCCCTGCTCGGCCTCGAGCTGCTGCGTGAGCCAGCCCATCGAGTCCTCGAGCGTGCCGGGGCGCACGCGCACCGTGCCGTCCTGGTTGACGGCGACGGCGAAGGAGGCGGAGGGCAGACCGAAGCGCACGATGTTGCGCTCGAGGGCGGCCTTCAGGGCCTCGGCCGTCACGCCCTTCTTGGGGCGCATCGTGAGGCCGTAGGCCTTGTCTTCCACGACGGCCCCCTCGGGGGAGGCCGCCGCCGCGCCGGTGCGGATGACGGCCTGCTGGTGCGGCTCGAAGCTGCGCGAGGCCAGCAGCTTGGGGAAGGAGCCCGAGTAGCCGTAGAGGGTGTTGCCGTCGTTGGACAGCGAGAGCAGCTTCCAGCGCACCACGTCGTCGCGCTGCTGCAGGGTGACGCCGCGCTCGATCATCCTCTCGACGTCCTCCTGCGGCTTGTCGGTGAGGAGCACAAAGGTCACGCCGGCCTTCTCGAGCTTGCCCATGTCCTCGAGCAGGTCGAAGGGGATCTTGTCGCCCAAGAGGCGCAGGTCGACGAGGACGACTCGCGGGAGCATCCGGCTCAGGGCTTTGAGCGTCTCAGGCACGCTCACCGGGTTGCGGGGCCGGACGGCCGGGGTCGGCTCGGCGTCGTTCTCGGGCAGGTGCTGGGCCTGGCGGTAGGGCAGGTAGTGCAGGACCCGCACCTCGCTGTCGGAGCCGATGACCTTGGGGGCGTTGGCGTTGCGCCCGGCCTTGAAGCGCAGCTCGGACAAGAGGCGAGAGCGCAGCTTCTCGGTCAGGGCCTTCTCGGAGACGCCCTCCTCGGCGCGGGCCACGCGGCCGCCGAAGTAGGCCTTGAGGTCGCGCAGGTCGAGGTCCTTCACCTTCTTGGTATGCGCCTCGGTGATGCGGGTGACGAAGAGCATCCGCCCGCCCGAGACCACGCGTACCGGCAGCTCAGCCTGGTACTTGCCCCAGAACCAGGCGCTGCCCTTGTTGTTGATGAGGCGGATGGAGGCCGAGACCTGGGAGTTGTAGAGCTTGGTGCGCGCGGACTTGCCCACCCACAGGTCAAGGGTCTCCTCGGAGCCGTTGGGGGCGAAGTCGGCGGCCTCGGAGGCGGTGGCTTCGGGCGCCTCCATTGAATCGTCGTCCGCGTTCTTGGGGGCGACGGCGTTGAGCGCGGCGCCGGCGCGGCTGGAGTCGAAGAAGGCGTCGAGCCGGGCGCCGAGCTGGGCCGAGCCGCGGGCGGCGGGGGCCGCGAAGACCCGCTCGACGGCCTGGGCGACGAAGGCCGAGCGGGCCGAGGCGTCGGCGAAGGCGGCCGGCTGGACCGGGGCGGCCGACCGAGCGCTATCGCGAGGAAGTGCCGCATCCGAGGCCCTGGGGGCGGCGGCCGCCCGGGCGGCGGGCAGCGCGTTCGGGGCGGCGACGGCAGCGCGGGCGGCCGCGGCGGGCCGGGGCGCCGCGGCGGGCGACACGACGGCCGAGGGAAGGACCGCGGGGGCCGAAAGCGCCAGGTTCGGGGCGGAAACCCCGCCCGAGAGCGCGGGAGCGAAGGACGGCGCCGTCAACGGCGCCGCGACGACGCGCGCGCCGGCCGGTGCGGCCTGCGGGGCCGCTAGGCGCAGCTGGCCGTAGGCCGGCGTCAGGTTCGAGGCCGCCAGGGCCGCGGCCAGCAGGATACGGAGCGTCTTGTCGCAGCTCATGGCTTGCCCCCGGTCTTGGTCTTGCCCTCGGTCTTGGCCTTCGCCGTCCTGGCCTTCTTCAGGTCCTCGGGCTTGGCCTCTTCGACCTCGGCCTGGTAGTGCTCCTGGAACTCCTTGTCGGCCCGCATGCGCTCGATGGTGTTGGCGATCTCCCGGACGATGGGCCCCTGGCGGAGCTTGCCGTTGGGCAGGACCGAGAAGAAGTCGTTGGGGTTGAAGTACAGGTCCAGCCCGCCGTCCTTGTACTCGAAGCGGACATGGAGCTTGGCGATGCGCGGGCCCTCGGCCCAGCCGTCGTGCCAGGCACCGTCCGGGCCGGGCTGGGAGAAGCCGACCAGCATGGCCATCGCCAGGGTCCGGGCGTAGACGCTGTCGCCGTCGCCCTCGAAGGGCTGCTTGCCGGTGCGGTGGGCGTGCACGGTCAGCACGCGCCCTTCGGGGGTATCGTGCTTCATCAGGCGCGGCAGGCGCGTCAGCACCCGGTAGAGCGTGTTGCCCGCGACGAAGGGCACGGTGATGAGGCTGTGGCCGTCGCTGGTCAGGCCCGCCAGGTTGTGCATGATGTCGGCGGCGGCCTCGGAGTAGTGCTCGAACATCCGGTTGTAGGTCTCGCGGAAGATGGCCAGCGCGCGCTCCAGGTAGCCCGACGAGCGCTCCTTCCAGCCCGCCTCCTGCATCAGGGCGGCCTGCTTGCGGCTGACGAAGACGCCGTGCTGGACGGGCTTGTTCCACATCTGGCGCAGGAGCTTCTCGCCCTGGGTCAACGTGGTCAGGCGGTCCTGGCCGCGCCAGATGTTCTCGATGAGGGCCGGCATCAGGCGGTAGAAGAGGCTGCCGGTGAACATGCCCATCGGGCCGTTGTAGCCCCGGTCGGCCGCCCAGGTCCCGCCGCCGGCCTTGGCGTCGGAGCCGGGGGCGGGGCGCCCGCCGCCGCGGCGCAGCAGCATCGGGGCCCAGTACTCGTCCCATTGGCGGATCTCGCCGAGCTTGACCCCGACGGGCTTGCGGGTCAGGTCGCCCAGCACCACGCCGATCTGCATGCTGACGTCCGCGTCGCCCGAGGCGGGCCGGAAGGTGACGCCCTTGGGCCAGGCGGTGGAGAGCTTCAGCGAGCGCTTGGAGTCGCCCAGCACCAGGAAGGTCATCGGGTTGGCCAGCAGGTCCTCGCCCTTGAAGCGCGTGTCGAGGGCCTCGAACACCCGCTCGAGGGACAGGCGCAGCGGCTGCGAGCGCACCCACAAGAGGCGCGCGTCGTCGGGATGGGCCTGCAGGGTGTAGCTCAGGCCGGCGCGGGCCAGCGCGCCGATGAAGCGGCGCACGACGGCCTTGCGCGCCGTGTCCAGCTCCGAGGCGGGCAGCGAGTCGGGCAGGCGCAGGGTGTACTGGAAGGCGGCGGCCTCGCTGGGCGCCGCGGCCTCGGCCAGGCCGACGAGCTTGAGCTCCTTGGAGACGGCGGCGGCGGCCTCCTTGAAGGCGGCCAGGGCCTCGGGGGCGAAGGCGTCCGAGTCGGCGATGTAGGGCTTGGGGTCCTTCGCGTGGGAGTGCAGCGCGATGCGGGCGCCGTTGTAGCTGACCACGATGGGAGGGTTCTTCTGGCTGACCTTCAGGCGCGAGAGCAGGACCTCGTCGGCCGAGCCCGCGCCCATGTGGGGCCGCGCGGTCATGAAGACGACGTGGGCGCCGCGGTCGATGAGCTTCTGCACGTAAGCGACGGTGGTCTCCGAGGCCGGGCCTTCGAACACGTCCTCGATGAACACGACGCGCGGGGCGGCGGTGACGCCCTCGATGTTGGAGCCGTCCTCGAGGACGGCCTGCGGCAGGGGCTCGGCCGGGAAGCGGATCGGCTCGTCGAGCACGGCGGGGCGGGCGGGCTCCGCCGGCGCCGTCCGGCCGGCCGCGCCGCGGAAGCCCGTGGCGCTCCGGTCGACGGCGGGATGGTACTGGGCGAAGAGGGCGCGCAGGGCGCCGCCCTTCTGGGCCCACTCGTCGCCGCCCCAGGACGGGGACGCGGCGCGCTTGCCGGCCTTCTTGAGGGACTTGAGGTAGGCGGCGTCGCCCTGCTCGCGCTCGACGGCGGCGATGAGGGCCAGCACCTCGGGGCCCTGGGTCAGGGTGCCGTCGGCCTCGATGGCGAGGAGCTCCTCGGGGGAGAAGTCGTAGGTGCGGCTGCGCTTGAGGTACTCGACCTGGACGACGATGCGCGAGATGGCGGGACCGGTGACCGACTGCTGGTGCCATCTGAGGTCCGTGCCCTTGCGCCCGTAGGCGCGCAGCACGGCCAGGGCCACGGCGCGGGCGTTGGCCGTGTCGCCCTCGGTGCCCTCCTCGCGGCCGAAGCGGTACACGGTGGCGCTGAGCTCCCGCCCGCGGGCGGTGTCGAGCTTCATGACGCGGTCCACCGATACGCCCAGGTCGTAGCGGCGGCCGGTGAACGGCGAGCGCAGCGGGACCGAGGTGAAGACGCTGCCCTCGGTCATCAGGTTCGCGCGGATCTCGTCTTTGGCGAGCGCGAAGTCGCCGACCTCGCGGTTCCAGAAGTTCGTCACGAAGGTCCGGGCGTGGCGCAGGTACTCGCCCGAGGCGTCGCGGCCCTTGCGGCGGCGGAAGGAGTCGAAGGCCTTGTCGCCCGTGGCTCCGGCCCAGCGCCGGTCGAGCTCTTCGAGCAGCAGCTTGAGGGACGGATAGCGCTTGCCGGCCTGGGCCGTGTCGACGTAGAAGTCGGTGAGCAGGCCGTGCAGGACCTTCCAGGTGTAGAGGCCGAACTGCCCGAGGCCGCCGGACTTGCCCTTCCCCCCGGCGTCCTTGAATTGGGGCTTCCAGAAGTCGATGTGGGAGCGCAGGTCGGTCATCGAGACTTCGGCGGCCGGCAGGGCCTTCTCGCCCGAGACGGCGGCCAGGGCGTCGGAGAGGGCCGCGGCGCCCTCGGGGGCGGCCAAGGAGGCTTTGAGGAAGGCGTCGGGGACGGCGCCGGGGGCCGAGGCCACCAGCTCGCGCAGGTCGGCCCCGGCGAGCAGCTGGGCCTCGCGGCCCCTGGCCCCCAGGTCCTCGGCGGCGAAGCGCGTCTCGAGCGCCTTCGCCAGGCGGCCCAGGGCCAGCGGCTGGGACATCGAGCGCACGACGGCGGCGCGCGGGTCGGCCGGGTCGGGCGCGGCGCGGTACGGGAGGCCGGAGGCCCGCATCGACGCGTTGAACTTGGCCAGGAAGGCCTTGCGCACGCCTTCGAGCTCGGCGGCCGGGACGCCCGCGGGCAGGCGCATCGTGTGCGCGAAGGGCGCGGAGCCGTCGGCCTCGACGGCGCCGGCGACGCGCAGGGAGGACAGGGCCTTGGCGGCCGCGGCGCCGAAGCGCTCGAGCTCGCGGGCTTCGAACGCGCCGGCCTCGCTGGCGACGGTCCAGCGCGCCCCGCCCTGGGCGGCTTCGACGAAGGAGATGCGCGCGCCGGAGTAGCTGGCCACCGCCACCGGGTTGTCCTTGCCGGGCCGCAGGCGGGAGAGCAGGACCTCGTCGGCGGAGCCGGCGCCGCGCTCGGGACGGTCGGTCAGGAAGACGACGTGCACGCCGCGGTCGATGAGGGCCTGTAGGCGCCGCACGTCGGCGTCGGAGGCGGGCCCGCCGAAGGCGTCGTTGACGACCAAGGTCCGCGGGAGGTGGGCGAGGACGTCGCTGCCGTCCTTGAGGGCGCGGAAGCTCAGCTCCGAGCGCGGCCCCTCGGAGGGGGAGCCGTCGTCCGAGCCGCCGCCGGAGGGGAGCAGGCCGCCGGGACCGCCGCCCGAGGCGCGCACGCCGCCCAGCCCGGAGACGGCCGGGGCGCCGGAGCCCTCGGCCTTGGCCCCGCCGTCGAAGACCTTGCGGCTGCGGCCGGCGACCTCGGAACCCTTGGCGGGCTTGGAGACGGCGTTGGCGAACTCGCCGGCGGCCTGCAGCACGCTGACGGGCGACCGAGCGCTATCGCGAGGAAGTGCCGCATCCGAGGCCCTGGGGGCGGCCGCGCCGGTCTGGGCGGGAGCGGCGGCGGGCAGGACGGAGGGGATGGCGGCGGCGCGGGCGGCGGCGGCGGCGGGAGCGGCGACGGCGGCCGGGGCTGCGGCGGCGGCGACGGAGGGGTTGGAGAGCGTGGGCGCGGCGAGCCCCCCTAAAGCGCGAATCCCGCCGGGGAGGGCGGGATTCAGGACGGGGGCTGGGGCCGGGGCCGCCAGCGGGGCGACGGCGCGGACCGGCGCCGCGCCGGCGGGCGCGTGGCCCGCACGGAACTGCGCGAGGGCCGGCGCCGTGCCGGATAAGACCTGACAACAGGCGATAAAAAGGGAAAGGGCGGCCTTCCGCGTCATGGATTCCTCTCGGCGCTTGACCAGGGTCGACCTCATCGGCGTCCCGATTGTAGCCGTAGGGTCGGAATCACCCATGGGTCTATGGGGTTTTTTAACGAAAGTAATCGGCCTAGGGGGTCCTGGGCCCCGCGGCCCAGTGTGGAGCCCAAGGAAATCGGCGGGCGCCTTGTTCCTTAATATAGGGAAGTGAAAGAAACTGACAGGCCCGGACCGTATGGTCCTTGAATATTTAACAATTTGATACCATACTGAGGCGTGGCGGCCATCCTCGTCGATGGCCGACGGAGAGCTGTCGTCCCCCACGCAAGGGGAAACACAATGTCCAACCGGTTTACCGAAAGAGCCCAGCGCGTGATCCTCATCGCCCAAGAAGAGGCGAAGAGGCTCAACCACGACTATGTCGGCACCGAGCACATCCTGCTGGGCCTCATCGCGCTCGGCGAGGGCGTGGCCGCCCAGGTGCTCGCCAACCTCGGCGTCGACCTGCGGCGCGTGCGCTCCGAGATCGAGAAGATCGTCGGCACCGGCGACAACGTGATGCTGCTCGGCGAGATCCCCTTCACGCCGCGCGCCAAGAAGGTGCTCGAGTACGCCGTCGAGGAGGCCCAGCACATGGGCCACTCCTACGTCGGCACCGAGCACCTCCTGCTGGGGCTTATAAGGGAAGAAGAGGGCGTGGCGGCGCGCGTCCTCGAGAACCTCGGGCTGCGGCTCGACGTGGTGCGCGAGGAGGTCCTCAACCTGCTCGGCGAGGGCCAGCAGCCCCAGGTAGGCGGCCAGCAGCAGGGCGCTCAGACCGGCACCGGCTCGAGATCCAAGTCCAAGACCCCGACGCTCGACGAGTTCGGCCGCGACCTGACCGTGCTCGCCCGCGAGGGCAAGCTCGACCCCGTCATCGGGCGCGAGAACGAGATCGAGCGCGTCATCCAGATTTGCGCGCGGCGCACCAAGAACAACCCCGTCCTCATCGGCGACCCCGGCGTGGGCAAGACCGCCATCGTCGAGGGGCTGGCCCAGAAGATCATGTCGGGCGACATCCCGGAGCTCCTGGCCTCCAAGCGCGTGCTGACGCTGGACCTGGCCGCCGTCGTGGCGGGCACCAAGTACCGCGGCGAGTTCGAGCAGCGCCTCAAGAACATCATCGAGGAGATCCGGCGCTCCCGCAACTCCGTCATCCTCTTCATCGACGAGCTCCACACCGTCATCGGCGCGGGCGCCGCCGAAGGGGCGATCGACGCCTCGAACATGCTCAAGCCCGCGCTCGCGCGCGGCGAGCTGCAGTGCATCGGCGCGACGACCCTCGACGAGTACCGCAAGTACATCGAGCACGACGCGGCGCTCGAGCGGCGCTTCCAGTCCGTCCTCGTCGAGCCGCCCTCGGTCGACGACACGGTGAAGATCCTGACCGGCCTCAAGGACAAGTACGAGGCGCACCACAAGGCCAAGTACACCGACGAGGCCATCCGGGCCGCCGCCGAGCTCTCGGACCGCTACATCACCGACCGCTACCTCCCCGACAAGGCCATCGACCTCATCGACGAGGCCGGCTCGCGCGCGCGCCTGCAGACGACGCAGGCCCCGCCCGTCTTCAAGGAGAAGGAGGCGGCCATCGAGGAGGTGGTCAAGGAGAAGTCCGGGGCCATCGCCAACCAGGAGTACGAGAAGGCGGCGCGCCTGCGCGACAAGGAGAAGGAGGCCCGCAAGGCCCTCGAGGACGAGAAGAAGAAGTGGCGCGACAAGCGCGACCAGACCGTCCCGACCATCTCCGAGGAGGACATCGCCATCGTCGTGTCCAAGTGGACCGGCGTGCCGGTGACCCGCCTCACCGAGACCGAGACCCAGAAGCTCGTCAAGATGGAGGACGAGCTGCACAAGCGCCTGGTCGGCCAGGAAGAGGCCATCAAGGTCATCAGCCAGGCCATCCGGCGCTCGCGTACCGGGATGAAGGACCCGAAGAAGCCCATCGGCTCCTTCGTGTTCCTCGGGCCCACCGGCGTCGGCAAGACCGAGCTCACCAAGGCGATCGCCGAGTTC
>JACRDU010000058.1 GCA_016218495.1 Elusimicrobiota bacterium
CAATACCGAGACGCACGATTCTACCGCTTCAGACGTGCAATTCAACCGCTCGCAGGCATGTTAGCCTGCGAGCCCGGGCCCCCCCGCGGGGGGCACGTGTCGTTGGGGGTACAACTCGTCAAAAGTCCGGGAACATGGAGTGAGCGGGTCCCTTGACGGGACTGCGGCCATCCTTTACCTTAATAAGGCATTTGGAGGCCTTCATGACCCGCAAGACCCTTTACGCCCTGAGCGCCGCCTTGCTGGCGCTGTCAGCGGCCGCGCAGGACGGCACCTTCCCCCAACCGGCGGGCTGGGGTAATCTCCGGCCCCACGACGGCGCCGGCATCTCGCCGGGCACGGGCGGGGCCGCGGACGTGGACAAGCAGCCCACCTATGTCCCGCCGGGCGCCTCCACGCAGAAGAACATCCAGACCAACCAGCCGGCCGCCGCCGATGACTCGGACGGCGAAGGCGAGGAGAAGAAGTCCAACCCTGCCGACGCCCTCAAGGGCCTGCAACCCCCGCAGGGAGGGGATAAGAAGGGGGGCGGGGATGGGGCCAAGGGAGGCGGCGGGGGGTGCAAGGGGTCCAGCAGCGACCTCGATGCGGCTAAGAAGGCGGTCGAGGACGACCTTAAGAATGCCCGTCCCGACGACAAGAAGACCCAGCAGCTCATCAACGACGCCCGGGACACGGTCCTGAACGCCAACATTGCCCAAACCAAGCTCAACAAAGCCACCCTCGACGAACTCAAGCAGGCGCGCGACTCCCTGGACTCCGCCGCCGATGCCATCAAGGAACAGAACACCCAGAACAAGACCGCCATCGACAAGCTCCAGCAGAACCAGACCGCCCGCGACCCGGTGGTCCAGAAGGCCGAAATCGGCAGCCTGGCAAAGGCCCCAGCCTGCACCGGGGACGCGAACGCCTCCACGGTCTCGGATGGCGGCACGGGGCCGGTCGACAGCGCGAAGGACTCCACCAAGAAGGGCAAGTCCCTGCAGGATACCGCCGCCAAAGGCATCGAGTCGGTCCTTCCCGTCGTCAAGGCCATCGGCAGCGTCGTCGCTCCAATGACGACGGCGGCCGCGTCGTCGTTGGCCAACCTCGGAAGCGGGATGTCTGCCGCAAGCGCGGTCGCCCATCTCACAACCCTGCGTGACAAGGCCGAGAAGTACTTATCCGACGCCAAGTCCACCTCCAAGACCGCGAATGATGCGGTCATCGCCACCCAGACGGCGCAGGATTCCTCCCAGACCACGGCCAAACACCTCACAACCGCCGTGACGCAGGATGCGAAGACGACAAAGGCCGTCAAAGACGGCTGCGAGGATATCAAGAAGGCCGAAACGGCCTGGAACGCCGCCGACAAACTCGACGAACCGGCCAAAAAGACCGGGAAGCTGGATGCGATCGCCGACGCCACTAAGGCGAAGACTTCGATGAGCGAAGCCCAGACCAAGATGGGCGAGGAGATCACGAAGCTCAACTCCGAACAACGGCAGGCCGAGTCGGACCAACGGGCGAGCAAGTCCGCTATCAAGGCGTTGAGCCGCAAGCTCGGCGTCTAGACTAAGGACATCTCCCCTTCCTATCATGAGGGGCATGCGCCAGAGACTCTGCGCCCTAGCGGCGCTCGCCCTCTTCGTCGCCGCCTGCCAGAGCGTCCCCTACACCAACCGCTCCCGCGTCCTGCTCGTCTCCGCCTCCGAGGAGAAGAAGCTCGGCGAGCAGGCCTACGCCGACGTGCTCAAGAAGGGGAAGGTCTCCTCCGACCGCACCCAGGTGGACCTGCTGCGCAAGGTCGGGCGCAAGCTCGCCAAGGTCGCCGACAAGCCCGACTTCCAGTGGGAGTTCAACCTCCTCGAAGACGACAAGCAGATCAACGCCTTCTGCCTGCCGGGGGGCAAGGTCGCCTTCTACACCGGAATCCTGCCCGTCACGGCCGGCACGGACGGCATCGCCGTCGTGATGAGCCATGAGATCGCCCACGCGCTGGCGCGCCACGGCGGCGAGCGCATGAGCCAGGGGGTGCTGGCCAACACCGGCGGGCAGGTCCTGGGCGCGGTCCTCGGCGGCGGGGCGGGCTCGGCGGCCTCCTCGCAGATGTACCAGCAGCTCTACGGCATGGGGGCGGGGCTCGTCGTCCTTAGCTACAGCCGCGGCCAGGAGTCCGAGGCCGACCACATCGGGCTCATCTTGATGTCCAAGGCCGGCTACGACCTCGAAGCTGCGGTCTCCTTCTGGGGGCGGATGGCCAAGGCCACCGAGGGCAAGCGCTCCGGCGGGCCGCTCGACAAGTTCCTCAGCACCCACCCGGCCAGCCAGGAGCGCCAGGCTCAGATCCAGAAGTGGATCCCGGAAGTGAAGGCCAAATTCCCCCCCACGGCTCCGTAGCGGACCTCCTCGCGCGGCTGCCCGCGCGCAGCGTCGGCCGCTTCGGAAGGCCCGGGGACCCCTGGAACCTCCTCTTCCTGGGCACGGAAGCGGAGGTCGTCGCCGCCCTCCAGGCGGCCGGCTGGACCCTGCTGCCGCGGACCATACCCGCCTCGCTCCGTGCCGGCCTCGGCCAGCTCCTGCGCGGCGAACGCCTGACCCTCTTCCCTCCGATGAACGAATACCGCCAGTTCGGCCGGGTCCAGGACCAGAACTGGGTCCGGGTCACCGTCCCCGTCCTGCGCCGCCACCACTTCAGGCTCTGGGCCGTGCCCCAGGCGGCGGCCGGGGGACGCCGGGCCTGGTGGGGCAGCGCCAACTACGACATGGCCGCCCGCTTCTGGGACCTGTCCCATGTCCCGGACCCTGACATCGACGCGGAGAGGGGCTTCATAGCCGCTTCGCTGCGGGGGATTCCGGGAGCGGCGCTCGAGACGGCCGGACCGCCCGGGCTGGCCCGGGAAGGCGTCAACGACAAGGGCTATCCGTTCTTCACCGACGGGACGGTCTTAGTGGTGCGGCTCGGCGGCGGGCCGGCGGTAGACCAGGCCGGCCAGGCCTGAGACCGCGTAGAGCAGGAAGATGACGAAGACGGCCTGCTGCGGCCAAAGGTAGAGCGCGACCCCGGCGGCCGCCACCACGGCGAGCAGGAAGCGGTTGGACGGGTGCATCAGGTTGGTCTGCTTGAACGCCCCGTAGGGGATGGTGGAGACCATCAGGAACCCCAGCGCCCCCACGAAGAACGGCCCCACGCCGGCCAGGCGCGTGACGGCGCCCAGGAAGACCCCGAGCGGATTCGAGGGGTCGGCCGCCTCGACGAGCTCGTAGAGCAGGACGAAGGAGGCGAGGAAGCCCGCCGCCGCCGGGATGGGCAGGCCGGTGAAGTGGGTCTTCGAGCCCTTCCCCTCGTGCGCGACGGCGTTGAAGCGGGCCAGGCGCAGGCCGCCGCAGAGCGCATAGGCGAAGGAGACGACGTAGCCCCAGACCCCGTAGTCCTTGAGCAGGAGCTGGCACATCATGTTGGCCGGGGCGACCCCGAAGGTCAGGAAGTCGGAGAGGGAGTCGAACTCGACCCCGAACGAGCTCTCGCCGTGCACGAGGCGCGCCACGCGGCCGTCGAGCATGTCGAAGGCGATGCCGCCGAGGATGGCCACCGCCGCCGAGCGGAAGTCGCCGGCGTTGGCGGCGTTGAGGGCGTAGAAGCCGCAGGCCATGTTGCCCATCGTGAAGATAGACGGCGCGAGCACCTGCCCCGAACGCTTGAGCTTCGCCTTATCCATTGCTCCCCCGTTCTTCCTTCCACAGCGGCAGCTCGAAGGAGAAGGTCGAACCCTTCCCCACCTCGCTGACCAGGGACAGCTTCTCGCCGTGCGCTTCTACGATGTGGCGCGCCAGGGTCAGGCCGACCCCGAACCCCTTGGCCTTCAAGCGGCCGGCTTCCGTGCGGTAGTAGCCGCCGAAGACCTTCTCCTTGTCGGCGTCGGCGATGCCGATGCCCGTGTCGCTGACGCTCAGGCGGCCGCCCCTCTGCGTCGCTTCTATCCTGAGCCTGATGGTCCCGCCGTCGGGCGTATACTTGATGGCGTTGGAGACCAGGTTCGTCGCCACGAGCGACAGCGCCTCCGGGTCCCCCCTGAGCACCACGGGCACGTCCGGGAATTCCGTGGCCACGGTCTGCTTGCGCCTCTCGGCGAGGACGCGGAGCCGCTCCAGCGATTCGAGGAGGACGGCGCGGCCTTCCATGCGCCGGGGCCGGACGGCGAACGCCCCTCCCTCCAGGCGCCCCATCTCGATCAGGGTGCGCATCTCGGTGGTGATCGACTTGAGGTTGGAGTCGATCATCGCGTAGTAGCACGCCCGCTCCTCGGGGGTCCCGGTCCCTTCGGTCTCCTCGAGCAGGACCGCCACGCCGTGGACGACGCTCAGGGCGTTGTTGAACTCGTGGCTCAGAGTCGAGACCAGCGAGGACTTGACCTGCGCGAATTCGGACTCCTGGCGCACTTGGGCGCGGGCGCGCCGGGCCATCTCCGCCACCGAGCGGCACAGGCCTTCCACCTCGGAACCGGCCTCCAGGGGCGGCTCGCCGAGGTCGCGGTCCGGAGACCAGCCCCGGGCCCAGAGGTCGAGCTGCTCGATGGGCCGGACGACGAAGACGGTCAGTGCGTAGAGCAGCAGGAAGACCGCCGCGAAGCCGGTGGCGACGATGGTGGCGAGCACCCCCCGCGACGCCCGGTGCGACTCCTCCACCAGGTCCACGAGCCCCTCGTAGTTCAGCTCGCGCAGCGTGGCGATGCGGCGCACGGCGAGGTCGGTGGCCCGCGCTTCGGAGGCGAGCTGGACGGCCCTGGCATGGGACGCCCGGCCCTGGGCGACCTCTTTGACCATCTCGCGCTGCTCGGAGAGCGCGGCCTCCACAGCGGTTTTCACGGCCACCAAGGACTCCTGGAAGGACGCCGTGCCCGCCGCCGCCTCCAGCAGGTCCGCGAGTTCCGCCCGGGCCTGCTCGTCGCCCTCCTCGCTCGCCGCCCGCCAGGCCGGGTTCCCGGTCAGCAGGTAGCGCATCGTCTGGTGGTCAGCCCGGCGCAGGGCCTCCTGGAGCGGGGGCAGGTTGGCCAGGAGCGCCACCTGCCGGGAGAGGTTCTCGGTGAGGTCGTTCTCGGCGATGCGCTGGATGTTGTAGGCCACGCTGGCGCCCATGACGAAGACGCCGAGGAAGCCCGCCACCAGCGCGGCGCGGGTGCGCAGCGTAAGGCGGCGTTGGGCGGGGGTCACGCGCCTGGCCAGCGCGCCAGAGGGGTCACACCGCCGACGACGCGGTCGCCCGGCTTCACGAGGACCTCGGCCTTCGCGCTCAGATGGACGGCCGCCTGAGAGCCGAACTGGATGAGGCCGTAGCGCTCTCCGAGGACGGCCGTGTCCCCGGGCTTGAGCCAGGTGCGTATGCGCCGCGCCACGAAGCCGGCGATCTGCTCCACGACCAAGGTCTCGGGGCGTCCGGCGACCTTGATGGTGACCACCGAGCGCTCGTTGAGGCGCGCCTCGTCGGCCATGGCCATATGGAAGGCGCCGGGCTGGTAGTGGACCTTCTCGACGACGCCGGAGCAGGGCAGGCGCTGGACATGGACGTCGAAGACGGAGAGGAAGATGCGGATGGTGGTCGTCTCGCCGGGACCCTCGCGGCCGACGCTCAGCACCCGGCCGTCTCCGGGCGAATAGACCAGGGACTGGTCGGTGGGCAGCCGCCGGTACGGGTCCCGGAAGAAATAGGCGCAGAATCCGGCGAAGAGGAGGCCCGGGACGGCCAAGGCCCAGCCGCCGAGGGCTCCGCGCGCCGCGCCGACGGCCCCGGCGGCGGCGGCCGCCAGGCCGATGAGGATGAAAGGCAGGGCTTCCTTTCGGATCATAGGGACAATCTACAAAACATGGGCAGGGAGGGACTCGAACCCTCATGGCCTTGCGGCCAGCGGATTTTAAGTCCGCCGCGTCTCACCAGTTCCGCCACCTGCCCGTTGGGATTCTAGCAGTTAGGGCCTGGAGCGCCGCCTCGAGCCCCACGCCTAAGGAAGAAGCCCAGCAGGGCTCCCGCCCCCGCCATGAGCGCCCCGCCGCCCCAAAGGCGGCGCCGCGCCCCGCTCCGGAGCGCCGCCGCGGCGGCATGGGCCGCTTCCTCCCTCTCCAACGCCTTATTGGCGTGGTCGCAAAGGACCCTGATCCATTCACCGAGGTCCCGGGCCGAGTCCGAATCGAAGGCGGCCTGAGCCTGGACGAGGGCGGGCCTGCCGGTGAGGATCTTGGCGACCGCCTCTGCCCCCTGGGCGAGCCGGACCGCGTCGTCGAGCTCCCAGAACTCGTCGCGCAGGTTCCACAACCTTACGGACCGGCCTGAGACCTCCCCGCGGAGCTCCGCGCGCCGGCTTTCCGCCGCGAAGACCCCGCCCGCATAGCCCGCGGTGAGGTCGTCGAGGTCGGACAAGGCCCGTTCGAGCTCCCCCGCGGAGCTGCGCAGCCCGTGGCTGACGCGCTCGAAGCGCGCCGCGGCTTGCGTCGCCGCGTACCCCTGCGCCGCCGGACCGGACGCCGCCAGGGCGGCGGCGAAGACGGCCATTCTCGGCCCCATGGCCGCCATTGTATCATCCAGAGTCCCAACGGAGGCCCCATGCCCATCATCTCCCGCGTAGCCCTGAACACCTCGCACGACCGCCTCGAAGGCCTGCTGCGCAAGCGCCTCGAGCCCGGGGCCGACAAGGCCGCCATCGACCGCCACATCTGGGACCTCTTCGGTTCGACCTGGGCCGTGATGTTCACCGACCTGTCGGGCTTCTCCCGGAACGTGGCCGACTTCGGCATCATCCACTTCCTGCAGACCATCGTTGAATCGCAGCGCCTCTTCACGCCCGTCCTGGAGGAGCACGACGGCTTCCTGCTCAAGACCGAGGGCGACAGCATGCTGGTCATCTTCCTCAACCCCGAGCGGGCCCTGGATTGCGCGCTGGCCATGCAGGAGACGGCCGCGGCCTACAACGCGGGCCGCGAGCCGGCCGAGCAGGTCCTGCTCTGCGTGGGGCTGGGCTACGGGCGGGTCCTGCGCATCGCCGGCCAGGACGTCTACGGCCCGGAGGTCAACGCGGCCAGCAAGCTGGGCGAGGACCTGGCCCGCGCGGGCGAGGTCCTGGTCACCGCGGACATGCGCAAGGCCCTGGGCAAGCGCAAGGGCCTGCGCTTCGTCAAGACGGCCAAGGCCCCCTCGGGAGCGAAGGCGGCCTACAGGGTCATGCCCGGCTGATGGCCCGGAACGTCGAGCTCAAGGCGCGGGTGTCCGACTGGGACGCCGTAGTCGCCCGGGCCCGGCGCCTGTGGGGCGAGCCCACGACCCTCATCCAGCGCGACGTCTTCTTCGCCGCGCCGAAGGGGCGCCTCAAGCTGCGCATCCAGGAGCCCGGGCCCTCCTACCTCATCTACTACGACCGGCCCGACGCCGCGGGGCCCAAGACCTCGGAGTGGCTGGGCGCCGACGTGGCCGACGCGGCGGCGGCGCGCGCCCTGCTGGCGAAGGCCCTCGGCGAGCTCAAGACGGTGGAGAAGACGCGCCTGCTCTTCATGGCCGGGCGGACCCGCATCCACCTCGACGACGTGTCAGGGCTGGGGCGGTTCCTGGAGCTGGAGGTGGTGCTCCTCCCCGACGAGCCGTCGGAGGCGGGGCAGGCCGAGGCGGGAGAGCTCTTGAAGGCCTTGGGCGTGCCCCAGGACGCCTTGCTCGCCGGCGCCTACGCCGACCTCTAGCGGACGGCGCGCACCACGCGCGTGCCGGCCAGCAGGTCGTGCCAGCCTCGCTTGTCCTTCTCCCAGAGCACCCACAGGTACCCCAGCCCGACCGGGGCGGCCGAGACCAGGGTGAACAGCGAGCGCAGCACCGCCGTCTTGTTGTCGATGGGCGCCGAGCCGGAATAGGTGACGACCTGCAGCCCGAGCAGCTTCTTGCCGGGCGTCGCGCCCCAGGCGGCCAAGGTCAACGCGTTGAGGATGACCCACACGAACGGGAAGAGCTTGTCCTTCTCGGACCTATGCTTCTTGACGACGCGCACGCCGTCCTCTTCGTCGTCCGGGTCGTCCTGCCGCTCGGTGACGTCCACCCCGGCCAGCCCGACCTTCACATCGACGGTCCTCTTCGGCCCCGGCTCCACCTTCGGGTTCGTGACCACGACCCCCTTCTCCCCCACGCTCAGCTCAGTGCCGTCGGCGGCCTTGGCCTGGATCCCCTTCTCGCCGATGACGGCCTCGGAGCCGTCGCTACCCGTGATCTTGACGCCGTCGGGGCCCGCGCTGAAGGTCCCCGACGCGGGGAGCTTCGGCAGCTTCGGGCTCCTGTTCCGATATTGCACCTCGGTCCTGTCCCCGCCCGAGAGCATCCCCGCCAGCATGCCGCAGATGATGAGGTCCAGGACGAGCGCCCCAAGGCGGCGGGCCAGGCCGGCCCGTTCGCCCGGCGTGGATGCCGCGGGAGCGGGGGCGGCGGCGTGCAGCGCCCCGGCCGGGACGGCCTTCGGCGCGGGCTCGTGGGTCGAGGGCTTCTTCTCGGACATCTGGCCGGAGCCCACCGGCGTCTCGCGGCGGACCTTGTAGACCTTGATGCGTTCGGTGATGCCCTTGAGCAGGTAGGTGTCGACCTCGCTCGAGGGGACCTCGGTCTTGTTCATCGCCAGGTAGACCGCTTCCGTGAAGAACACCTCGCCCGCCTCCGCGACGCTCTCGATGCGCGCGGTGATGTTGACCGGCTCGCCGAAGATGTCGCCGTCGACCAGGTTGACCTCGCCCGAGTTGATGGCGATGCGCACCTCGATGCGGTCGTCGGCCGCCCGGCCCTCGTTGCGCTTGCGCAGGGCGTCCTGCACGGCGATGCCGGCCAGGACCGCGTCCGTCGGGCTCTCGAAGGTCATCAGATAGGCGTCGCCGATGGTCTTGATGAGCTTGCCGCCCCGGCCCTCGAGGACGGGCAGGACTATGGTCTTGTAGTCCTCGAGCAGGGCGTCGATGGCCGCGCGGGTCTGGTGCGAGGTCTTGTCGGTGAAGCCCTTGATGTCGGTGAGCAGGATGGTCAGGTTCTTCGTGACGGCCATGTTCAGCCTTCCTTGAGCGCGGCATCGCGAGCCGCGATCATCTCTGCGACGGGTTCGAGCGGCAGCGCGGGGACGAAGTGGTCGTCGACCCCGGTCATGTCCGTCGCCATGCACAGCGCGTTGAGGATGGATTCCTCGGTCGCGTGGATGGCCGCCTCGTAGAGCGGGTCCATGCAGTCGTCGAGCAGGATCCTCATCCGGTAGAGCATCTTGGAGCTCTTGCGCGGCACGGCGTTGGCGCTCGAGAACGCCAGGACTATCTCCCCGGAGGAGTGCGCCGCGTAGGACCCGGCGCGCCCTATGCCGAGCGCCACGCGCTTGGCGAGGCGCTGCAGGTGGTGGGGCAGGAGCGGCGCGTCGGTGGCCAGCACGGCGATGATGCTGCCGTAGTTCTCCCGCCTGCGGCTCAGGTGCGGCAGGCGCGAGGCCAGCACCCGCCCCGCCGGGATGCCGTCGACGCGCAGGTCCTCGAGGACGCCGAAGTTGGACATGACGAGCACGCCGAGCGTGTAGGTCGCCTCGCCCACCTTGACCCGCCTCGACGAGGTGCCGATGCCGCCCTTGAGGTCGCAGGTGACCATCCCCGTCCCGCCCCCGACGCAGCCCTCCACGACGGGCCCGGAACGGGCGTCGTTGATGGCCTGGAAGACGTGCTCGGCACGGACGTGGCGGCCGGCGATGTCGTTGAGCCAGGAGTCGTCGCACTCGCCCACCAGCGGCAGCACGACGTCGTGCTTGACCCCCATGCCGGGATAGCGCTGCACCATGTAGTTGACGACGGCCTCGCCGCAGGTGCCGACCGAGAGGGAGTTGGTCAGCAGGATGGGGGTCTCGATGAGGCCCCATTCCTGGACCTGGGTCAGGCCGGAGAGCTCGCCCGCGCCGTTGAGGACGAAGCCGGCCCCGACCACCCTCTCCAGATAGACGTTGCCGCCGTTGGGGAGGATGGCGGTCACCCCGGTGCGCACGGGGCCGCTGCCCGGCTTGAGCACCCCGGCTCCGCGCACGATGGTGGAATGCCCCACCAGCACGTTCCTGACGTCGGTGATGGCGTTGAAGCGTCCGGTCGGGAACCGGCCGATGCGCAGGCCCAGGTCGCGGGCGCGGCAGCGGCGGCCCGGCGGGCGCTTGGAAGGATGGCGCTTGGTCATGTGGCCTGCATCAACAGCTTGCGCTTCTCCTTGAAGCGGCGGATGGCCCCGGACAGGATCTCCCCGATGAGGGTCCGATAGTCGATGTTGGCGCTCTCGCAGATGAGGCACAGGTCCGACCAGCCCGGCGTGAGGCCGGGCAGCGGGTTGCATTCGATGAAGTTGGGCCGCCCCTCCCCGTCGAGGCGGATGTCGATGCGGGCCACGTCGCGGCAGTCGAGCGCCGCCCAGGCCCGGCGCGCCACGCGCTCGATCTCGTTGCGCAGCTTGTCGTCTATCTTGGCGGGCGCCTGGTAGCGGATCTCCTCCACCGGCTCGAGCTTGTGGTGGTAGGTGTAGATGGGGTACTTCCCGGTCTTCTCCCCGAAGATGATCTCCATCGGGGGCAGGACGCGCGGCCGGTTCTCGCCGAGCAGCGCCACCGTGAACTCCCGGCCCGGCATGAACTCCTCGGCCAGGGCCGCCTGGCGGTACTTGCGGATGATCTCGCCGCCGACCTCGCGCAGCTCCGCCTCGTTATGGACGATGCTGGTCTTGAGCACGCCCTTCGAGGACCCCTCCGCCACCGGCTTGACGATGAGCGGGAAGGGCAGCTCCGCCGGGACGCGCTCCTTCCCGGTCTCGAGCAGGAGCCAGCGCGGCGTGCGCACCCCGGCGTCGCGCACGATGCGCTTGGCCAGCCCCTTGTCCAGGGTCAGCGCCATCGTGGCCGCGTCGGAGCCCGTGTAGGGGATGTCCTGGAGCTCCAGGATGGCGGGGATGGAGGCCTCGCGGCTGCGGCCGCGGATGCCCTCGGCCACGTTGAACACGACGTCCACGTCGGCCACGGCCGTCAGCTGGGGGAACTCGGGCGTCGCCTCGAGGTCGACGACCTCGTGGCCGTAGGAGGCGATGGCCTGGCGGATGGCGTCGAGGGTCTTGGGGGCGTCGTACTCCACCTCGGTGTCGGTCGACGGGTCGTCGCCCGGCTTGATGCGCTTCTCGTTGTAGGCGAAGCCCACCCGGAGCTTGCGCAGGCCCCTGCGCGACTTCGCGCGCGGCATGACGCCGAAGCGCCGTTCGGCCGAGGCGATGATGGACTCCAGGACCTCGTCGACCGAGTTCAGCCCGCACAGGGCGGCGGCCGCGTAGATGCCAGCGCCCGGCTCGAGGCTCGGCAGCGCGTTCACCTCGATGAAGTAGATCTCGTTGTCCGGCGTGACGCGGAAGTCGACGCGCCCGAAGTCGCGCAGCCCCAGGCACTGGGCGGCCGTGCGGGCGTAGGCCAGGAGGGCCGTGCGCGCCGCCGCGGGCACGTCGGCCGGGACCCGGACGTCCACCTTGTCGGAGGCCTCGTTCTTGAGGTGGTAGTCGTAGATCTGCCAGCGCCTCCCGGCGACGGCCTCGGGGGCGAAGACGTACTCGGCGGGCGGGAGCACCCCCCCCGTCTCCGGCGAGACGCCCTCCATCCAGCCCACGGTCACGTCCTTTCCCTCGATGTACTCCTCGACGAGCAGGCCGCTGGGGAAGCGCTTGAGCCAGGCCGCCGCCCGCTCCTTGAGCTGGCGCGGGTCCTCGACGATGGAATCCTGGGTCACGCCCTTCGAGGAGCCCTCGTAGTTGGGCTTCACGATGAGGGGGAAGCGCAGGCCGGTATGGTCCAGGTCCGAGGCGGTCAGGACCAGCTTCGAGCGAGGCACCGGCAGGCCGTGGTCGGCGACGACCTGCTTGGTGAGCTGCTTGTCGAGGGTGAGCGTGCACACGTAGGCGTCGGACCCGGTGAAGGGGATGCCGAGCTGTTCGAAGATGGCGGGGTAGAACGCCTCGCGGAAGCGCCCGAACCGGCCTTCGGCGGTGTTGAACACCACGTCGGGATTGAGGGCCTCCAGGCGCGCGACGGTCAGCGAGGCCGGCCCGCCGACCTCGACCAGCTCGACCTGGTGGCCCAGCCGGGTCAGCGACTCGCGGATGGCGGTGACCGTCTCCAGGGTGTCGAACTCCGCCTCCTCCTCGGAGGCGCTCTGCTTGAGGTTGTGGGTGAAGGCTACAATCAAAGCACGGCCCCCTTGGGGATGACCACTATCCCCGCAGCGGTGACGGTGAAGCGCGCCCGGTCGGCGTCCAGGTCGTAGCCGATGGAGGCGCCCTCCGGGATGTGCACGCCCTTGTCGATGATGGCGCGCCGGACGCTGGCCCGGCGGCCGATGGTGACGTCGTCGAACAGGATGGAGTCCTCGACCAGCGCCCAGCTGTGCAGGCGGCAGCCGGGGGAGAGGACCGAGCGGCGGACCCGCGCGCCCGACACGATGCAGCCCGGCGAGACGATGGAGTCGGTCGCCATGCCCACCCGGTTGTCCTCGGGGGCGTCGAAGACGAACTTGGGCGGGGGCTTCTGCATCGGGCGCGTGAGGATGGGCCAGGCCGGGTCGTAGAGGTTCAGCAGCGGGTCCACCCCGATAAGGTCCATGTTCGCCTCGAAGAAGGCGTCGATGGTCCCCACGTCGCGCCAGTACTTGCGCGCCTTCTTGTTCTCGTCGACGAAGCGGAACGCGTAGAGCGGCTTCGAGCCCACCAGCCCGGGGAGGATGTCCTTGCCGAAGTCGTGGCGCGACGCGGGGTCGGCGGCGTCGGCCTCGAGCAGGGCGTAGAGCGTCTCGGCCTTGAAGACGTAGATGCCCATCGAGGCCAGGCAGGTCTGCGGGGCCCCCGGGATGGGCTTGGGGTCCTTGGGCTTCTCCTGGAACTCGACGATGCTGTCGGACTCGTCGACGGCCAGCACGCCGAAGCCCGAGGCCTCCGCGCGCGGCACCTCGACGGCGCCGCAGGTCACGTCGGCCCCCTTGGCGATGTGGAAGTCGATCATATGGCGGTAGTCCATCTTGTAGATGTGGTCCCCCGCCAGGACGACCACGAGCTCCGGGCCTTCGTCGCGCACCGCGAAGAGGTTCTGGTAGACGGCGTCGGCCGTCCCGGTGTACCAGGATTCCCCTTGGCGCTGCTGGGGCGGCAGGGCCTCGATGAACTCCCCGCGCGTCGGGTTGAAGTAGCGCGCCAGGCCGTCGCGGACATGGGTGTTGAGCGAGCGGGAGCGGTACTGGACCGGGACCAGCACGCGCGTGAGGCCGGAGTTGATGCAGTTGGAGACGGCGAAGTCGATGATGCGGTAGATGCCGCCGAAGTGGACCGCGGGCTTGGCGCGGTGGACCGTCAGCGGCCCGAGGCGCTCGCCCTTGCCGCCGGCCAGGATCAGGGTCAGGGTCTTGGGTCTGGGGGTCATTGCGAGCGCGAGCCTCCTTCGGTGAGGGCTTCGGGGTCGAGCAGGCGGGCGAGGCGTTCCGGGGCCAGGCCGCCGGCCTCGAGCGCCGCCTGCCGGACCGTCGTGCCGGAGGCGGCCGCGCGCCTGGCGACCCGGGCCGCGGCCTCGTAGCCGATGACCGGGCTCAGCGCGGTGGCCAGCACGGGGTTGCGCTCGAGCAGGGACGCCATGCGCGCCGCGTCGACGGCGAAGTCCGCCACGGCCTTGTCGGCCAGGGCCCGCGCCGAGGAGGAGAGCAGGGCGACCGACTCGAGCAGGCAGTGGGCGGTCAGCGGGAGCATCGTGTTGAGCTCGAAGGAGCCGGACTGCCCGGCGAGGGCGACGGCGAGGTCGTCGCCCATCACCCGCGCGCAGGCCATCAGGACAGCCTCGGGGATCACGGGGTTGACCTTACCCGGCATGATGCTGGAGCCCGGCTGCAGCGCCGGCAGGCGGATCTCGCCCAGGCCGGACAGGGGGCCGGAGTTCATCCAGCGCAGGTCGTTGGCGATCTTGGTGACGGAGACGGCCGCGCCGCGCATCTGCCCTGAGAGCTCGACGGCGGCGTCGACCGCGGCCAGCTTCTCGAAGTAGTTCGGGGCCGCGCTGAAGGCGACCCCCGTCCGGCGCCTCAGGTCCGCCGCCACGCGGGGACCGAACGAGCGCGGCGTGTTGACGCCGGTGCCGACGGCCGTCCCGCCCAGGGCCAGCTCGCACAGGCGCGGCAGGGCGGAGGCGACGCGGCGCTCGGAGTTGGCGACCTGTTCCGCCCAGCCCGACATCTCCTGGGAGAGCCGGATGGGCATGGCGTCCATCAGGTGGGTGCGCCCGGTCTTCACGACCCCCTCCACGGACCGGGCCTTGCGCAGGATGGTCCGGCGCAGATGGTCCAGGGCCGGGAGCAGGCTCTCGGTGACCTCCAGGGCCGCCGAGACGTGGATGGCCGTGGGGATGACGTCGTTGGAGGACTGCCCGCGGTTTACATGGTCGTTGGGATGGACCTTGCGGCCGAGCGCGCGCGACGCGAGGCGGGCGATCACCTCGTTGGCGTTCATGTTCGTGGAGGTGCCCGACCCGGTCTGGTACACGTCGACGGGGAAATGCGCGTCGAAGCGGCCCTGGGACACCTCGAGGGCGGCGCGCTCGACGGCGGAGGCGAGGCGGGCGGGGAGCAGGCCCATGTCCCGGTTGACCCGGGCGCAGGAGGCCTTCACCAGCCCCAGGGCGCGCAGGAAGGGGCGCGGCATGCGCTGGCCGCTGATGCGGAAGTTCTCCACCGCGCGCTGGGTCTGGGGCCCCCACAGGGCGCCGGCGGGCACGCGCACGGCGCCCAAGGTGTCCCGTTCTATGCGGGGAGGCCGGGCCTTCATGGTGGCCATTCTATTAAATCTCCCGAAGGCGGCGGCGCTTCAGAGGAGCATCCACCCTTCGGACGGCGGCCGCCGCGCGGGCTGCGCGGGGCAGTAGCCGGCATGGAAGCTGAGGAAGGCCAGCAGGTCGTCCACGCCGAGAGCCGCCCCGGCCGCCGCCGCAGCGCGGCTCAACTCCCGGAAATCCGAGCGCAGCTCGGCGGAGTCCGCCATCTCCAGGAGCTCGCGCTTCTCCGTGTCGCTAAGCATCCGGGAACCTTGCTCGGAGCAATGCGAGGCGCTCCGACATCTTGAACATGGCGAAGTACTCTTCGAGTCTCCCCCAATCCAGCTTTCCCCTGCAAGCCTGGGCCAGAGCCTCGATGTCGGCGGTCTCCTTCGCCGCGCGGGCGGGGTCGTTAGCCATGGCCTGCACCTTGAGCCCGATGACGTCCTCGCGTTCAAGAACGCGTAGCCTGCGGCCCCCCGCGAGGGGCGCGGATTCGCGGGCGCGGTCTAGCATCCCGAGCGAGACGCGCCGGAAGGCGTGGAGGAAGTCGACGTAGCCGAGCGACCGGTCGGCCGAGGAGTATTGCGAGACGTTCTCGCTGACGAACCTTCGGGAGTAGCCCAAGGAAAGCATCAGTACGTGCAGGGCGGTCAGGTCGTCGCGATGGACGAGGAAATCCAGGTCCAATGTGGCGCGCGGCGCGCCGAGGAGGCCGAGGGCGAAGCCCCCGATGGCCGCGCAGCGGATGCCGCGGGCCTCGAACCCGTCCAGCAGGAGGCGGAGCGCTTTCTCGAAATCCATGCCTGTTTATACCAAGTTGGGGGTCCCCCGTCGAAGAGGGCCGACCCCGAGCGAACGAGCGAACCGTCGCTTGCCGCAAGTCCGGCCGCATGATAGACTTGCGGGGGCACATGAACAACCCTTTGTTGCGCTCCCTGGCCGCCGCGGCCGTCTTCATGGGCTCGGCCGTCCTTCCCGTCCTGCATGAATGGAGCGTCGGAACGACGGAGGCCGAGTTCCACGCCCAGGTCGCGGAGCCCGGCCGCGCGACGATTCTGCCGACCCGCTCGGGACACCGGCACCATTCCGACGGAGCCTGCGCCCTCTGCCCCCTGCTGCTCCGGACAGCCGCCGCGGATTCGCCCTCGGCCGGACCTGCCGCACGCCTCGGGGCCGGAACGCCCCTGTCCGGTCTCGCTTCGTCCCCTCCCTCACGCACCATCCTCCGCCTCCCGCCTTCCCGGGCTCCACCCGCCGCCTAGCGCCCTCGCTCAGCCGCCGGCATAACCGCCGCCCTTCCGCGGCCGTCTCGAACCGGATATAAAGGAGAGCATCACATGCGAAAGACCGTGTTATCGTTGCTGCTGTTTACGCCGCCCGCGGCGTTCGCCGGCACATCGGCCCTGCAGGCCTCGAACCTCCTCAACCCCAACCTAAGCGTCATAGGCTGGATGCAGGGGGAGGCGGGCCGCCGCAGCCCGGCGGCGGCCGTGCCCGCGCCCTCGGCGTTCTCCCTTAAAGAAGCCGAGATCGGGATTCAATCGGTGGTCGATCCCTACGCGAAGGCCGACTTCTTCGTTTCGGTGGACGGGGACGGAGCCGTGGACCTGGAGGAAGGCTATCTCGACTGGTTCAGCCTCCCCGGCGGCCTGTCCCTCAAGGCGGGGAAGTTCCTCGCCGACTTCGGGAAGTTCAACCGGACCCATACCCCCGAGACGGCCTTCGCCGACCGGCCGCTCGTCCATGAGCGCTTCTTCGGCGAGGAAGGGCTCTCCGGCACCGGGGCGGCCCTGTCCTGGCTGGCCCCGACGCCTTTCGTCCTGAAGCTGGACGCCCAGGCGGTGAACTCGCCGGCCTCGGCCCCGGCCTTCGGGGCGGGCCGCAAGAAGGACCTGCTCTACATCGGCCGCGCGTCCGCCTACCACGACCTCAGCGAGGCCGTCAACGCCACGCTGGGCTTCAGCGGCGCCTACGGAAGCGCGGGCCTGGACTTCGACCCGGTGACGGGCTCCTCGGCCAGCCTGGTCGGCCGCATGGCGGGCCTCGACCTGACCATGCGCTGGAAGGACCCGCATCGCTCCATCTACCGCTCGGCCCTCTGGCAGACCGAGGTGCTCTGGGGACGCCGCGGGGCGGCCGGCGCCTCGGCGACCGGGGCCAAGGGCTTCTTCACCCACCTCGAGTACCAGTTCGCCCGGCGCTGGCGCGCCGGCGCGCGCTATGATTACACCGAGCTCCCCAACGACGGCTCGGTCCATGAGGCGGGCGCCCTGGGCTATGTCACCTTCATGCCCACCGAGTTCAGCCTCATCAGCCTGCAAGGCCGCCGCGAGCGCCGCTCCAACGGCGAGAAGGAGAACCTCGCCTGGCTCAAGCTGACCTTCAACATCGGCCCGCACGGGGCCCATCCGTTCTAGGAGCCGCCATGACAAAGAAAACCATCCTCTCCTTCGTTCTGGCCCTGGCCTGCCTCCCGTCCCCCTCCCGAGCGGCCCTCAAGGTCGTGACGACGACGCAGGACCTCGCCGCCCTGGCCAAGGAGGTCGGCGGCGAGTTCGTGGAGGCCGAGCCCATCGCCAAAGGCTATCAGGACCCGCACTTCGTCGAGGCCAAGCCCAGCTACCTCCTCAAGCTGCGCCGCGCCGACCTCTTCATCCAGGTCGGCCTGGAGCTGGAGACCGGCTGGGTGCCGTCCTTGCTCAGCAACGCGCGCAACCCCCGCATCCTGCCCGGCAACCCCGGCTTCCTAGACGCCTCCGAGGGCTGCGACATCCTGGAGAAGCCCAAGGGCCCCGTCGACCGCTCGCTGGGCGATGTGCACCCTCTGGGGAACCCGCACTACTGGCTCGACCCCTCCAACGGGCTCGTCATCGCCCAGCGCATCGCCGGGAGGCTGGAGCAGCTCGACCCCGGGCACGCCGAAGCCTATAAGGCCAACGCGGCGCGCTTCGAGGCCGCCCTCGCCGCGCGCGAGAAGGCCTGGGACGAGGAGGCGAAGGGCCTGAAGGGGCTCAAGGTCATCACCTACCACAACTCCTGGCCCAACTTCGCCCGGCGCTTCGGGCTCGACGTGGTGGACTTCGTGGAGCTGCGCCCCGGCATCCCGGCCTCCCCGGCGCACCTGCGGTCCCTGACGGCCCACATCAGGTCCCAGAAGGTCCCCGTCATCCTCATCGAGCCCTACTTCGACGACAAGCTGCCGCGCAAGGTCGCCTCCGAGACGGGCGCGCGGCTCGTCATCGCCCCGCCCTCGGTCGGCGCCGAGCCCGCCATCGTGGACTACTTCGGGCTGTTCGACAGGATCTTGGAACTCCTGGTTGCGGCCGCCCCCGCAGGTACGCAATGAGCGACATCATCTCCTTGCTGCTCTGGCCCTTCATCGCCAGCCTGGTGCTGACCGGCATCCACGCCTACCTGGGGCTGCACGTCGTCGAGCGCGGGGTCATCTTCGTCGACCTGTCTCTGGCGCAGGTGGCGGCCCTGGGCAGCACCATCGCCTTCCTGGCCGGCTACGACCTGCACGGGCGCGGGGCCTACTTCTTCTCGCTGGGCTTCACCCTGCTGGGGGCCGGCATCTTCGCCATGAGCCGCTCCAAGCGCACGCGCGTCCCGCAGGAAGCCTTCATCGGCATCGTCTACGCGGTCTGCGCGGCCCTGTCCATCCTCATCATGGACCGCCTGCCGGAGGGCTCCGAGCACATCAAGCACCTCCTGGTGGGGAACCTCCTGGCCGTCAGCCCGGCGGAGGTGGTCAAGATGGCGGCGCTCTACGCCCTCATCGGCGCGGCGCACTGGGCGTGGCGCCGGCCGTTCCTGGCCATCTCCACCGACCACGCCTCCGCGGCCAAGCACGGCTACAACCTGCGCTTCTGGGACTTCCTGTTCTACGCCACCTTCGGGGTCGTCGTCACCTCGTCGGTGGCCGTGGCGGGCGTCCTGCTGGTCTTCTCCTACCTGATCGTGCCGTCGGTGACGGCGATGCTCTTCAGCGACCGGATCGGGGTGCGCCTGGCCATCGCCTGGGCGATGGGCGGCGCGGTCAGCGTGCTAGGGATGGTCGCGTCTTACCGGTTCGACACCCCGACCGGCGCGACCATCGTGGTGACCTTCGGGGCGGTCCTGGCCGTCCTCGCGGCGGCCCGCGCCCTCCTCAAAGGCCCGGCTCCCGCCCTCTAGGGGGGCGGAGGCCGCCGTGCTCAGCGCGATGTGGACGGGCAAGGTGAAGTAGAAGCCGGCCCCGCGGCCGGGCTCGCTCTCCAGCCACATCGAGCCCCCCATCAGCTCCACCATCGCCCGTGCGATGGCCAGCCCCAGGCCCGTGCCGCCGCCGGCGGCCTTGCCGGCGGCGCCCTGGGCGAAGTAGCGGAACAGCTTGGTCTGTTCCTCCGGGTCGATGCCGGGGCCGGTGTCGCGCACGCAGAAGACCACGCTGCCGGCCCGGTCGCGCCGCCCGCGGCGCACCGAGACCTCCACGCGCCCTCCGGCCGGCGTGAACTTCAAGGCGTTGGAGATGAGGTTCGTGAGCACCTGGGTGAGGCGCTTGGGGTCGCCGGCGACGGGGGGCAGGTCCGCCTCGCGCACGACGGCCAGCTTCACGCCCTTGCGGTCCGCCCAGGGCAGCAGGGCCGTGACCGCGTCGCGGGCCGCGCAGCCCGACTCCAGCGGCCGCGAGGACAGGGGCAGGCGTCCGGTCTGCAGCTGGGAGGTCTCCAGGATGTCGTCGATGAGCCCGGCCAGGCGCTCGACGTTGCGCAGCGCTATCTGCAGCACCTCGGCGTCCGTGGCGGGGTCGCCGCCGTCCCGCAAGAGCTCCAGCGCGCAGCGCACGGCCGTCAGCGGGGCGCGCAGCTCGTGGGTGAGGTAAGCGGCGGTTTTGTCTTCCATGCCCTCAGTATGGGGGGAGGGCGGCCGTCAACCACGAAGGAAAAACGAAATCGTAACACCCCGGGGGGGTGATTCAGGTCACGCTACCGGGCTTGCCCCGAAGCGACGACCTCGACGGGCAGCGCCAAGGCCGGACCGGGGCCGCCCTGGGAGTCCAGGTCGGCCACGGTCTTCTCGTAGGCCGGGGAGGCCCCGCCGCCCCCGGCCCAGCGCTGGTAGAGCTCGGCAATCCAGCCCCGGGTCCTGGCGGGCAGCGGGACGAGGAAGATGCGCCCCTCCTCCAGCTCGATGAGGGGCAGGCCGGCGGGCAGGCGGACGTCCACATAGTGCGGGAAGTCGCGCGCGGGGACCCCGACCCGGTCGCCCGCCACGCCGGGCTTGGTCAGGAAGACGCCGTCGAGGCCTTTGAAGGTCTTGCGCCAGAGGCCGGAGGAGCGCTGCACATAGGCCACGAAGCCGTTCCAAAGCCCCCCGCCGCCGCGGATCGACTCCAGGCCCTCGGCCGTCGTGTAGTGGCGGAAGACCGTGCCGCCGTCGGTCTTGGAGAAGCGCGCCCCCTCCGGCAGGCCCGTCACCTCGATCTCCTCCTCGTGCCTGTCGTTGCCGGGCTTGTAGAGGGAACGCTCCAGGGCGGGGCGCCCCGCCAGCGGCCGCAGGCGCGCCTCGGCCGCCTCGGCCAGGACGCGCACGGCCCCCGCGTCGGCGCGCGGCGCCGCCCCGCTCATCGCGTCGAGGATGAGCCCGCCGACGGAATTGAGCTCGTCGTCGGACATGGCCGACAGGCGTTCCGGGGTGACCTGCTTGAGCACGGAGTTCACGGCCTCCAGGGCCTTCGTCGGCGCCGGGGCGTCGGCGGGGCGGGCCTGGGCCTTCGCGTCGGCCGGCCGGGCCTGCGCCAGGGCGGGCAGGGCGGCGGCGCGCGCGAGGAGGACCCGGGCGCGCGCCGCGTCCAAAGAGGCCGGCAGCACCGTGGGCAGCGCCGCGGCGGAGGCGGACAGCGGCGACGGCACGCTCAGGGCGGGCGCGGCGAGGGCGGCTCCGAGCAGAGGGGCGAGCTGGGCCAGCGCCGGGACGGAGACCGGCGCTGAGACCTTCACCGCGGCGGCGGCGGGGCCGGGCAGGGCCAGCAGGGCGCAGAGGAGCAGCCTCACGGCGATAGTATGTCCCGCGCGGCGCGGCCCGGCGAGGGCCGCCCGGCCCAGCGGGGGGTGCCCCGTCGGCCTACTTCTTTATGAGGGCGTCCAGCTCGCGCATCTTGCGGCGCTCCAGCCAGTACCAGATTCCGCCGGACACGAAGAAGACGGCCAGGGAGCGCAGGTCGTCGCTGTTGACCAGAGTGAAGCGCAGGAAGGCCGCGGCCGCCGTCCAGAACAGGACCCAGCGGACCAGCCGCCGGAAGTTCATTTCGGGGCTTGGGCGGCCCAGCGGCCGTTGGTGGCGACCAACAGCAGAGGGCGGCGCAGCCAGGTTCGCGAGCGCACCTCGAAGCGCGTCCCGGCCGGCAGGACCGCGGTCCCGCCTTCGCCGAGGTCCCGGACCAAGGTCCCGGCGTGCACCCGGACCTTCCCGCTCAGCACGACGAGGACGATGTCGTGCTCGTAGGCTCCCTCCGGCCAGACCCAGCCCGACGGCACGCGCCAGAGCTCGTGCAGGGCGCCGGTGGCCGGGTCTTCTCGCAGCCGCGCGGCGAGCGCCCCCGGCGGCAGGCCGTCCCGCAGCGCGAAGGCGGGATGGGCGTCGATGCGCACGGCGACGCCCTTCTTGAGCCCCAAAGTGAGGGCGGACGACGGGAGCGGGACGGACAGCGCGAACAGCAGGCCGAGGGCGATGCGGAGCATGCCGGTATTGTAGCCCGTTTGGAAGGCGCGCACATTCGCCGGCGATGCGGGCGTCCCCCTTGCGGCGCGGAGGGCGCGGGGGTAAATTAGGAGGGCCCCGGAGGCACCCCATGTCCCGAGCCCTGGCCCTCGTCATCCTGCTCCCCCTTTGCGCGTCGGCCCAGGCCAAGCGCGACCCCGCCCCGGCCC
>JACRDU010000056.1 GCA_016218495.1 Elusimicrobiota bacterium
CAACACGCTCTGCGTCCGTGGAGCGTCATTGTTCTGGAATCTCAACGGACAACGGCAACAGAAACGGAGGCAAGACCCAGCAAACTACGGCAACGGACCCTCAACGCTCTTCAGGCTCATTCCCGGATTGGAAAATGCTCCCCTGGCCCGCTCGGGGCGGGCCTGCTATAAAGGGAAGGATGTTCCTGCCCATCCCCTACATGGACGACAACCCCCTGGAGGGGGACAAGGCGCCCGTCCTGGCGCTGATGATAGCCAACGCCTGCGCGGCCGTGTTCTGGAAGCCGGAATGGTACGCCGCCCTGGGCTTCGTGCCGGCTGCGCCGCACTGGTGGACCTTCCTCACCGCGCAGTTCCTGCATATCGGCGGGCTCCATCTGTGCGCGGCCATGTGGCTGCTATGGCTCTTCGGCGACAACGTGTCGAAATACCTGGGCTGGCGCTTCTGGCCGCTGTACTTCCTCTGCGGCGCCGCTGGTTTCGGGGCCCATTGGGCGCTCAACCCGGGCTCGGCCGTCCCGGTGGTGGGCTCGGGCGGGGGCGTGGCGGGGGTGGCGGCCGCCTATGTCGTCTTCTTCCCGAAGGCGCGCCTGCGCTGCCTCTTCCTGGCCCGCCGTTCGCGCGGCACCTTCTCGATCAGCGCGTTGTTCTTCGGGCTCATCGTCCTGGCGGCCAGCGTCCTGTTCATGGCGGGAACCCCCGACTGGGGGCTTGCGTGGTCGGCTCAGGCCGGCGGGCTGGTGGCCGGCCTGGCCGCGGCGGCGGCGCTGCTGCGTCCGGCCGGCACGGGCGGGACGGCGGTCGCGCTCTCCGGAGGGGCCGGGGTCCGGCCGCTGGCGGGCGTGGCCACCGTCGGAGCCGGGGCGGCGATCGAGGCCGCCATCCGGGAGGGCCGCGACTCGGACGCTCTAGACGCCTTCGCCGCGGCCCTGCGGCGCAACCCCGCCTTCGAGCTGTCCGCTCCGGCCCAACTCTGGGCCGCCGACCGCCTGGCCCGGGCCGGCCACCCGCACATGGCGCGCAGCGCGCTCGAGCGCTTCCTCGCCAGGCATCCCCAGGACCCCAACCTGCCGCATGCGCTGAGCCTGCTGGGGTTCGTCCATCAGAACTTCCTGGGAGACCTGGATTCGGCGCTGGCGGCCTGGCGGCGGGCCCTGTCCCACCCCGCCGCTTCGGGGGCCCTCCTCAAGGACCTGGACGCGCGCATCAAGCCTGCCGAGGCCCGGCTCAAGCGCACCTTCACGGAGGCCCCGCGCGAGGACCTTACCTATGCCGTCGTGATGGAGGGCGGCGCGCCTCCGTCCCAGGACCAGGCCCGCATCATCGCGGAGTCCTCCGGCGACACGCCTGAGCATGTCGTCGAGCGGCTCAAGAAGGTCCCGGGTTTCGTGCTGCGCTGGGTGAGCGTCCGGGAGGCCTGGGACCTTTCCGAGAAGCTGGAGGCGGCGGGCTTCCCGGTCGTCGTCGTCGCGGAGCCCTCCCTGCTCAAGCTGGCCCCGCCCGAGGCCTCCGGGCCTCCGGAGGCGTCCTCCAACGGCCTGCGCCTGCGCCTGTCGGGGGGGCTGGAGGCGATGCTCCCCTGGGACGACTGCCTGTTCATCGCCGCCGGCGCGGTGGGCTTCCCGAAATCATCCGAGAAGCAGCGCGGCCTCTTCGAATTGTCCGACCTGGACGCGGTGTTCCTGGGCCCCCGGTTCCGCCGCCGTCGGCGCGGCTGGGGTCTGGGGTCGATGGCCTTCGAGAAGCGCTACGGCTCCCTCGGTCATGCGCCGGAGCGGGAGTACGAGACCTCGCTCGTCCACCTCCCCGTCCTGGAGCTGCTGCGGCGGGACGGCGGGCGCTACCGTTGGACCCCGAGCGAGGACCTCCAGGTCGATGAGGGGAGGCTGCAGGTCTACTTCGACGCGCTCCAGGAGCTGCTGACGGCCGCGCCGGGCATCCCGGTCGAACGCGGCGCGCTGGCGGCCTTCGAGCGCGCCTTCCCGGAGGGCAGCGTGTTCCCCTCGGTGGCGGAGTGGGACGCCCACCTGTTCTGGCAGGCCCAGCTGGCCGCGCTCAAGCGGGGCTCGGCCTGAGCCTACTGGAGGCCGCCTTCCACGGCGTCGGCCACCATCGCGGAGAGCTTCGCCGCGGGAGAGGCGCTCAGGTTCGACCAGATCTCGCGTCTGAGCTTGGCGCCGAGCTGGCGCTCGAAGAGCGTGCGCTTGGACTTCGTGTCCTCGAGGACGACCTGGAGCTGGAGCTCGGTGAGCCCGCCGGCCGTCCCGGTTGGGGTGGCGGTGATGGACAGGGTCAGCTCGTCGGACAGGCTGGTCAGGGCGTGGGCGCTGGTGCCGTCCTGGCAGAGGATGCTCTCCTCGTACGACCTGCCGGCGTAGAACAGCTTGACCGAGACCGCGAACTGGCCGGCGACCTTGGCGGGCGGCGGGGGCGTCTTCTCCTCCTCGGCGGCGAAGGCGGGCGCGGCGGCGAGCAGGACGGCGGCGAGCAGGGTCTTCATGGGGCCTCCAGGACATGTCAATCATAGCCGGATGACGCTTGTCGCGCCAGACCTTGATAGAATCAGTGGCATGAAAAGCCTCGCACAGCCCCGCGTCGTCCGGTTCGGTCCGCTCGAGGCCGTCGAGTTCCCGGCCTCCGAGGCGGCTCCGGTCGTCGTCTGCATGCACGGCTACGGGGCCGACATGCGCGACCTGGCCGCCTTCGCCCTGGAGCTCGACCTCTGTGCCCCGCTGCGCTGGTACTTCCCGAACGGCCCGCTGGAGCTGCCCTGGGGCGGGCGGGCCTGGTTCCCCATAAGCGCGGACCGCCTCGCCGCCTACGAGCGGGGGGAGGGGGCCTTCGACCTTTCCTCTATAAGGCCCGAGGGGATGGACGAGGCCCGGGACGCCGTCCTCGCGACCGTGAAGGACCTGGGCGTGCCTTGGGACAGGCTCATCATCGGCGGGTTTTCCCAGGGCGCCATGCTGTCGGTGGAGCTGGCCCTGGCCGCGCCCGAGCCGCCGCGCGGCGTCTTCCTGATGTCGGGGAACCTGGTCGACGCGGCGGGGCTCTCGGCGCGGGCGGCCGCGCGCAAAGGCCTGCGCTTCTTCCAGAGCCACGGCACCCTCGACCCCGTGCTGGGCTACGACGGCGCGGTGAAGCTCAACGCCGCGCTCAACGCCGCGGGCTGGGAGGGGGAGCTCCTCTCCTTCGAAGGACCCCACGCCGTGCCGCGCGAGGTCCTGGAAGGCCTCGGCGCCTACCTCGACCCCCTGCTCACATCCTAGGCCCGGGGCCCTATGCGCGGCTGGGCCTTACGAGCGTGGTCAATGACCTCCCTTGGCTGGTAACCTCCTCGGATGACCGTCTTAGCCGCCGCCCTGGCCCTGGCCATCCCCGCCGGAGCCCAGGGCTTCTCCGAGGGCATGACCGTCGAGGACATGGCTTCCGGCCTCAAGGAGGCCGAGTCCCTGCTCAAGCAGAAGGAGGGGGCGCTCAAGCGCGCCGGCATCCTCCTGCCCAGCGCCTCGGTGGCGGGCGAGACGGCCCGGGTGGCGGACCTGGCCGAGTCCGTGCGCGACGGGCGCCCGCCCAAGGCCCCGCCGGCCGACGAGCGCCTCGGCTTCGGTTCCCGGGCCCCGGGAGCGGCCCTCGACCAGCTGGCCGGCTCGCCCGGCGCCAAGGCCCGCCGCCCCGGCGACGTCCCCGCCGGGCCTCTCAACGCCGAGCGCCCCCTCACCGACGACGAGCTCATGTCCCTGCGCATCGACCGCATCGCCGAGAAGAAGGTCCATACCGAGACGGCGCGCGAGGCCTTCAAGCGCATGCTATGGACGGCCTACAAGGCCCCCGTCGGGGCGGGCAGCACCGACGAGGTGAAGGGCCTGCTGGCCTTCCTGAAGGCCCAGCTCGACGAGAAAGTCGAGGGCGCCGACATCTGGCCGCTGTATTGGGACTCCGAGATGGCGCCCAACATCCTGGCCACCTACAGCGGCGTCATCAAGGTGGGGCCCAGCTTCTCCAAGCTCGGGCCCTTGGGCAAGATGACGGTGCTGTTCCACGAGATGATGCACGGCCACGACGACGGCGGCGACCACTCCGCCATCGAGGTCAACCGCATGTCGGGCAAGTACGACTACAGCCCGAAGCACCCGGTGCCGGCCATGCAGAACGCCGCCGAGATGCTGGCCTACACCGACATGGCGAAGTGGGTCGAAGCCCTATAAGATAAAGGAGTGGAAGGCTTCTCGGCGCTCCAGCTCGGAGTCCTGGCCGTGCTCGTCTATCTGGCCGGCCTGCTCGACGCCTTGGCCGGCGGCGGCGGCCTCATCACCCTCCCCGCCTACCTGGCCGTAGGCCTCCCGCCCGGGCTCGTGTTGGGCACGAACAAGTGCGCGTCGAGCATCGGCACGACGGCCGCCGTCTTCCGCTACTTCCGGACCCTCGAGCTCGACTGGCGGCCGGTGCCGCCGATGGTGCTCGCCGCCCTGTTCGGTTCGGCGGCGGGGGCGGGCCTGGCCCTGCTCCTCGACCCGTGCTGGATCCGTCCGCTGATGCTGGCCATCCTCCCGGCCGTGGCCTGGTCGGTCCTTGCCAAGCACCACTTCGGGCTGGGCGACCGCTCCGGTGAGCTGTCGCCGCGCAGCCTCATGCTGCGTTCGCTGGGCGTCGCCCTGCCGGTGGGGACCTACGACGGCTTCTTCGGCCCCGGCACCGGGACCTTCCTGGCCCTGGGGCTGGCGCGCTTCTGCCGCTACGACCTGATGCGCTCGACGGGCTACGCCAAGGCCCTGAACCTGGCCTCCAACGTGGCGGCGCTGGTCTCCTTTCTGGCGGCGGGCCGCGTCCATGTCGGCCTCGGCGTCCTGATGGGCGTGGTCAGCGTCTTCGGCAACCTCACCGGCAGCAACCTCGGCCTCAAGCGCGGCGCCGCCGTCATCCGGCCCGCCATCGCGCTCATCTGCGCGGGGCTCTTCCTCAAGATCGCCTTCGACCTCGTGCGCGGCTGAGCCGGACGGCCTCCGTCGGAGCAAAGCCAACAACCTAGGTCCTTCGTCTCAATTTGGATTGGGCCCTTCGAGCCTTACGGGTAGGACCTTCGGGAGCAAGAATAGACCGAAGGGCCTAGGAGGGGTCCAGGTCCTTCAGAGACGGGGGGATGGAGGAGTGATGATGATCCCGAGGTGGTCGAAGGTCTTCCTGGCGGCGGTGCTCATGGCCGCGGCCGGTGCCGCGAAGGCGGCGTCCAACGAAGTCTCGAAAGTCATCCTCTTCGACCCCGGCGTGTCCGCCGAACAGCGCGTGGCGGCCGTGGAGCGCTCCGGCGGCAAGGTCGTACGCCAGCTGGCCCTGGTGGACGGCGTCGAGGCCGTGTTCCCGGCTTTCCAGCTGGCCAGCTTGAAGGGCCCCGCCCTGGCCAAGGGCCGCTCCGGCATCAAGGCCATCGAGCTCAACGAGAAGCGCAACTGGCTGGTGGTCGCGGCCCCCTCGTTCGGCGCGATGCCTTCCATCGGCGACTTCCTCAAGAGGGGCGCGGCTCCGGCCCCCTCCGTCGGCCCCGGCACGGCGAAGGCCGACGCGGCCGCCGACCCCCGCCCCTGGGGCGTGCAGCGCGTGGGCGCCCAGGCGGCCTGGGGGCGCACGATGGGCGCGGGGGTGCGCGTCGCCGTGCTCGACACCGGCATCGACGCCACCCACCCGGCGCTGAAGGCCAACTATAAGGGAGGCTTCAACTCCGCCGCGGAGGGCGGCGACGTGAAGGACGGCCACGGGCACGGCACGCACGTGGCGGGCACCATCGCGGCGGGCTCCAAGGACATCGTCGGCGTGGCGCCGCAGGCCTCGCTGTACGCGGTGAAGGTCCTCGACGACGAGGGCAACGGCACCTACGCCAGCATCATCAAGGGGCTGGAGTGGGCGGTCGAGAACCGCATGCAGGTCGTCAACATGAGCCTGGGCGGTCCGGCCAGCGAGGCGCTCGAGGCCGCGGTCAAGAAGACCCTGGCGGCGGGCGTGGTCATCGTGGCCGCGGCCGGCACCGACCCCGAGGCCCCGGTCTCGGCCCCGGCGCTCTACGACGGGGTCATCGCCGTCAGCGCCAGCGCCAAGGACGACTCCCTGGCGTTCTTCTCGACGACCGGCCCCGAGGTGGACTTCATCGCCCCGGGCCACCAGGTCACCTCGACCTGGCCGGGCGGCGGCACCAACAGCATCTCCGGCACCTCGATGGCCACCCCGCACGTGGCCGGCCTGGCCGTCCTGGCGGTGGCCATGGGCCACCGCGGCCCCGCCGGGGTCACCGCCGCGCTCCAGCGCGCGTCCAAGCCCATCGCCGGCCTCAAGCCCGAGCAGCAGGGCAGCGGGATGATCGACGCCGGCGCGCTGCGCCCGGCGGCCGTGAACATCGCGATGCGCTAGGTCCGCGCCGCGCGCAATGGGACGGCCCTCCGATAAGGAGGGCCGTCCTGTTTGGGCGTGGTATAATGGTTCCTCGACGATGGACGACGCCCCCTCCGTCGAGGCCGCGAAGGCCTCCAAAGAAAGACTGCTGGCCGCCGCCGAAGCCCTCGAGGCCCTGGTGGCGGACCGCTCCTTCATCGCCTCCCTATCCAACGCCGAGCGCATCCGGCTGCTCCAGGCCGCCGGGAAGTTCTCCCGGCCCTCGCGCCACGAGCTGATCCGCTTCTCGCGCGGCGTGCGCAAGCAGAAGCACAAGAAGCTCAAGGCCGCCGACCGCGAGACGGCCGCCTCCACCCACATCCGGCAGGCCCGCCGGGAGAAGGTCTTCGTCGAGCCCGGCTTCATCCCGCCCGGCGACCCGCGCCGCAGCTGGGGGAAGCTGGGCAATCCCCGCGCCTGCTACTGCTGCAAGGCCTCCTTCGACCGGGTGCACTTCTTCTACGACGCGCTCTGCCCGGACTGCGCCGAGCTCAACTACGCCAAGCGCTTCCAGACCGCCGACCTCAAGGGCCGCGTGGCCCTCGTCACCGGCTCGCGCGTCAAGATCGGCTACCACATCGGCCTCAAGCTTCTGCGCGCCGGCGCCCGGCTGGTCGCCACCACGCGCTTCCCGCACGACGCCGCGGCGCGCTATGCGCGCGAGCCCGACTTCCCCGAGTGGAAGGACAGGCTCCAGGTCCACGGCCTCGACCTCCGGCACGCCCCGTCGGTGGAGCTGTTGGCCCGGCACCTCGAAGCCGCTTTGCCCCGCCTGGACTATCTGGTCAACAACGCGGCCCAGACCGTGCGCCGTCCCCCGGGCTGGTACTCCCATCTGCAGGAGCTCGAGGCCCTGCCGTCCGCGTCCCTGCCGCCCGAGCAGCGGGGCCTGCTGCGCGACCGCGAGGCGCTCCTGGGCAGCCTGGGCGGCCGGCTGGCTCTGGCGGCCCCTAAGGGGGCCGACGGGGCCGTGCAGGTCTGGAGCGGGCACCGCACGGCGGTGGGCCTGCGCGCCAGTGCGGCGCTGTCCATGGTCCCTTACGCCCACGACGATGAGGAGTCCCTGGCCGCCGAGGCGTTCCCGGTCGGGGCGTTGGACGCCGACAGCCAGCAGGTGGACCTGCGCCGGCGCAACACCTGGCGCCTGACTTTGGCCGAGGTGGCCACCGCCGAGATGCTCGAGGTCCACCTGGTCAACGCCGTGGCCCCCTTCATCCTGAACGCCCGCCTCAAGCCCCTGATGCTGCGCTCGCCCGAGCGCGACAAGCATGTGGTGAACGTCTCGGCGATGGAAGGCGTCTTCTCGCGCGGCACCAAGACCGACAAGCACCCGCACACCAACATGGCCAAGGCGGCGCTCAACATGATGACCCTGACCGCGGCCCGCGAGTTCGTCCTGGACGGCATCCACATGAACGCGGTGGACACCGGCTGGGTCACCGACGAGGACCCTGCGCACCTCTCCAGCATGAAGCAGGAGGTCCACGACTTCCAGCCGCCGCTCGACATCGTCGACGGGGCGGCGCGCGTGCTGGACCCCGTCCTCCACGGGGCCAACACGGGAGAGCACGTCTGGGGCAAGTTCCTCAAGGACTATCGGCCCGCGGCCTGGTAGCGCCTTTCCCGCCAGTCCAGGTCCAGGCGCAGCCGGGCCCGGCAGAACAGGTTGGCCATGTCGTGCGCCCAGCGGCTCTCGAACACCTTGCGCGGCGCGATGTCTATCCTGGCATGAAGTCCTATCGGCATATCCCCTCTCCACTCCCCTGATAGTTAGTACGCCGGAGGGGGTGATTTTGTTCCAACAACCTAGGTCCTTTTAGGGGGGGCTAGACCCTTGAAACCTCCTGAATTACAGGTAAAAATGGGGGTGGATGACCCCTCGTCCCTTATGCCTGTTCGCCTTGAGCGCCGCCCTGGCGGCGCCGGCCGCCGCCGCCATGCGCCGGGCCCCGGTCATCCATGCCGACATGCCGGAGGCTCAGGACCGCGACTGGACCCGCGACCCGGCCAACAAGCACCTTCAGGCCCTGACCCTGCATCTGGGCGACCTCATCACCGACAAGAACCCCAGCAAGGACGACGTGCCCGGGGTGGACCATTTCGTCGACCTGCTCCAGGAGGAGCTCAAGAAGGGCTCCGACGCCCCGCGCTGGCGGGTCCTGCGCAACGCCAAGGACGCCCGCGACCAGCTGCGCGACGCCTATGACGAGCTGCGGCGCGCCGTCGAGCCGCTGCTTGAGGCCCGCGCGCTGCTGGGCGACGCCGGGGAGATCCTGATTCCGGCCGTGGACGGGGAGGGTGAGGACGCGCCCAAGACCAAGGAGGCCGCCGATTCGGTGAAGCGCACGGCCGAGGGCATCGAGGCCGACTCGCCGAAGGCGCAGGGGCCCGACGCCGACGCCTCGGCCGTCGAGCCCATCAAGCCGCGCGAGAAGGACCTGGCTCCCGTCGGCGAGCTGCTCAAGCAGGTCGGCCAGAAGGTCAAGCTGGCCAAGCCCTGGGCGGTGAAGGCGAAGGGCCGGACCAAGACCGTCGACCAGTTCGCCCAGCGCGCCCGCGACATCGACAAGGAGATCGCCGATTCGCTGGGCCAGCGCCGCACGGCCGGCCTGCCCCGCGACATCGACCCCACCTTCAACGCGGAGAAGGTCATCCGCAACGCCAACAAGTGGCTCAAAGAGGCCGCCAAGCGCGCCGACGCCGTCATCAAGGTCCTTGAGAAGCAGACCGTCCCCGACGCCGGGCTGGGCCTGGTCAACGCCAAGGCCGCGGCCGCCGACGGCACGATCATGTTCGGCAAGGCGGCCGGCCTGCGCTCCGCGGCCAAGGCCAACGCCGAGGCGGCCAAGGTGCGCGAGAAGTACAGGCCGGAGTGGGAGGCCGCCGACAGGCTCCCCGACGACGACCCGGAGAAGGAGAAGCTCAAGCGCGAGGCGGTGGAGAAGGCGACGGCCTCCAAGGCCGCCGCCGACGACGCGGCGCAGAAGGCCTCGGACGCGGCGGACAAGGCCGAAGAGGCCGCCAAGCAGGCCGCGGACGCGCTGTCCAAGGCGGCCGAGGAGCTCAAGAAGCTCGACGAATTGCTCGGCCCCGACGGCTTCGGCGACCTGCCGGACCTGCCCGAGCTGCTGCTCGACGCGCCCGAGCCCAAGGACATCGGCAAGAAGGGCGGGGCCGTCGGCCCCAAGGTGAACTCCAAGCCCCTGCGCTACCCCAAGGTGCTCGACGACGACGCCTCGCGCATCATGCTCGAGTACGGCGAAGGCCGTTAGGCGGCGAGAACCCGATTGCCGCCTCTCCCCTGGCCGGTCGTGTTCGCGGTCGCCGTCTCCCTGCCGTTTCTTGCCGGACCTGCTCGATCCCAAACGAAGGAAGAAGCCTTCGATGCGGGCTTCCGCGCGGCCCTGGCAGGATACCTTGCGGAGAGTTCTGAGAACCCGGAGGCGGCCGCCGCCTCGGCCTTCCTGGCCTCCGAGTCCGGGCTGAGATTCGAGTCCTCCCGGCTCTCCGGCGTCAGGACCGGCCTGGCCGAAGCCCTCTATGTCCCGACGAAGAGGGCCGTCGTCATCTCGGCGGAGAGCCTCGCGGCCTCGGGAATCGAGCCGACGCATTGGAACATCCCTCAGGAGACCTTGGTGCCGGCCATCTCCCGGATGGCGCCGCTCCTCATCCACGAGCTCTTCCACGCCCGGGTCCACCACGAGCTCGGATTCAGCGCGCCCGTGTTTGAGAACGAGCTCTGCGCCTATGCGGCGGAGGCCCGCTATGTCGCGGCGGAGCCCCGTCTGGCGACGCGCGAGAACTTCAGCGCGGGGTCTGCGTTCCTGGCCGAACAGGTTCCGCTCGTGCTGGAGCGGATGGCCCTGCTGCGTCGTCTGCCGGACCTCTACAAGGGTTCAAAGGCGGCCTTGGAGGCCGGTGACGCGGAGAAATCCCTGAGGCTATCTGGGGAGTTTATGGCCGTCGAGCGGCGCAAGGTGGAGGTCGAAGCCCGCATGGGGGAAAAACAGAAGGAACTCGCCGCGCGCTTCAGGCTGCCGCTCCAAAGCGTTGAAGGGCTGATGCTCTGGGTCGCGTATTCTAAGGATTGGGAGACCCTGCGGCAGGCCGTCTCCCACGTCCGTCTGCCGTCTTTGGAGACGGCGTCCTGGGGGGACGAGGCGCAGGCCCGGGCGGCGCGGGACTACTTCGCTCCCTTAGCGGCGCGCCTGGCCGCCGAGAGCGGGGGCGGGTTCCGGGAGCCAATGCGCCCCGCAGAGGCCGCGGCGGCCCCCGTCAAGACGAATGGCGGGCTCCGCCTGGCTGTCGGAATCGGCGGGGTCGCCCTTTTCGGCTGGGGCCTGCTGTCGCTGCGCGGCCGTTGAGCGCCGCGCTGGACGCCGACCGAGCGTTAGCGGCCGTCCATGATGGCGGCTTCCCAGTACTTCTTGAAGGCCAGGGGCAGGTCCGTCTGTGCGATGGCGAAGCGGACCTCTTTGCGGGCCTCGGCGTCGAGGCCCGCGGTCAGCTTCCGGCCCAGGTCTTCGGCCTCTCCCGGTGCGGCCTGGCCGAGCAGCTCGGCGGCCGCCAATGTGCTCTCCTGGAAGTTCCCGTTGAGGCTGGCCACGACGGCCTTGAGGCTGTGCAGCTTCTTGACGCGGGAATAGTTGGTGATGGCCGGGGCCACCAGCGGCGTGCCCAGCTTCCAGGCCTGCCGAATCTCGTCGTCCGTGCGCACGAAGGTCCGGCCCCGGAAGACCTCGTCGGCGACGCGCTTGAGCTCGGGGTCGAGCAGGGATTTCCGGAACAGCCCCCAGGCCGCGCCCTTGCCGCCGTTGGCGGCGAACTCCCAGGCCTCGCTCTTGAGGGTGTCCTGCGTCCACTTGAGCAGGCTTTTGGCCTTGGGGATGCCCTGGGCCCTGAGCCCGCGGGCCTCTTCCCAGAGCGGCCTGTTGGTCTGAGCCCTTGACGCCCATTGGCGGGCGGCCGCCTCGTTGTCCAGGCGCCGGGTGTTATAGACGGTGAAAGCCGCGTCGGCCGAGCGCCGCGCCGCCGCGGCCCCCTCGGCCATCTTCTCGGCGAACTGCAGGCGGTCCTCGACGCTGCCGCCGATGGAGGCAATGGCCCGGACCCGGGCCAGCGACAAGGCCGACAGCGAAGCGTCGATGGCGGCTTCCAGCGAGGGGTGGGGGAGGTAGCGGTCGTTGAGGTACCAGGGCTCCGCTTCGGCGGCCGCCGCCTCGGGAGGTTCCAGCGGCAAAGAGACGCTGCCGGCGGGCGTGGTGGATTCGACCTCGGAGGCGCTAAGCCCGCCCAGGTGGGCCGCCACGCGCAGCTTCGTCGTCAGGGCGGTCTCTTTGAGGAGGTCCGCCGCCTTGGCCAGGGAACGGTTGTCGTTGACGAAGCTCCGGCGCACGGCCGCCAGGCGCCGGGTCTCGGCCTCGACGGCGGCGAGGCGGCCCTTCTCCGCGGCGAGGGAATCGCGCAGCTCGGGGACCAGGCCGTCGGAAACGTCGATCAGGGCGAAGCGGGGCATGAAGAAGTCCCGGTACTGGGCCCACTCCGCGTCGCCGCGGGCGTTGTAGACCCCGCGCGTGGCCTGCGAGACGAGCTGGCTCCGGCTCAGAGCCGCATAGAGCTCGCCCAGCGTCCGGGCGAACTCCGTGTCGGTGTCGACGGGGCTGGCCGCGAAGGCGGCGTCGTCGACCAGGCCTTTTGAAATCAGGGCGCGGTAGCGCTCCAGCTGAGCGGGGCGCGGGTCGACAGGCAGCGGCGGGGTGTAGCCTCCCCCCGTCTCGCAGCGTGCGGGGTTCGGATAGGGCGTGCCGCCCGAGCAGCGGCAGGCCCGCTCGTACTCGCTCCAATCGCGGCAGCAGCCGTCCCAGCAGCCGGCCCAGGCGGCGCGCGGCCCCGAGATGACGGCGGCGAGGACGAATACGGCTCCGGCCCACTTCGATGTCATCGGGTCTCCGTGCGGCGCCTACTGGAGAGAGTATATCCCGGCCGCCTGGTACGGGAGTGGGTCCTTTGGGGATTCCGGCCCGGTATCGTGCCTACGGCGTCAGGCCGCCGCGGCCGTCTTCTCCTTCTCGCCGATGCCCTGCTTGTCGAACTCGACGAACTGCGTCTCCAGCTCGGCCTGGGCCAGGGGGGGGATGACCTGGTCGGCCATCTTGAAGAGGATGTTGTCCTCCTTGTAGATGTGCTCGGTGAGGAAGGCGATGTAGTCGCGATAGGAGCCGACGACCTCGTTCTGCGCGGACGCATCGCCCTTCCGGGCGGCGGGGAGCGCCTCCGCCACCGCCTTCAGCAGGCCCCGGCCCTGGTCGTGCTCGGAGAGCATGCAGGCCAGAGGCCCCGAGTCCAGCGGCATGCCGTGGCGGTTCATGGCGGGGAAGAGCTTGTCCTCCTCCTTGCCGTGATGGCGCTTGTCGGCGAACTCCCGGAAGAAGGCCAAAGAGACGGCGAACTCCTCGGCGTCGAAGGAGCCGGCGGCGGCCTTGTCGCAGGCCTTGCCGACGCGGGCCAGGACCTTCTCGATGATGCGGTGCTCGGACTTCAGGATATCGGTTGGTTTCATGGGGGCCTCTGCCAATCGATAAGCAACACTAATGCCGGATACGGATATCCGAAATAGCTTGAATTCGTTCCACTTCCCGGGACAGGCGGTCTACTCCGCGTCTCTGTTTGGAACGCTCAGGGCGGCGTCGAGGTAGCGCATGACGGCCAGGGTCTCCTCGTCGCGCGACAATGAACCCACGCCCATCCGCCGAGCCACCGAGGTGAAGACGCTCAGGGGAGGCCCCAGGAAGGTGTCCTTGGGGATGCCCACCATGCGCGGCAGGCGGCCTTCGTCGAAGTCGATGAAGATGGCCGTGGGGTTGCGGGCCAGGCCGGAGGCGAAGGCGTCTTTGAGGTACCGGGAATCGAGCCGGAAGAGGATGAGCACATTGCCCATGCGCGAGGAGACCAGGTTCGGGTGGCGCTCGTTCAAGACGTCGTAGAGGTTCACGCCCGAGGAGCGGAAGAAATAGACCTTGTAGTTGCGGTCCCCGTTCATCGTGTAGTTGAGGGCGATGTCCCCCATGGTGGCCTTGATGCCGCCGCCCTTCACATAATCCTCGGCCTGGCCGCCGTGGAGGTTGTAGTGGAAGCCGATCTCCGCCGTGCCGAAGCGCGCCTTGAGCCGCCCCACCACTTCGTCGCCCACCGCGCGCATGAAGGCGGCCCGCTGCGCCTTCGGCAGGGCCCTGAGCTTCGCCAGCTCCATCGGGAAGGCCGCCTTCACGGCGTCCCAGGCCGGGTCCGGGGCCGGCGTGGGGAAGAAGAATTCCTTGATGGACGAGAGCCAGCCTTTCTCCGTGCCTTTGACGGCGTTGGCGGGGGCGGGGGCCGGGGCGAACAGGGCGTCGCGTCCGCGCAGCTCGGCGCCCAGGGCCGCGTAGCCCTTCTGCGGGGCGAGCTTCTCCGAGCCGAGGAACGGGGCCGAGAAGCCGGGATATTCCGCCTCGCTCTTGCGCCAGGACACGCGCAGGCGCGTCTCGGCCACCCGCCACGGCGCCAGCGACAGCACCTCGGCTCCCGGTAGCTCGGCCTTCACCGTCTCCACCGAGGGGCCGGGCGCCATCACGAACATGTCCAGCCGCACGCCCGGTCGCTTGGCGGCGAGGAAGCGCCGGTAGTGCTCCTCGAAGGAGCGCGCCGCCTTGCCTCCCATGGCGAAATCGACTCCTACGATTCCACGCCCAGCCAATACCTCGGCCTTGGGAGTGAAGCGCTCGAAGTGCTCCCAGAGCCGGGCCGTCTCCTCGGCGCTGAGCGGCGGCTCGTAGCCGGGCTTGGCCTCGGGCGGGGAATAGAGCCCGGACAGGGGCAGGTTGGAGCCGGCCCCGGGCCGGAGCCCCTGGAGCATGACCATGAACAGGGTCGGGCTGCGGCCCACGCCGAGGAAGTAATGGCCGTCGGGCGGGAAGCGTTCCAGCGCCTTGTCCAGAATCTCCCTGGTCTCCTTGAACTCGAGCGCGTCGAGGTCGACCGGAGCGGCGGGGTTCGCCGCCGGCTTGGCCAGGCCGGAGCGGCTCAAGGCCCGCTTCAAGGGCGCGTAGGTGGCGTCGTCTACGGCCTCGCCCGGGCTGCGCAGGACCGGCTTGGTGGAGGCGTCGGCCAACGCCACGGCTTCGCCGAGCAGGGAGTTCTGGACCACCGCCTCGGAGAGGTAGATGCGCGACACGTCGTACTTGGTCGTCTTCGCCGCGTCATGCTTCTGGAAAAGGGCCGAGAGCTCCCCCAGGGTCCCGACGAAGACCTGGGGTACGCCGGCCGGGGCGCGCTTGCCGCCGAAGAACTGCCGGATGGTGGGGTCGACGACCATGACCTGCCCGCCGGCCTCGCGCACGAGGAAGGTGTGGAACTCGGCCTGCACGGCGTCGACGGGAATCCCGGCCCGGCGCAGGAGCACGCCCATGACGGGGGCCGCTACGCCGCAGCAGGGGTCGTCCAGGGACATGGCCCGTCCCTGGAAGGTGCGCGCCGAGGCCGCCTCGGCGGCCACGGCCTGCGCGCCGACGACGGCCCGGCGCGTCTCCAGCCGCGCCGTCTCCAATGCGGCCGCATCCGTCGCCGGTACCCCGACGCGCAGGCGCTCGCGCAGCGGCGTGCCGTCGCGCTCGAGCTCCAGCGGCAGTCCCGCCTTGCCGTCGAAGAGGGCGTCGAGGGCGTTCGGGGTGCTGGGGGCGGCGCCCCGGCCCTGCCTCTGTTGTCCGGGGACGATGAGGGCGGCGGCATCCTCGGTCCGTCTCAGGGGCCGCCCGTCGGGGCCGAGGATGCCCGGGGACTTCTCCGGCAGGATGCCGGAGGCCTGGGCGGCGGGGGCGGCCAGGGCGCGGGGCGCCGCCGCGACGGCCGGATGGGCCGCCACGGCCTGCGCCGCGGCCGCCGTCTTAGGGGTGAGGGCGGCGGGGAGAACGGGCGAGGTCAGGCTGGGCGCGGCCAGAGACGGGACCCACAGGGTGGGAGAGAGGTTCGGGCTGACGGCCGGCACGGCAGTCACCCCGCCCGCCTCCGGGGCGGCGGTGCGTACGGTGTTCTGGGCTTGGGCAGGCCAAGCCAGAACAGCCGTCAGCAGGACGGCGGTCATGGACCGTGACGACATCATTTAAGGATAGGGGGCAGGTGCCCGGGCGGCAAGGGCTGAAGGCCTACGGGGAGGGGGGCCGAAGGGGGAGGGACCAGTAGGAGGCCAGGGCTTCCGAGATGCGCGGGTCGCCGGAAGCGTACTGCCTCCCAGCGTGCTCCAGATAGGCCGCCACGGCCTGGCGCTCCTCAGGGGAGAACGGGTCGAACTTCCTGCGGGCTATGGCGGCCCAGTCGAAGGTGTCGTCCTTCTCCTCGTCTTCCTTGGACAAGCCGTGGGTGAGGGCGAAGACGGGGTCGCCGTTCCAGTCGGCGCCGGTGAGGTCGGCCAGCATGAAGGCGGGGATGAAGTAGCGCAAGGCCGCCGGCGAGAAGAAGGACAGGGCTGAGGAATGGTGGGACAGGAATCCGACGCCGAGGCTCTTCCAGTCCTTCCCGCGGAACTCGACGGCGTACTCGAAGGGCTCGTCTCCCTGTCTGGAATCGGTGAGGTCGTGGGGGCCGGGGGCGGGGGTCTTGGCGAAGGCCTGTCTGATGAGCACGGCGACGGCCTTCGCGCTGGGCAGCTTGGGGTCCGGGATGCCGCCTTCGCACAGGGCCTTGTACTCGGCCTGGGCCTTTTTGAGGGCGTCGGTCTCCACCGCGTTGAACCGCCACGCCAATGCCTGAGCGGCCATCCAGCGGTACTGGAACTCGGCGCCGTGCAGCTCCCTTTCGGCCATGCCGTAGGGCAGGGACTTGTCGGTCTCCCAGGTCAGGTTCCCCGGGGCGTCGAAGGCGAGCTCCAAGAAGGCGGCGACGGCCTTGTTCCCTTCCTCTCCCAATGCCTTGTCCTGGGGATGGGCGTCTTCCCCCTCGTATAGGGCGGCCCAGCGGGGTTGGAGCATGAAGAGGACGCTGTGGAGGAAGTCCCTCCTCCCGCCCGTGACGGCGGCCTTCAGGAATGCGGGGAGGTAGCGGGACCAGGCCTTATCCGAGAAGTAGACGGTCTGCGACCAATGTTCGCGCAGGAGCTGGGGCGGCAGGTCCATGGGAGGCTTCCCGCCGAACAGCTCCAAGGCCTTGGCGGATTTCCCGGCGTACCTCTCCTTCAAGAGTTCTCCGGCGGGGAGCGGTTCCTTGTTGGGGAAAGCCCCGTCGAGAGCGGCTAGGAAGGCCTTGCTCTGGACCTCAGGGAAGCGCAGGGCGGCCTTTTGGAGGGCGGCTAGGCTGCTGGCGATGGCCTGGTACTGCGGGTCGCCGTCGAGGGAGAACATGCTCAGCCCGGCACGCGGCCCTTCACGGCGTTGGCGCGGGCGGCGTAAGCGATGCGCCCGGCCCTGTCGGCTCTCAGGCGCGCCTTGAGCCGGGCTTTGAGCGTCTCCTTGTCATCGGGCGCGAGTTCCCTGAGCTTGGGTCCTACGCTGGGGCCGCCCAAGACGATGTCCCAGTACTCCTCGAATCCGGCGAAGCTGCGCGTCACCTCTATTACCCGTAGCTCGACCGCCTCCAGGCCGGCGTCGGACCAGAGCTTGGCCATCTCCTCGGGCTTCGAGGCGTCGTTGCTGGGGGGCTTGGGGACGGCGACGCCGAGGGCTTCGAGCTCCGTGCGCAGCGCCGCATAAGGGAAGCCGCCGTTGTGCATGTCCCAGGTGTAGGCGGTGACGCTCCCGCCGCGGCGGACGACCCGGGCCATCTCGGCGACGCCCTTGGCGGGGTCGGGGACGAAGAAGAGGACGAGGGGCATGACGGCCACGTCGAAGGACGCGTCGGGAAACGGCAGGGACATGGCGTCCCCCTTTTGGAACTCGGCGGGGAGGGAGCGCTTCCGGGCGAAGTCGAGCTGGGCTTCGGCCGGGTCGATGCCGTGCAGGGCGGAGGGGGAGCATTCCTTTGAGACGACTTCGGTGAAGGCCCCGTTGCCGCAGCCGACGTCGAGCCAGCGCAGGCCGGGCTCGGGGGAAAGCCAGTCGAGGAAGCCGCCGGCTACGAGCCGGCTCCACTCGCCCATGTAGCGTTCATAGGCGGCTCCGTCGGTGAAGCGGATCTGGTCGGGGGGCATTCGGCGTGCTGGTCTCGTTATCGCTTATGGCAGAGCACCTGAGAGTAGATCCAGCCGCTCGCGCGGTGGGGATCGTACATCATCTCATTCTGGTCGCAGTCCTGCTTGCGGAGGCTCTCATTGAAGCCTTTCCAGTCCTTGTCCTTATGCATGCAGTGGACGAGGACCTCGCCGGTCTTCTTGGGCACGCAGGCCGACCAGTCGGGGTCGCAGCCCGGGGGGACCCGCGACCGCACCCCTTTGCAGGCTGGGTCGCCGAGCTTGGAACCCTGAAACGGCTTCTTGTCGACGAATATCTCCTTCTCCCGCCGCATTTCTTCCTTCCGCTGCTCCTTTAACTGGGACTCCTCGGTAGAGGGCACGAAGGTGAGCTTGGTGGTCAGGGCCATCTTGCCGGTGGCGGGGTCGAACTGGAATATCTGCGGTGGGAAGCGCATGGGCTTCCCCTCTGACACGAGGTCATAGATGATGACCTCGGATGCCCCGTCCCGGTTGAGGTCGCTGACCTCGATGTGGTTTATGAACGGGAAGGTGTCGTTGAAGTTCGCGTCGGGCCCCGGCCAGGCTAGGGTGAGCTTGCCGTTCCCGCAGCTGTAGAGGAAATAACCCGTGGAGGGGACGCCCTCCTCGGCGCTCACCTCGGTCGCCTCGAGCCAGAGCCCGTCTTCGCCTTTGCCTAACGGCAGGGGGTGGATTTTGACGAGGGTGTTTCCTTGCTCCTCGTCGGCATCGTCTGAGTGGGAGATGCTCCACCAATCCTCTTCCTCGCTGATTGTCCCCCCGGGGATGACGAGGGGCTCTGCTCGGGTGTCGGCGACCTGGGTCTTGGATAGTTGGCGGCCGGCCTGGATGAGGGAGAGTTCGATGTGGCAGAAGTCGGATCCGTCGCATTTTTGGCGGGAGACTTCATAGACGATTTGCTTGGAGGTGTTGCAGGGGAAGCGGCCTAATAGGTCGCCGGCGTGGAGGTTTTGGGCGGAAAGGGGGAGGAGGGCGGAGAGGAAGAGATATCGGGTCATTAGGTCGCCTCGCGTAAGGGAGTATACAATCCGTTTCTCGGCCTAGCATCCACCCGGTCGCAAGGTCCGTCCCTCAAGGCCCACGCCCCAATAGGCACGCCGTCCTCCCTTCATTGGGCCCCCCGCTCCATGCGCCCGGAGCGGTCCTGGACCATCCTGTGGGACACGCAACGGAGGAACCCCATGAAGAAACGCAACCACATCCTCGCCGCAATCCTCGCCGCGCCCCTCGGCCTTTCCGGCGCCGCCGAAGCCCAGGTCTACTCCGGGGAAATACCTTCCATCGGCGCCGCCGGCCCCCTGATCCCCGTTCAAAAGGTGCCCGAGTCCCTGGCCGCCTGCACCGCCGTCGGGCTCGATGGAGCCCAGATACGCGGCAGGGTCTTCTCCTCCACCATGGACATCAAGGACGCCTCGGGAGCGCCCATGGGGACCCTGGAGACGGAGGGCGACGGCTGGGTGTTCAAGGACATGAACGGCGGTACTCTGGCCAAAGCGTCCGTGAGCGAGCGCGACGACGGCAAGACTCTTACCGTCACGGGCTGCGCCGGAGAGCCCGTGGGGCAGATTATCGAGACCAAGGCCGGCTGGCGCGGGGAGCGTGCCATCGAGGTGCGCGACGCCGGGGGCCGGGCCATAGCCCGCAGCGCCGTCATATCGTATCTCCAGTCCAGCTGGTCGCTGGAGGGCTCGGGCGGGAGCATCTCGTTCGAAGACGACCATTGGGCCTTGGACAGCTGGAGGATGAAGGGCGGCATCGACGGCCGCCTCGGCGCCTTCGCCGTCATGGCCAACAGCGGGGCCAACCGCAGGGAATCCCAATCGCGCAACCGCGAGCGCATCGGGGACCGGCCGCACCGCGGCGACCGCTAGAGCGAGGCTACTTTAAGGGGGTCGACCGGCGCGCCGTTGCGGCGCACCTCGTAGTGCAGGTGGGGGCCCGTGGACTGCCCGGTCGAGCCCACCTGGCCGATGACGCGGCCCATGCTCACCTTCTGGCCTTTGACGACGCCGATGGCGGAGAGGTGGCCGTAGAGGGTCTCGGTGCCCGACGGATGCCGGATGACGATGGCCTTGCCGTAGCCGCCCTTCCAGCCCGCCGACTCGACCACGCCCTCTCCGGCGCTGAAGACCGCCGTGCCTTGCTTGGCGGCGAAGTCCACGCCGTCGTGGTGGCGCATGCGCTTCTTCGTCGGGTGGAAGCGCGAGCCGAACTCCGAACTGATGCGCGTATAGGCCGCCAGCGGGGCGTGCAGCAGCTTCTCCTTCACCCAGGCCGCGCCGCGGCCCCAGTACTCCGTCGCCGTCTTCCAGGAGGCGCCGGCGAAGTCCGCCGCATAGCCCACGCCCCGGTCCAGCGTCCGGGCCGCCGAGCGGCCGGTGCCGTAGAGCCAGCCCTCCGAGGCCGCGCTCCCCGCGGGGTTCGGCGGCGGGGCGCTGTTGGGGTTGAAGGAGGAGGGGAAGGCGGTGCCGTCCCGCCAGGTCGGCGCTTTGGGCCTGGGGGCGTCGACGGGCGCCATCGAGAAGACCATGCCCTCGTAGGGATTGCCGGACGGGCCCGTCTCGGCCACGGCCAGAGGCGGCGCGCCCCCGTCGAAGAACTTCTCGAAGAAGCCCGGGCTGACCGACGCCTCTTTGAGGGGAAGGGCCTCCTCCACCCGGGCGACCTCTTCCCCGGCGCGCTTGGAGCCGGTCAGGACGAGGGCGCGGGTCTTGCCGTAGCGCGGGTCGACGATGCGCACCCGGCCGGGCATGTAGCCGCCCAGCTCGGTCAGGAGCTCTACGCACCGCTCGGGGGTCGTGTCCTCGCGCGTCCACTTGAGCTCGCGCACCCCGTCAGGCCCCGGCTTGTCCTTCATCTTGCCGCCAAGGAGCCTGGCCGTGCCCGCGGCCTCGTCCTTGAGGCTGGGCCGGGGTTCGGGGGATTCCGGCGCGGCGGGGTGGGGCAGGAGAGTGATGTCCAGCGCATCGCCCTGACAGGCGCGCTCCAGCGAGGGTTCTTCGTCCTTGGGCGGCGCGGGGCGCGCCTTGTCGCCGGGCGCTGCGGACGCGGCGGCGGCCAGGAGCAACAGGCAGAGGGGGGCCTGGGGCTTCACCTCCGGATTATGGGGCGCCAAGCGCCGGCGCGCCAGGGCCCTCAGGCCGGGGTGCGCGTAGGCTCGAGGTCGCGCCGGCGCAGGTACTCCTCCTCGCCGTCGCGCTCCAATTCGTCGATTTGCGACGAGGAGTGGCCGATGACGTGCGCCGTCTGCTTGCCGAGGTGCAGGTAGAACCAGGACAGGACGACGGCGACGGTGACGTGCTTGGGCCCCCGAGCCAGCGCCGCGGCCAGCGTCCGCAGATAAGGCCCCGCCAGGCTGGGCCGGATGAGGCAGTTGAAGGAGACGGACACCAGGGTCCAGGCCAGGCCGGGCCATTGGAGGGGGCCGGGGCGATGGCGCCCGTGGGGCTGGAACCATTCCAGGAAGGCCCGTATGCGGGCGAAGTAGTTCTCGGCGTCGTAGATGCGCGCCAGGGCGCGGCGGTACTCGTCGAGGATCTCGCTGCGCGGGCGCTTGGTGAGGAAGTTGAGGCCTCCCGTCATCTGGTCGGCTTCCCAAGGGCGCACCTCGGTGCGCTTGGAGCGAGTGAGCAGCCGACCTTCGGCCACCAGCCGGCGCTCCAGCTGGGTGTTGGGCAGGGAGGTCAGCAGGCCGGTCATCGCCGCGCCGATGCGGGTCTCCTCCACGCAGGCGGCCAGCGCGTCGCCCGCCCCGGCCTTCTCCCCGTCGAAGCCCAGGATGAACCCCCCATAGGCCATCATCCCCGCCTCGTAGATCTTGCGCATGGCGTCGGCCAGCGGGGCGAGGGTGTTCTGCTTCTTCTGCGTCTGGCGGAGCAGCTCGGGGTCCGGCGTCTCGATGCCGACGAAGATGAAGCGGAAGTCCGCATCGCGCATGAGCCCTAGGAGCTCCGCATCGGCGGCCAGGGTGATGGTGGCCTCGGTGGAGAAGTAGAACGGCCAGCCGCGCTCCTCGGACCAGGCGATGAGCCGGCGCAGGAACTCCTTGACCGCGCGCTTGTCCCCGATGAAATTGTCGTCGACGAAGTCGATATGGCCCCGGAAGCCCATGTCGTAGAGGGTCTGGAGCTCGCGCAGCATGCGCGCCGGAGACTTGAGGCGGGGAACGCGGCCGAACAGCTCGATGATGTCGCAGAACTCGCAGTTGTACGGGCAGCCGCGCGCCAGCTGGACGCCTATATAAAGGTAGTCCGAGAAGCGCAGCAACCCGAAGCGCGGCACCGGGCTGGCCTCCACGTCGGCGCGCGCCTCCCCGGGGTCGAAGCGGCCGGTGCGCTCCCCGCGCTCCCAGGCCTTTATGAAGGAGGGGACGGTCAGCTCGGCCTCGCCGAGGACCAGGAAGTCGGCCGCGGCGTAGACTTCGGGCTGCGAGGTGGCGTCGGGGCCTCCGACGACGACGGTCTTGCCGGCGGCCCGGGCGCGCTCTATCATGCGCAGCGTCTCGATCTACTGGGTGATCATCCCGCCGGTCATGACGAGGTCGGCCCAGGCCAGGTCGGCGGCCTCCAGCGTGCGGGTGTTGAGGTCGACGAGGCGGCATTCCCAGCCCTCCGGCAGCATGGCGGCCACGGTGATGAGGCCCAGGGGCTGGGTGATGTACTTGCGCCCCGCCATCGGCATGATGTCGGCGAAGTTCCAGAAGCTGGCGTCCGAAAATTTCGGATAGACGAGCAGGCACCGGGTGGGGCGGGGGGGCGGCATGGCGGTGGGGTTAGGGTAAGGGGCAGGCCCCCCCGGGTCAAGGGATGTTTCGACTCCGCCGCCTAGCCGTCTTTCAAGGCGGATTCAAGACGGGTCGGGCCAGTCAAGGATCAGCTTGTTTTATTGGATATTCTTCCTTGACTGAGGATTTCATGGGGGGTCCCCCGGCTTCCGGCTATCCATGGGGCGGAGGGTCCAATGAAAACCATGATCGAAATCCTCGCCGCCCTGCTCCTGGCCGCGCCGGTCTGCGCGCAGGAGGTCGTCGACCGCTCGTTTAGTCCGGTCCGGCCGGAGCTGGCGGACGGACTCGCGCCGGTCTTCGAGCCGCGCCTGGCCGCCCTGGAGGCGCGCCTCGCCGCGTTGACCCCGGGCCTCTACCATCCGCCCCAGGAGGTGGGCGTCCTCTTGAGCGACTTCAAGGAGCTGGGGGACCAGGCCTACGGCGCCGGGGTGCGGGGACCGCTGATGGACCGCATCCTGAAGTCTATGGAGGCCTGCGACCAGCGCCTCGACGAGTCGCTGGACAAGGACGGGGTGGTCCTGGAGTATGCTCTGCGGGGACTCGACGCCGAGGTGCGCTCCTTCCTGGGCCAGGCCGAAGCGGCTTCGGCCGACGGTTCGCTGGAGGGCGCCCTGCCCGCGCTGCGCGAACGCTACCTGCGGCGCTACCACGGACAGGACGGCCTGCTGCTCGCCATGTACGTCTCGCTCTACCGGGGCTCTACCTCGGCGGGCTATTTCGGCGCCCAGGGTTCGACCAGGCGCTCGCTCGACACCAAGGTCAATCCGGCCGCCAAGCGCATGGCCGCGCTCGTCCCCAAGGTCAAGCGCCTCGAGGACCTGCTCGGCCTCGACCCGACGGCCGAGCCTTCCAGGCCGATGGAGCGGAGGATCGAGTCGCCCGAAGAGTCCATGGAACGGGCCAAGATGATGTTCGTCCCCGAGCGCGCCACCCTGCGCGCCCTGGGCGACGAGATCGGCGTCGCCGTCGAGGCCTACAAGCCGCGCCTGCCCAAAGGGCTCTCCGGGGTCAAGGAGGCCGCCCCGCCTGCCCCGGTCATCCTCCCGGCCGAGCAGGAGGCCCAGCGCTTCTTCAAGACCCCGCGCGGGCTCTATGAAGGAGGGACGGCCCTTGACGACGAGCTGGCCGACAGGCGGAAGGGATACGAAGCCCGCAAGAAGGGGGAGACCGCCAGGGTCGGCGACCCGTACGGACGCGCCCGGCTCGTGCACCGTCAGCAGGGCCAGACCTGCGCCGTCGTCGCCCAGCAGCAGGTGCTCCAGGAACTGGGGCTCCTGCCCAAGGGCTCTGCGTGGCGCGCCGAGCGCCTGCTCGCCCGGGAGGCCGGCCCACAAAACGACTATGAGGTGAACGGAGCCCCGTGGGAGAGCTGGGGGCGGCTGCTGACCGAGCGCGGCGTCCTGGTCCGCACGCGCGCCGACGCGCCCAACTCCGAGCTCGAGGCCGCCGTGAAGACCGGCAAGCTCGTCATCGTCGACGTCGACGCCGGCCTGCTCTGGCGGTCTCCGCGCTTCTCCGGCGGGGGACACGCCGTCGTCGTCACCGGGGCCGAGGTCGGGCGCAAGGACGGGAAGGTCAAGGGGTACTACATCAACGACAGCGGGACGGGCGAGGCGGCGCGCTTTGTGAGCGCGGAGCTCATGCTGTCGTCCTTCCGCAAGCGCCGCGGGCGCTTCATCGCCGTGCAATAGGGGGAGCGATGAAGAGACTAGCCGTCGTGATCGATGACGACGCGGATTTACGGGACATCCTGGAGAGGACGCTGGAGGCCGACTTCGAGGTGCGAGCGGTCAAGGATGGGCCGGAGGGCCTGCGTGCCTGCTGGTCCGAGGCCCCCAGCGTCGTCCTGGTCGACATGCAGCTGCCCGGCATGGGCGGGCTGGAGGTGCTCCGAGCCCTGGGGGGCGACCCGCGCAGCCGGGGCGTGCCCATCGTGGCTTTTTCGGCGGCGCGCTTCGACTCGCCCGAGCGCGGGACCGTCCTGGGGCGGCCCGGCGTCAGGGCGCTGCTCGACAAGATAGACGGCCCGCGCGCCTTCCTCGCCGCGGCACGGGCGGCCGCCGGTTGACGGCGACGCGGGGGATGCGATGTAATCACCCCCGGTGAACATCCGCACCCAGCTGACCCTGCTCGCCTCGGGCCTCGTCGTCCTCACCGTCCTTCTGACCGGGGGCCTCCAGTTCGTCTCGGAGGGCCGGGCGGAACGCGCCGAGCAGCAGGAGCGTCTGGCGGGGCTGAGCGAGTCCCTGGCCGCGCGGGCGCGGGCGGCGGCGGGGGACCTGGATGCGCTCGAAGACCCCGCCCTGGAACTCGTCGAGTCGAGCGAAGCGGCCTACGTGTGGGTGCTCGACCCGCTGGGCAAGGTGCTCCTGGAGAGGCCCTTCGACTCGGCGACCCACGGCTCCCTGGAGCGCTCGATGAACGCCGTGCTCGACGCGCTCAAGGCCGGCGGGCGCGTGGAGAACCGGCGCGAGTGGTCGTCCGTCGCCGTGGTCGAGCACGTGTATCCGCTGAGCGTGGGGGGGCGGCCGGCCGCCCTGGTCGTGGGCTTCGACCGCGCCGCCTCCGAGGCCCGCATGGCCGAGCGCCTGCGCGCCCGCCTGGGACGGGCGGCACGCCTCGCCGTCATCCCGCTCTTGTGCGGCGTGCTGGCGGCCTCCTGGATGGCCCGGCGCCTCACGCGCACCCTCGACAAGCTGGCGGCCGGAGCCGCGCGCATCGGGCAGGGCCATCTGTCCGCCCGCGTGCTCACCACGCGCGCCGACGAGCTCGGCGAGCTCTCCGAGGAGTTCAACGCCATGGGCCGCAAGCTCGAGGAGCTCGAGGAGCTCAAGGACCAGTTCCTGGCCAAGATCACCCACGACCTGCGCAGCCCGCTGAGCGCCGTGGTCGGCTACGCCGGGCTGCTCGAGATGGGCAATGACGGCCCGGTGACGCCCAAGCAGCTGCGCTCGCTCAAGCTCATCGTGGAGAGCGCCAACTACCTGGCCGAGCTCATCGACAACATCCTGGACCTGACCAAGATGGAGGCCGGACGGATGACCTATGAGCCGGTCCCGGTCGACCTGGCCGCCTCGGCCGCGGCCGTGGCCGAGCAGCTGGGGGTCAAGGCGGCGGAGTACGGCGTCCGGCTCGACGTCTCGGGCGTCCCGCGCCGGACGACGGTCGTCGCCGACGAGCAGGCCCTGCGCCGCGTGCTCGTCAACCTGCTCTCGAATTCGCTCAAGTTCACCCCGTCTGGCGGGGTCGTCGCGGTCGAGTGGTCCCGCACGCCGGAGGGGGCGGACCGCGTCGGGGTCCGGGACACCGGAATCGGCATCCCCGCCGACAAGACCGGCATGCTCTTCACCAAGTTCACCCAGGTGGCCGAGACGGCCAACAAGGTGCGTCCGGCGCGCGGAACCGGCCTGGGCCTGGCCATCTGCAAGGAGATCGTCGAAGCCCACGGCGGGCGCATCTGGGCCGAGAGCGAATACGGGAAGGGTTCGGTCTTCTTCTTCACCCTGCCCCCGGCGGCGGCCGAGGGCTAGCCGAAGTAGCGGAAGCCCTTGCCGGGCACGTTCTGGATGCGGTCGGAGACCTCGGGGGGGAGCTTCTTGCGCAGGTTCCCGATGTGCGTGTCTATCACATGGTCGACGGTCACCGTCTTCCACAGGGTCGACAGGATGTACCTGCGGCTGAGGACCTGGGGGCGCTTGCGCACGAGGAAGAAGAGCAGCTCCACCTCTTTGGCCGTGAGCTTGGGCAGGGCCGCCCCTCTGTAGCGCACGACCAGGGCTTCGCGGTCGATGGAGAGCTCCCCGGCCTCCAGCGCCCCGCCCTCCTCCCGTTCCAGGCCCACGCGGCGCAGCAGGGACTCGACCCACATCAAGGCTTCGCGCGGGTGGACGGGCTTGACGAGGTAATGGTCCGCCCCGGCCTCGAAGCCCTCGCCTTTCTGCTCCAGGCCTCCGCGGCCCGTCATCATGATGACGGGGGTCTTCGCCATGCTCTTGTGGGCGCGCACGGCGCGGCAGAACTCCAGGCCGCTGCCGTCGGGCAGCTCGATGTCCAGCATGACCAGGTCGGGGGACTTGGTGCGGAACTCGTTGAGGCCCACGGAGGCCAGGTCGGCCTCCAGCACGCGGTAGCCGGCGGTTTCCAGGACCGAGCGCAGCGGCTCCCGCACCAGGGCGTCGTCTTCGACGAGGAGGATGGTCTTGGCTTCCGCCATGGCGCAGTGCATCGTAACAGAGATTCAAGGCGCCTTCAAGCCGTTCTGTCGCTGTGGAATAAATTCATTAAAAACAAACACTTTTCTCTTTCATGCGGAATTCATTCCGGGCCCGGGCGGATTCCGGCATCCTGTGGGCATGGAAATCCAAATCAGCCCCATCAAGCCGGTCTTCGACCACACGCGGCCGCAGCTGCCCATGCCGCTGCCGCCCATCCCGCTCCTTCCTCCGCATAAGCGTGACAGGCGGGAACGGCGCCGGAGCGTCCCTTATATGCCGCTCGCCGAAGCGCCCGCGCCGGTCTTCCTGTCCGGGGGCGCGCCGGCGGTGGCGACGGTTGCCGTGTCGCGCCAGGCCGCCTTCCTGCGCTCCGTGGCCCGCGCCTTGGAGGACGGCTTCCTGAGCAAGCTGGCGCTCCGGCTGGCCGCCCCGGCCTTCGCCGCCAGCGCCGTCTTCCTGGCCTTCCAGGTCATGTCCCTCACCGACGAGGGGGAGGCTCAGAAATACGCGGCGGTGGTCATGCCGTCCGTCGCCGCCGAGCGCGCTCTGCGCCCGGCCGCCGCCCCCGAACCGGCTCCGGCCGACCCGCGCAGCCTCATCATCCCCGAGGAGCTGGGGGCGCCCTCGGCCCGGGTGACGGACGCCCCGGCCGCCGTCGGGCCCGCCGCTCCGGAGCCGGAGCAGGGGCCGCAGTCCGCCGAGGATGCGGGCGCCGCTGTGGCCCTCGCCGATGCCCTCAAGGACGACCCCCGCCTCGCGCGCCCCGGGGCCGCCGGACGCGAGCGCATCGCCTGGGGCGGCATCCGGTTCCAGAGCACGGCTCCCCTGGGCGGGGAGTTCCGCCAGCTGCGCGAGCCCAAGCCCGCGGCCGTTTTGGGGCGGGCGGCCGGCGCGCCCGCCGCGGGCGGGGCGTCCCGCCGCTCGGCCTTGTCGCGCTCGGCGCGCCGCCTGGCGGGAGGTTCCAAGGTCTTGCCCGGCTCCGCCCAGCGGGCGATGGGACAGCTCAAGCTGGCGCGGACCCTCTCGGTGGGAGGCGCGCAGTCCTCTTCCTTCGAGACGGCCCGGCAGGGCTCCGGGGACGCCTTCGAGCAGGCCAAGAGCATCGGCGGCGCGGGCCTGAGCGCCGACGCCATGCCCAACACCGGCCTTTCCGGCGGGGCTCCGGACGTCACCGCCGCCCCGTCCACCGGCCCCGGCGAGAACAAGACCCCCTACCAGGACAAGGTCGACGACGCCAAGAAGAAGAACGGCATGACGAAGATGATGCTCATCCTCGGGGCCCTGCTGCTGGCGGCGGGCGCGGCGCTGCTCGTCATGGCCCAGGGCGACCTCGAGCCGGCCACGAAGACGATGCTGACGAACATCGGCTATGCCCTGCTCGGCGCCGGCGCGGCGATGGTCCTGGCGGGCTTCATGATGGGCCGGCAGGCCAAGGACGACGGCAAGGCGGTGGCCGACCAGTACGGCCAGACCGAGCAGGGAGCCGTCATCGAGGACTGCGCGGACCAGGCCCTGGGCAAGCGGGACTGCGCGCCGAAGGCGGTGGAACAGCCCAAGACGACGGTGGGCACGGCGGCGGCGGCCGAGCGGGAGGCCGGGAATTCGCTGGGGGGGCGGTGAGCCGGCTCCCTCTGGAAGGCCTCCGGCATCCCATGTATCCTAGAGCCCGTGACCTCGCTGCTCCTGACCCTGTTCTTCTCCCTGCCCGCGCGGGCGGGAACGGAGAGCCGCGACACCAAGTCGGCCTTCGAGCTGGCGGGACCCGCGGTGAAGCTCATCGACGAGAGCAGCCTCTCCAGGGAGGAGCTGGCCGAGTTGGGCAAGCGCTACGCCCAGCGCGGCCTGACCCAGGGGGAGATCGACGAGGCTCCCCGCGAGACCCAGCGGCGGATGGACGCGGTGGATGCCAAGGGCGTCAAGCTGGCCGAGCTCAGCCGCGGCATCGACGCGGCGCTGGAGGCCGGCGACGATGGGGCTTTCCGGCGGCTGCTGGGCGAGCGCGAGGCGCTGCGCACGAGCCTCACCAAGGACCATGACGCCCTGGTCGAGCTCCAGAAGACCCTGCGTGCCATATGGAAGCGGGCCGAATACGAGGCGATGGCCGGCATCCTGACCCGCAAGCCGTCGGGCAAGGACTTCCTCGAGATGGAGCGCGCCAAGGATTTCCACGGCAAGGTGACCAAGTACTATGAGCAGGCCCGGGCCGCGCTGGCCCGCGACGAGCAGTTCCATGCCGAGAGGCTGGCCGCGCGGGAGCGCCGCCGCCGGGCGCGCCTGCGCCTCGCGGTCGGGGCGGCGGCCGCGGCGCTGCTGGTGCCGGCCGGCATCTTCCTGTGGCGTTCGCGGCGCGCTGCCGCGCTGCCGTTCACGGCCACCGTCCCGGTCAACATGGCCGACGGCGCCCTGCTGGGCGGCATCTACCGCGTCGACCGCGAGGTGGGGCGCGGGGCGATGGGCGTCGTCTACGAAGCGATGGATATGGCGCTCAACCGCAAGGTGGCGCTCAAGCGCATGCGCGACGAGCTGCGTCAGAACCCCCGCGAGCTCCAGCTGCTGCTGACCGAGGCGCAGGCCGTGGCGGCGCTCAAGCATCCGAACATCGTCGCCATCTTCAACGTCCTGCAGGACAGGGGGGAGGTCTACCTCGTCTTCGAGTTCGTCGAGGGGACTACCCTGGGGGAGGCGGTGGCCGCGCGGAGCCTCCTCTCCCCGGTCCAGACCGTGGGCGTGGCGGCCCAGGTCGCGGCGGCGGTGGATTACGCGCATTCCCAGCGCGTCATCCACCGGGACCTCAAGCCCGCCAACGTCATGGTGTCGCCGGACGGACGGGCCAAGGTCATGGACTTCGGCATCGCCCACCAGGCGCAAGCGACCGTGGCGCGCCTCACCCGGGCGCAGAACTGGGGGACCCCTGCCTACATGGCCCCGGAGCAGGAGCTGGGTCAGGTCTCCAAGGCCGCCGACATCTACAGCTTCGCCGCCTGCTGCTACGAGATGCTGACGGGGCGCCTGCCTTTCCCCGGCCCGAACTTCCTCGCCCAGAAGCAGCGGCTGGTCTTCGCCCCCCCCAGCTCCCTCGTCCCGACCCTCCCGAAGGCGGTCGACGAGGTCCTCGCCCGCGGCCTGGCCCCGGCCCCGCAGTCCCGCTTCGTCACGGCCTCGGCGCTGGTCTCGGCGCTGCAAGGGGCGCTGGGGACCTAGGCACCCTGGCGCGCCGCGCATCCCGGGGTTATGCTTCGGACATGGGCGTCCCCGCCTGCCCGTCCTGCTCCCGGCCGGTCCAGCTCGGCAAGCCCACCTGCCTCTACTGCGGCGCCCCGGTCTCGGGCGCGGCGCCGGCGGTGCCGCCGCCGCCTTCGCCCGAGCCGGCTACGGTGGCCTCCGCCGACGACCTGCAGACCCTGCTCAAGCTGGCCATGGACCACGCCGTGCAGGGGCGGCCGGCCGAGTCCCAGCGCATCATGGGCAAGGTCTTCATCGAAATCTCCGGCAAGGACATCAAAGACCTCTTCGACTTCGCCCTCCCGGTGTGGAGCCAGTCCCTCCAGGGAAGCCGGCACGCCGCCGCCCTGCCGGCCTTCGAGGCGTCCATCCGGGCGGCGGTGGCCTTGGCCGTCGGCGGGGGTTTCGCGGAGGCGTTCCAGAAGGTCCTGCCCATCCTCCAGCTCGTGGGCGCGGACCCCGCCCAGCACGCCATGCTGCCCCTGCTCTGCATCGGCCTCAAGGGCGCCGCGGCCGCCCCGCGGCCGGCGCCCGCCGCCCCGGCCCAGGACCCGACGCGCATCGTCGAACCGGGCGGCGCGGGGCACAATTGGAACTTTGGCAAGTAGGCCGTATGGGTCCAAAGGCCTATGTCGCGTGGGCCCTCCGGGCCATTGTCCTGAACCGTCCCCCAGGCTTTACTATGGGCATGGTGGTGCGGTTCCTCGCTCTGGCGCTCATCCTCGGTCCGGCCGCGACGGCGGCGGCCGGGGAGGCCCGCCAGTTCTTCGTCCCCAAAGGCAGCGTGCGCCAGGAGGAGACGCCTCCGGAGTTCAAGAAGGACCCCACCCGCCAGGACCTGCAGGCCCTGGTCCGCCACTTCGAGAGCTGCATCAGCAACCCTCCCACCCCCGTCGAGGGGATGGCCAGCATCGACCAGTTCCTCGAGATGCTCGAGCGCAACCTGCGCATGGGCAACGACATCCCGCGCGACCGCATCCTGCGCAACGCCGACCAGGCCCGGGAGGGCTTCCGGCGCGCCTTCAACGACCTGGCCGAGGCCACCTCGCCGGGCCTCATGCAGGAGACGCGCGACGCCCTGCTGGAGGTGGCCGAGGAGCTCAAGCCGCTCGACGAGAAGAACGCCGAGTCGGTCCTGCGCCTGGGCCAGGTGGCCGATTCCGCCCGGGGAACGGTGAGCATGATGGTCCTGCAGCCCCCGGAATCGCCGGGGCGGCCGGTGCCGGTGGAGAACCTCTCCTTCGTCGTCACGCTCCGCCCCGAGATCCTGCCCCTGCGCGAGAAGCTCAAGAAGGTCTACCCCAAGCTCAAGCGCGCCAAAGCGCTCATCGAGCGCGCCAAGCAGCGCTCGGTGACCTTGGCCAAATTCGCCGAGAAGGCCGGCAAGCTCGACGAGGACGCGCTGGGGCACCTCAGCGAGCGCCGCACCCGGGGGCGCAAGGCCAACTACGAGACCCGGATGCTCTCGCGCGAGATCATCCTCAACGCCAACAAGTGGCTGCTCAAGACCATCGAGAAGTCGGACCAGGTCATCAAGCTGATGGAGGAGCAGATGGACCCCAAGAAGGAGGGGGTCCATAAGGCCGTCAACGAGCTCCTGATAGCCGACCGCGTGACCATGGACTCCAAGGAGCTCATCACGCGCTCGGGCAACCGCATCAACTTCAACCACAAGAAGCGGCTCAACGGCGTCATCCGGCACGGCTGGGAGACCGCTTCGGAGAACCGCCGGCCCTGGTGGGTGGGCCGCTCGCAGATGGCGCGCAACGAAGGCGTCGTCGACAGCGGCAAGATGGACGAGGCGAAGGGCCAGGCCGAGGAGTCCGGGCGCACGGCCGACGGCACGATCCAGGAGACGATGGCCTCCATCAAGCGCCTCGACGAGGCGCTGGGCCGCTCCGAGGAGCGCCCGCCCGAGATCGCGCGCCGCGTGCTCGACGTCCCCGCGCCCAGCGACCCCGAGGGCGCGCCGATCGCCGCCGACGAGCGGGTCAAGTCCAAGCCCATCAAGATCCCGCACACCCTCGACGTCTCCGACGCCGAGATCATCTCCTCCTACGACAACCGCTGATCAGTGCTGGTAGTGCGGGTCCCGCTCGCCCGCGCGCACCGCTACGGGCAGCTGGTTCTCCTTGGGGGGGATGGGGCAGTTGTAGAAGCCGCTGTAGGCGCAGGCCGGGTTGTAGGCCATGTTGAAGTCCAGGATATAGGAGCCGTCCCCCTGCTTCTCCGGCTCCACATAGCGCCCCACCATGTAGCTCTCCTTGCCCGTCGTGGCGTCGCGGAAGAAGACGCTCACGTCGTCGTCGCCCGAACCGGGCTCGAGCAGGCGGTGGGCGGCCAGGCGCAGGGCCGTCTTGCCCAGGGTGAACTCCAGCCAGCCCACCCTCTGGGCGCGCCGGTCACCGCTGTTGGAGGAGGCCAGGGCCACGGTCTCGGCCTTGGGGTCCGGCACCAGGCGCGCGCGGACCCGGCGCGAGAGGTCGATGGGGAAATAGGGGATGCCCTTGTATTCCTTGAAGCGCGGGCTCTTGGGGTCGAAGACGATGACGGCGGGGTAGCCCTGGTGCGAGAGGCGCAGGTGGAAGCGCCCCGCGCTCAGGCGCGTCGGGCCGCCGCCCGCCTCGCGCACGGGCGCGGTGCCCTTGCCCACCGTGAAGAACGCGCCCGCGTCGAGCGCGCGGACCGCGAAGCCGTCCGCCCCGGCCGTCACGCGCAGATGGCGCGGCTCCAGGCCGGGCAGGACCAGGTCGCAGGCCGGGTCCGAGCCCACGACGAGCTCGGCCTTGTCCCCGAAGGAGACCCGCTTGACCGCGGCCAGGTACGAGGTCGGGTCGGAGCGCAGCCAGCGCATGGTGTCGGCCCGGTCGGCCTCGATCTTCTTGCGGGCGGCGGCGTCCTCGGAGGGACCGGCCGCGGCGGCGAGGGGGAGGAGGGCGGCCAGCAGCGCCGTGTATCGTCTCACGGCGCTAATGATAACATGCCTACCCCATGAAGAACGGACTGCTCTTCGGCCTGCTCGCGCTGTTCTGGGGCGGCTCCTTCATCGCCATCAAGTTCGTCGTGGCCGAGCTCCCGCCGCTGACCGGGGCCTCGATGCGCGTGCTGGTGGGGCTGGCGGCGCTGTTCTTGCTCCTCAAGGCCTGGGGCAAGAAGACGGCCGTGCCCCTGCGCGCCCGCACGGGGCTGTGGCTGACCGGGCTGTTCTCCCAGGCCTTCCCTTTCGCCCTGCTCTTCTGGGGGGAACGCCACATCTCGGCGGGGCTGGCCGGCCTCATAAACGGCACGGTGCCGCTGTGGACCTTCCTGATGGGAGCGGCCCTGGGCCGCGAGCCCGCGGCCCGCTCCCCGCGCGCCTGGGCCGGCATCGGCCTGGGCCTGACGGGGACCATCCTCATCTTCGCTCCCGTGCTCACCTACTCGGGGTCGCGGATGGAGGTGTGGGGCGCGGCCGCCTGCTTGGGGATGGCCGTCTGCTACGCTGTCGGCTCGCTGTTGGCCCGGACCATGCTGGTCGGCGAGAAGGCCGTCGACGTCTACGCCGGGGCGCTGCACCAGCAGGTGGCGGCCACGGTCTTCCTGGGCCTGCTCTCCGTGTTCGCCTCGGGGGGGGAGCCGCGGCCTTACGCCTCGCCGGCGGCGCTGGGGGCCGTCCTCTACCTGGGCGTCTGCTCCACGGCGGTGGCCTTCCTCATCTTCTTCCGCCTCATCCGCGATTGGGGCTCGCTTAGGGCCAGCGCCGTCACCTATGTGATGCCCGTCGTGGCCCTGGTCCTGGACCGGCTGTTCTTCGGGCGCTGGCCCCGGCCCGCCGAAGCGGCGGGGGCGGCGGTGGTCCTGAGCGGCGTCTTGCTGCTGCACTCGGGCAAAGCCCGGGCCTGATCAGCGGACTTCCTTGGCCGTCGGCGCCGCGGCCTGGAGCGGGAAGAGCAGGACCTTGAAGGGGTTCGCCGTCCCGGGCTCGGGGGTCTTGGGCGCAGCCGCCTTCCAGAGCACGGCGAAGCCCTTGCTCCCCTTCTTGGCCTCGAGCACGGCGACCTTGGTCCCGGCCGGCCGCTGACCCGCGAAGATGGCCAGGCCGATGTAGCGGTCGAATTCCACCACCGGCATGTCGTGGCCGCCGACCTCCTTCCACAGGGCGTCCCATTGGGCCTTCGAGCGGATGAGGCGGGTTCCCGCTCGGGCTGGGCCCCTGTCGCCGTCGTAGACCAGCGGCGGTTCGGGCCGCGAGTTGGCCATCGGGCCGCGCACCGCCACGCCGGAATAGTCCTCGGGGAGCTTGACCATGCCCAGGCTGCCCTCGGGCGGGGCCTGCGGTTCTTCCTTGCGCGCCGCTCCGGGGAGGCCCTCGGGACGGGAAAGGGCGACGGCGGGGCCGGCCGCCGGCTCGGGCTCGGGGGGCGGCGCGGTGCGCGCCTTCCAGTACTGCAGGCCGAAGAACGACCCGCCGATGAGGACGGCGGCGACGAGGAGGGTCCCGAGGTCTTTCATGCCCGGATATTACTTAATCGGAGGGCCTGACCCCTTGCTCAAGCGGAGGGGGAGAGCCAGCGCAGGAAGGCGTCTTCGGAGGGCTCGCGGCCGAGGAAGTCGCGCAGGGAGTCGGCCTCGTCGCGGCTGGAGCCGCGCTCGAGGACGGCCTCGCGCCAGCGCCGGCCGGTCTCCGGGGAGACGATGCCGGCCCGCTCGAAGACCGAGAAGACGTCCTGGGCGAAGACCCGGGACCAGAGGTAGCCGTAATAGCCGGCGGCATAGCCGCCCATGATGTGCCCGAAGCGGGCCGGGAAGTTCGTGCCCCGGGCCGGCTTCTTGCCGAGGAAGGCCTTCACCACGCGCGCGTACACCGCCAGGGCGTCGGCGTGCCCGGTGGAATGGACGGCCAGGTCGAAGGCCGCCAGGACGGCCTGCCCCAGGGCGTCCGAGGCCGGGCTGAAGAACTTGTCGGCCACGATGCGCTCGGCCGTGGCGGCGGGGAGGGACTCCCCGGGGGCGTCCCAGCGGCTGGAGAGGCGCACCAGCATGTCGGCGTTCCAGACGAAGTTCTCCATCATCTGCGAGGGCGCCTCGACGAAGTCCCGCGCCGTGGCCGAGCCGGACTGGCTCCAGTGCGGGGCGGTGGTCAGCAGCTGGTGCATGATGTGCCCGAGCTCGTGGAACAGGGTCTTCACCTCGCCGGGCCGGAGCAGGGAGGGACGCCCGCCGCCCGGGCGGGTGAAGTTCCCCACCAGAGCGGAGAGCGGCTCGCGGTAGGTCCCGTCCGGCAGGGCGCGGCCTTTCACCAAGGTGAAGGCCGCCATGTGGCCGTACTTGCCTTCGCGCGGGAACAGGTCCAGGTAGAAGCGCCCCAGGCGCGCGCCGGAGGCGGCGTCGTGGACCTCGACGAGCCGGACCTCGGGATGCCAGGCTTCGCCCGCGTCGGCTTCGACGAAGCGCACCCCCAGCAGGCGTTCGTAGACCCGGAAGGCCTTGTCCAGCACGCTGTCCATCGGGAAGTACTGCCGGGCCTCCTCGGGGTCGTAGCCCAGGCGTTCGCGCTTGAGCCGGGCCTCCCACCAGCCGGCGTCCCAGGGGCGCATGGCCCCGGCGGTGCCGTGCTCGCGCGCGTAGCTGCGCAGCGTCTCGCGCTCGGCGTCGGCGCGCCCCCGCAGCGAGGCGCGCAGGCGGTTGAGGAATTCCCAGACCCGGCGCGGCGTCTTGGCCATGCGCCCGGCCAGGGCCATCGTCGCATAGTTCCTGTAGCCGAGCAGGCGCGCCGTCTCGTGGCGCAGGGCCAGGGCCTCGGCCAGGACCGGGGCGTTCTCGACGGCGGCCGCGTTGCCGTGCTTGAAGTAGGCCGCGCGCCGGAGCTTCCTGTCCTCGGCCCGCTCCATCACCAGGCCGTAGGTGGGCGCGTCCAGGCGCAGGCGCCGGCGCCCGTCGCCCAGGCGCGGCAGGGCCTCCACCGCGGCGCGGGGCAGGCCGGCCAGGCGGGACTCCGACACGTCGAGGGTGAGGTCGGCGTCGCGCAGGTTCCGGCTGAAGGCCTGGCCGAGCTCCGAGAGGCGGCGCTCGGCCGCGCCCAGGCGCTCGCGCGCGGCCGCGTCGAGGCCCAGGCCCGCGTGCTTGAAGCCCGACAGGCTCTTCTCGAGCAGGCGCCTGTCCTCGGGCGCGAGGTCCTCGGACAGGGCGGCCGCGTCGCGCACGGCCTCGTAGAGGTCCTCGCGCTGGCCGAGGTAGACCATCAGGCGGTCGGTCTCCTTGTCGAGCGCCTCCGCGGCCGCCCGCACGGCCGGGTCGGGGGAGACGGAGGCGAGGAAGACGGCGGGCTGGACGGCCTCGTGGTATTCGGCGTAGGCCCGCTCGATGGCCAGGGCCGTAGCGGCGAAGCTGCGCTGGGCCTTGGGCAGGGCGGCCACGGCGTCGAGGCTGCGCGTCAGCAGCGCGGCCTTCTCCGCCCCGAGCCCGGAGAGGGACTCCGGCGTGTGGGAGAAGCCCAGGTTCCCCAGCGGGACGCGCGGGGCCGACTGCGCGGCCCGGCCGGCGGTCTGGGCGACGAACTGGGCCGAGGCGGGGGGGACGCAGAGGAGGAGGGAGACGAGCAGGGCCCCGGTCTTGAGCATGGGGGCGACTTTAGCATGGCGGGCGGGGGCGGCAGAGGAGGCGAAGGGCCTAGGGCGCGGGCGGAATTCGGCCTAGTGTCCTACTTCCCAAAATAGCGTTCCCAGAAGCCCTTGAGGATTCCGCCGGCGCCGTCTTGTTCCACGGCCCCCGCCAGCTCGCCGAGCTTGAGGGTCTTCGAAGTGCCGGCCAGGACGTTGACCTTGTTCGGGTTGGGCAAGGTCGAGGCCCAGCCGGCCGCGGCCGACTCGGTCACCAGGGACTTGTTCATCGTCTCGCCCCAATAGTTCCCGGCGGGCGGCGTCGGCCCCTGGCCGCGCAGGGCCCGGTAGCTCCTAACGAGCTGGCTCTTGGTGATGCTGAAGGTGTTCCAGGCCAACGAGGCCCCAAGCGCGGCGGGCGGGCCGGCCCAGGAACCCAGGTTGTAGGTGCCGGCGCTGATCTCCCCCCAGTGTTCGGCCGTGCGGGTCACCGTCCCGGCTTCGCGCCCGTTGAGGAGGGTGTTCTGGAAGGCGTTGACGGCCTGGGGATAGTCGATGGTCCCGTCCGGGGAGGTGTGCTTCGTCAGCGCCTCCTTCCACGCCCCGACGATCTGGGCCTTGTCCGCGGCGCTCATGTAGCCGGCGAGGTCGGGGGAATCGAGCGTGCGTCCCAGCGACTCGACCTGTCCGGCCACGGCCGACTCGCGCGTCCCGGGCGCGGCGGCGGAGACGGGCGGAGGGGCCCCTTGGACTATCTTCGGCCCGGCCATGGCCGGCGCAGCCTTGTAGCGGGAGATGGCCTCCGCCGTCCCGGCGGCGGGCGGCGGGCGGCGCCGGGTCGCCGGGCGCGACGGCGGGCCCCAGGGCCGCGGCCTGCCCGAAGAGCCTGGCCACCCGGGCCCTGTCCTCGGGGCGCAGGCGGCCGGCATGCTCCTTCCAGGACGCGCCGGAGACGGACTGGTCCCCGGAACGGAAATCCCCGGTCTTGGGGTCGAGCGCGGCGCCGCCCGCGCGCAGCGACCGGCGCAGGGCCTCGTAGCGCGCGGCCAGAGCGGCGCAGGCCTCGGCGGCTACGGCCAGCGGAGCGCAGGCGCCGTCCACCGCGGCCTTGAGCGCGGCGGGGTCCTCTCCCGCCAACGCCTCCCGGACCCGGCCCAAGGCCTTCGCCGCCGCGGCCGCCTTCTCCCACGACGGGTCCGGCGCGCCCTCGGCGCGGCGCCCCTCGAACGGGGTCAGGTCGAAGGGCCGGCGCAGGTCCGCCTGGATGAAGCGTCCGCGCGCGGCCTCCAGGGCCGCCTCGCCCGGGGCAGGTCCCTGGGCCGAGGCCGCCAGGCCGACGACGGCCGCCAATGCGCAGGCGAGGGGGGCCATACCCCAATTTAGACCCGGAAGCGCGGCATTTCAAGGGCGGTCAGACTCCCGATTCCCGGGGTTATTCAGGCCCGTGGCGTTCGCATCGGGCATTCACATTCGCCGGCGAATGTCAGGCTTGTCCCTGCTACGGATCGAGAACCCTCCCCGTCGGTGGGGCGAGTGGCCGAAAACCCCAGGAATTGGGAGCAAACAAACCCCCGATGAGGAGTCTCATGCGTCGCCCCCTTCGGTCGAACTTATCCCAGGCTAAGCTCGAACGCCGGCATCGCGCTGCAAGGCCCTGAGCTGCAACGCTCCTTGTTCGCCGGCTAGCGGCGCGGACGCGGCTCGGCGGGAGCTCGAGCGGCGGCGAGCCTGGAGCTGAAGACGGCGGCGTCCTCCGTCAGCCCGATGCGGTCCAGGAACGCGGCGATGTCTTCGTGGAGGGAGATGACGTCGACCCCGGCTCCCCACGCGACCTTCCTCAAACAAATGGGGCACAGGGCAAGAGTACCGCGGTCCAGCTCGGCGAGGCTGTTGAATCCGTTCATGAGGCATCTGCGATGGACGCAATGGAGCAGCCCGAACGAGTGCCCCGCCTCGTGGCCGGCCACCCCCAGCAGGCGGCGCCGGCGCACCTTCCCGTCCGCGCTCCCCAGGCGCGCGACGCTGTGGACGCCTACGCGGCCGTCGACCGAGGCCAGCCCGAAGACGAAGTTCCAAGACTCCAGGGGGTAAAGGTCGTGCGCGGTGAAGCCCAAGAGGCAGGCGGTCCCGGCGGGCAGCGCGGGCCGGAGGCGTTCGAGGACCTCGCTGGCCAGCAGCTGGCGGCGGCCGGAATTCACGCGTTCCTTGACTCCCGCCGCATCCGGGAGCGGCACGGCCCGTACGGTGGTTTGGAAGAGGAGCGCGAGGAAGCGGTTGGCGGCGACGGCCTCTTGGGCCCATTCGGGGGGCGCATCGCCGACCCAGCCGTAGGCTATCGGCCGGAGCCCCGGCCGGCGCTGGCGCGGTTGTCGGGACGCATAGGCGTCGAACGGCTGCCCTGGCTCGCTGTGTTCGGCCAGCCAGTCCCCGCGCGCAGGCGGCCCGAGGGGAGCGGCATCGGCGGCGGCCCGCAGAAGGCTCCGTGCCGGGTCATCGTCGACGTCGCCCAGAGCGGCCTCGAGCGCGCGCGAATCGGGAGGGTGGAACCGGGCGGCATCGCGCAGGGTCAGCCATCCGCTGAGCAATGCGGCGGCCAGCAATCCGGCGACCCGGAGCGACCGGCGCCGAGGGCCGCTCATGGGAGCCCGTCAAAACCCCAGATAGCCGCGGAGTTTGTTGACGGTCCCCTCCAGCTTGAAGGTCTTGACCGTGCCGTCGATGGGGTTGGCCTTGCGCGCGTTGGGCAGGGCCCCCGCCCAGCCGGCGGCGGCCGTGTCCAGGGCCATGGCCTGGTTGAAGGCGGCCCCGAAGGCGGGCTGGTCCTTGGGTCTGGCGGCGGCTCCGGTCAGGGCCATGGCCTCGGACATCAGGCGCTGCGCCCCCAGCACGGCCCCCTTCTGGGCGAAGGCGGCGGCCAGGGCGGCCTTGGGGCCGAGGTCGGAGCCGAGGTGGTAGGCGGCCGCCGCCGTGGCGGCCCAGCGGCCGGCGGGCGTGGAAGCCGCGCAGAGCTCGCGCAGGGCGTTGACCGCCGCAGGGTGGTTGATGGCGCCGTCCGGCCCGGTGTTCCCGTTCAAGGCCTTCTCCCAGGCGGCCAGGACGGCCTCCTTGTCGGCTTCCTTCAAGGACGCGGCCAGGGCGGGGGCGTCCAGGGCGGTGCGCAGGGACTTGATGGACTTGGTCATGGCCTCGGACTTCGGCCCGGCGGGGGCGGCCTTGGCCTCCGGGGCCGGGGCCTTGCGCGCCGGTTTGGGAGCGGGGGCCGCTTTAGGCTTGGCCGCCTCGGCGGGCGGGCGCACGCGCGGGGGCTTGGGCACGACGGCCAGCAGGTCCTTGGGCGGCTCGGCGGAGAGGCCGGAGGCGGCCCCGAAGGAGGCCACCAAGGACTTGCGCACCGGCAGCGGCACGGCCTCGAGGTGGGCCTTCCAGTCGCTCTCGTAGACCGGTGCCCCGTCGGGGCGGCGCAGGCGCTCCGTCTCCGGCTCGAGGCTGGCGCCGGCGGCGTGGAGCGCGGCGCGCAGGGCCGCGTAGCGGCTGACCAAGGCCGCCGTCCCGGCCGGGTCCAGGCCCAAGGCCTCGCCCAGCGCCGCGGCTCCCTCCTCCACCGCCTCCTCGTCTGGCCCCACCAGGGCGGCGCGCAGGGCCCGCAGACCGTCGGCGGCCCCCTTGGCGGGAAGCCAGGCGGGGTCGGACACCGGCCAGGCCGCGGCGGCCTCGTCCCACTTCGCCGTGTCGAGCGGCTCGAGCAGGTCGGCCGCCACGAAGCGGCGCTCCACCAGGCGCGCCAGGCCCGTGCCCGGCGTCTCGGCGGCGCGCGCGGGGAGGGCCAGGAGCAGGAGCAGCGCCCAGGTCATGCCATAGTGTTGCGGCCAGGCGCGGCGTTGGCAAGGGGGAGCCCCTCCAAGTTCACACACTTTGCGAAGTAGGCCCCCGACGGATTGCTCAGGCCCCGCGGGGGCCCTCGCGGGCTCGGGGCTACCCGCCCCGAGCGGGAGGCTTGAACGCCTCACGTCAGCACCTCGAACCGTCCAGGACTGG
>JACRDU010000057.1 GCA_016218495.1 Elusimicrobiota bacterium
GCGCCGCGAGTTGTGGACAAAATGCCTAACCCAGCCGAGCGCTCCGTCGGTGGGGCGAACGGCGGACCTAAGGCCCTGGGTGTTGGAGGCCCCCCCGCGCTATCCTTGCCGGATGCTCCTCCCCTGGCTGCTGGCGGCCGCCCCATCCCCCGGGGGGATGGCCGTCCCTCGGCGTCCGTTACCCCGACCAGCACGGTAAACGACGCGATTGAATCAGCCGAGACTCCCCCTGGGGGGAGCCTCGAGGCGTTAAATCGCGCCATTTGTTCCTGCGAATGCGGTGCTGGCATTAAGTGCAACTGCCCACGTGGGCAGTCCGTCCGAAACGGGCGGCCAGCCCTAATCGCGTTCCATCACGAACAGGCGGTGCCGGTCGCCGACCTTCTTGTGGAAGTAGAGCCAGCGGCCGTCGCGCGTCAGCGTGGGGCCCTCGACCGGCTCCCGGCCGGACAGGAGGGCCGTCGGCTCGCCGAAGGGCGCGCGCGGGTCGCTCCGGGTCGCCCGCATGATCTGGAAGCGGACCTTGCCGAAGACCAGCAGGAAGGGGACGCGGGTGCGCGTGAAGAAGACCTCGAGGCCGTCGACGGACATGACGCCGCCGTACTCGAGCTCATGCGTGTTCAGGCGGGCCAGGATGCGCGCGGAGTCGGGGTCGCGCACGAAGCCCTTCCCCTCGCGGCGCGCCAGCGCCAGGTCGGACCAGGCGGGGATGCCGAAGAGCCCCAGCAATCCGAAGCGCGTGTCGGCGAAGAGCAGAGTGTCCCCGCCGGCGTCGACCTGGGCGCCCATGTTGATCCAGCCGCGCCGGTCCAGGGAGAGGCCGGGCACCGGTTCGACCTCGCCGAGGGCCCCGTCGCGGAACCGCCCGCGATAGATGCTGACGCGGTCCTTGTCGTAGCTCCGCCCCGAAGTCAGGTAGAACCAGCCCGCCTCGTCCATCGAGGGGATGCCGTCGAGCTTGGGCGAGTTCGCCCCCGGCAGCCGTCCTTTGTAGACCAAGCGTTCGGGGGCGACGCGCTCGGCGAAGAAGATATCGGTGTCATGGCCGGGGGCGTTGGAGTCGTTGAAGAAGAGCCAGCGCCCGTCCTTCGACACGAACGGCTCCATCACGTCGGCGTCATAGCCGGGCAGTTCCACCGCCCGCGGAGGGCCGAACGCGGGCTCGGCGGCTTGGACGGGCGGCGACAGCAGGAGCGTCAGGACGAGCCGGCGCATGCCGCATGATAGCCCCTTTCCCGCGGCCCGGCCATGCCCATGTCTGATTCGTGCAAGACCTCCGGGAGGTGGGCGGCTACACTGAGGGCATGAAAGGGGTGGCCCTCGCCGTCGTCGCCGCGCTGCTCCCTCTGCGCGCCTTCGCCGGGGGCCGGGCCGCCCTGCCGGCTCCGGAAGCCGTCCTCGGCCAGGCGCGGGCCTCGGAGGCCGCCGTGCTCGGCGGGGGCGATTCCCTGGAGGGCTCGGCCGAAGGCGCGCGCAACGGCTTCGCCGAGCGTTCCGGCGCGGCCCCGGTCAGCCTCGGCGGTCGTTTCTATGCCGCGGCCCCCGCCCAGACCGCCGCTCCCCGGCGCTTCGCGGCCTCGGCCCAACCTCCGCCGCCCGTCTATGCCGCCGAGGGAGAGGAGAAGAAGGACGAGGGGAAGGGGGGCGGCTGGGACTACGACAAGACCATGAAGGCCGCCGCCTTCGGCCTGGCGGGGGCCGCCATCGGGTTCATGTTGGGCGGCCCCATCGGCGCCGCCGCGGGCTTCCTCGCAGGCTTCTTCATCGGGGCGCTCTTCGCGAAGGCGACCGAGAAGAAGGGCTGCTAGGCCCCCTTCCAGAGGCGTCGTCTGGCGCTGGGGGCGAGCATGAAGAGGGGGCGGTGCCTGGCGGGGACCCTGCCCAGGTCCCGCTCGGAAATCACCACGCTCGGGAATACCTCGTTCTGGTTGGGGTCGCGGTACCAGGAGCGCGTGAAGACGAACATCAGCACGGCGCGCGGCTCGGGCGCGTCGTTGGGCATCCCGCCGTGGAAGACCCGGAAGTCGAAGAGGTACGCCTCCCCGAAGGGGACGCTCAAGGTCTCCAGCGGGTAGCGGCGGTAGACTTCGCGCTCGCCGGGCGGCCGGGGCCGCAGGGCGGCCCGGTGCGAGCCCTTCCAGACCGCCGTCGGCCCGTTCTCGTCGGTGACGGCGCACAGCGGCACGGCCAGCGTGACGGCGTAGGGGGGGAGGCCGGAGAGGTCTGCGCTGTAGGGTACCTTCCTGCCCCCGACGAGCCGGTCGAAGCGGACCGGCCCGTCGATGTGCTGGTGCTGGCGCCCCGCCCCGGGCTCGGCGATGACGGCCTCCAGGCTGCCGATGCAGTAGTCGGGCCCCAGCAGGGTCCCCAGCTTGGCGTGCAGCGCGGGGTTGGCGTAGAAGCGCGGGTCTAGGAAGGGGCCGGCGAAGGGCAGCACGGCGGCATAACGCCCGGCGATGTCGCGCACCAGACCGCGACGGCGCAGTTCGCCGCTATGATGGCGGCGCAGCACCTCGGCGCGTATCCGCTCGAGCAGGGGCAGCGGGAACAGCCGGCCCACGCGCGCGACCCCGTCGCGCTCCATGGCGGCCCGAATCGACCCGATCGTCATCGAGCGAGGAACAGGTCCAGCAGGCGTTCGGCGTTCTTGGGGTTGCGCTGCAGCGCCCCGTGGCCCTGGTCGGGGTCCTCGATGGCCTCGAGCACGACGGCCCCCTGCCCGCGCAGCCACTCGGCCGTGCGCCGCATCCCCGGGATGCCGTCGCGGTCCGGATTCCGGTCCTTGGCGCCGGCCGCGGTGACCCAGCGCGTGCCTTTGAGCGGCTCCTTCCCGAATTCCCCGTCGACGATGGCGCGCGTGGGGGGATAGTCCGTGCTGACCCCTCCGGAACTGGCCGCGATGAGCGAAAAGTAGCGCGCGCCGCGGCCGGCGTCGAGGGCGGCTACGGCGTAGGAGTTGGCCGACCCGCGGCTGAAGCCGTGGAGCATGACGGAGCCCGGCTTCGCGCCCAGCCGGCGCAGGGCCCTGTCGAGCTCGCGGTAGACCTCCTGCGGCCGATAGTAGGCGCGCGGCCCCTCGGAGCCCAGCCACCACTGCAGGCAGACCAGGCCTATGCCGCGCTCGGCCAGGCGCGGGTGCCAGAGGGCCAGGTCGTCGGTGGCGAAGCCTCCGGTCCCGTGCAGGGAGGCGATCCAGCGCTTGGGCCGGGCGGCGCCCTTCCAGACCACGAGGAAGCTCTTGCCGTCGGAGGTGGGCAGGACCTCGGGCTTCAGGCGGGCCGCCTCGGCGTAGAACTTCCCTTGCTGCGCCCGGCGATAGAGGGACTCCGCCTCGGCGTTCAGCGCCTGCTCGGCCGCCGGAGCGCCAGGGGCGAGCTCAGGCAGGGCCAGCGCCAGGCAGAGAAGGGCGGCCGTCCGCATATCTGAGCGAAGGATACACCGCGGGCGCGGATTCGGCTAGCCCCGGCTATCCCGGAGAACGGTCCATGAAGGCCTCCGGGGGCACTTCGGGGTGGTGCAGCGTCACGCACTCGGGGCAGATCCCGTGCGAGAGCTTGGTGACGGCGTGTTTGGAGAAATAGGACTCAATCGGCCGCCAGGAATCCTGCCGGGTCCCGTCCGGGTTGGAGAGCCGGATTTTCTTGCAGTAGGAGCAGATGGGCAGGAAGGACTCCAAGGCCGCCACCCTGTCCATGGAGCGCCGCAAGCGCCGGGCGTAGATTCCCTGGAGGCCGAAGAGGAGGGCGAAGGCCAGCCCGCTGATCCCGCCGACGACGAGGTGCTCCTGGTCCAGGTAGGGGATCTCCGGATGCAGGAACACGTCCACGAGGGCGTTGAGGTTGGCGAAGAGGGCCGTGGTGAGGAGATAGCCGGCGAGGCGCAGGAGGTCGTCGGAGCGCCGGGGCCGGATTCCGCTTGCCCTCATGGGCAGGGTAGGCCGGCCCCGCGCGGTCGGCATCGGGCCAAAGCCCTGCCAGGGCATAGGACAAAGGGCCCAGGCCTGGAATCTTCCTGGGCCGTCCGGAGGGGGTGGCCGGGTGCCGTTCGCCGCTTCTTGTTTCGGGGGGGGCGGGCTATCCTGTGCCGCATGGAGAAGGTCCATCCCTTGAAGCGCTCCCTGTCCTGGTTCCTGGCCAGACTCGGGGCACGGAACACGAAGGCGTCCGACGCGCTGCGCAAGTCCATCTCCGAACGCGACCGGCCCCAGCTCCCCTCCGCCGTCATCGCGGACCGCGAGGAGCTGGACTGGACCTGCCGCTGAAGCCCTCCTCTTCCGCTGCGATCCCTCGCGGGGTATGATGTCCGGGACGGACCAGGGAGAACACCGAAATGTCCACCGCGAAAGCCTATGCCGCAGCCGGAGCGAAGTCGCCGCTGGCTCCGAGCACGATTCAGCGCCGCGACCCCGGCCCTGACGACGTCCGTCTGGAAATCCTCTTCTGCGGCGTCTGTCACTCCGACCTGCATACCGCCCGCGACGAGTGGCGGGCCGTCATGCCCACCGTCTACCCCGTCGTCCCCGGCCACGAAATCGTCGGCAGGGTGACCCAGGTCGGCTCCGCCGTGGCCAAGTTCAAGGCCGGGGACCTGGCCGCGGTGGGCTGCCTGGTCGACTCGGACGGCACCTGCGCCGCCTGCAAGGACGGCTGCGAGCAGTTCTGCCCGAACATGACGCTCACCTACAACTCCCCGGACAAGCGCCTCGGAGGGGTGACCTACGGCGGCTATTCCGACTCCATCGTGGTCGACCAGCGCTTCGTCCTGCGCGTGCCGCCCAAGCTGGACCTGGCCGGGACCGCGCCGCTGCTCTGCGCCGGCATCACCACCTATTCCCCGCTGCGCCATTGGGGCGTCAAGAAGGGCAAGAAGGTCGGCGTGGTCGGCCTGGGCGGGCTGGGTCACATGGGCGTCAAGTTCGCGCACGCCTTCGGAGCGCATGTGGTCGTCTTCACGACCTCGCCCGGCAAGGCGGAGGACGCCCGCCGCCTGGGCGCCGACGAGGTGGTGCTCTCCAGGGACGCCGGGGCGATGGCCAAGCACGCCGGCAGCTTCGACTTCATCCTCGACACCGTCTCGGCGGAGCACGACGTCAACGCCTACCTGAACCTGCTGGGCCGCGACGGCAACATGACCCTGGTCGGCGCGCCCGAGAAGCCCCTGGCCGTCTCCGCCTTCGGCCTCATCTTCGGACGCCGCAGCCTGTCGGGCTCGCCCATCGGCTCCGTCGCCGAGACCCAGGAGATGCTGGACTTCTGCGGCAAGCACGGGCTCACCGCCGACGTGGAGGTCATCCCGGTGCAGAAGGTCAACGAGGCCTACGACAGGCTGCTCAAGTCCGACGTGAAGTACCGCTTCTCCATCGACATGGCCTCGCTCAGGTCCTAGAGACCGAGTTCCTCCACGGTCGTGAAGCGCGGTTCTATGTCGACGGGCAGGCCTTCCGCGCGGTCGATGACCGCCTTGGCCTCGGGGCGGATGACCGCCATCGCGTCGAGCCACTTCTTCGCGGCCGCGTAGTCGCCCTTCGCCTGCGCCAGCATGATGTCCCGGGATAGCGCTTCGACCGCGCCCTTGACCTTGGCCGTATCGACCGAGAAGGTGCCGTCGCCGGCGACCTTGAAGGCGCCCTTGTCGAGGAGGTAGTTGAGCTGGAGCGCCATCCCCTTGCCGTGGGCCTCGGCGACGCCGAAGCGCAGGGTGCGGAAGGCCGAGGCCAGGAAGGTGACGTACATGGTGTCCTCGAGCTTCTTGTCGAGCACTCCCTTGTCCACGAGCTTCTGCAGCGCCCACAGCCCCGAGGCGTCGGCCTTGGCCTCCTCCAGCGCGCTGGAGGCCTCCTTGAGGGCCTGGCGGACGGTGACCGGCCTGCCTTGGGCGTCCTTCGACTGGTGGGGTCCCAGGCCGTGCATGAGCTCGTGCATGAGGATATGGGTGAAGAACGCCGAGAAGTCCACGCGCCCCTGGTCCGCGGGCGAGAGCGCCATCTTGGCCAGCGGCGTCAGGACGATGTCGAACTTCGCGCGCTGGACGTTCTTGAGCATCGTCCGCTTCGCGCCCTTCTCGGCGGTGACCTTCTCGTCGTTGGGGAGGTTGAAGGCGGCGGTGGTGACGCCGTGGGCGGCGTCGCCGGAGGCGTAGACCTCGTTGACCACGCGGATGGGGGACATGGCCCCGAGCTTGGGGTTGCGCAGGCTCTTGTCGATGGGGAGGTTGTCCTCCAGCCACTGCAGCTGCCCGCCGAAGCGCTGGAGCTTGGCCGTCTCGGCGTCGTCGCGCAGCCCGATGAACGCCTCGAAGGCGGCCTTGTAGCCGAACCACCCGTCCTCGTAGGTCTCGTAGGGCCCGATGGTGGGCTCGATGGGGCTGTCGAGCTCCATCCAGGCCACATCGGAGTCGTAATAGTCGTCGGAGAGGAAGGCCGCCGCGCGCTTCTCGAGGAAGGACTTGAGGCCGGGATGCTCGGAGGAGGCCGCGGCGTCCTTGAGGAGCGCCGCCGCGCGCTGCAGCTCGTTCTGATATTCGAGGGAATTCGGGACGGCGCGGAGCTTCCCGTCGCCGAGGCGCCGGATGACCGTGAAGAAGCCCGCGGCCTCGGCCTTCTGCGCGTCGGGGAGCCCGTTCATCCAGGCCTCCACCTCGGCCTTGGTGGCGTCCAAGGGGTAGAAGTTCGCCTGCTCCGGCTTGGCCGGGGCCCCGGGGATGAAGGGGCTGTCGTGGTCCTGGCGGTCCCAGGGGCCCTTTTCGGTGAGGAAGTACCTCAGCCGCGCCCGCCCCAGCGCCGAGTCGTCCTCGGCGAGGCGTAGCAGCCATTGCGGGGCGGCGTCCCAGGTCTGGCGGAGGAACAGGCCGTCCATGACGCGGGCGGCCTCGATCAGCCGCTTCAGCGCCGCGCGGTCCCCCGCGCCGAGCTTGGAGATGTCGGCGCCGATGTCCACCGGCGCGAAGCGGGCTTGGCGCCCCGCCAGCGCGGCCGCGTCGGGGAAGTCGGTCGGCAGGGCCCGGGCGGGGGCGAGGGCGGAGAGGACGACGAGGAGGCCTGGCGCTGGGTTCATGGAGCGATTCTAGTACAGATGGCCCTGAAATCCGTCAGGGAGTATCCGCGTGCCGCTTGCTAGAATGGCGCGACTCGAGCAAGCCCATGCTGAAGCCCCTTTGGAAACCGGTCGTGCACAGGGCCGTCACCGGCCGCTGGGAACGCTTCGTCATGAAAGCCGGCCCGGTCCCCTATCCGGGAGCGATGAAGCAGCCCGGGCTCTACCTGCATGTGCCGTTCTGCAAGGAGCTCTGCCCGTATTGTCCGTACAACCGCGAGAAATTCGAGCCCGCCGCCTTCGGCCAATATCACCAGGCGGTGCTGCGCGAGATCGACATGACGGCCGCGAACGTGCCCGCGCAATCCTTCACCAGCCTCTATATCGGCGGCGGGACGCCTACGGTGGACCCAAAAGGCCTTGCCGTCCTCATCCGCCGGCTCAGGGATTCCTTCCGTATCGAGGGCGACGTCTGCATCGAGCTGCACCCCTCCGAGATGGACGACGATTGCCTGAGGCTGTTGAAGGACGCCGGAGTCACGATGCTGTCGGTCGGCGTCGAGACGACCGACGACGGCTTGCTGAGCGCCATCGGCCGGAGGCACGACGGGGCGACGGCGCGCGACGCGGTCCGGCGTGCGGTGGCGGCGGGGTTCCGTTCGGTCAACGTGGACCTGATGTTCTCGCTGCCGGGGCAAAGCCTGGACCAGCTCGACGCGGACCTCGCCTTCGTATTGGGCGAGGGGGTCGACCAGATGTCGACATACCCGATCTTCGGCTTCCCGTATTCGGAATTGGGCGAGAGGCTGGGCTTGCGCGCCATCCAGCGGCCATCGAGCAGTTTGATCCGGAGGATGTTCGACCGGATCGGGGAACGCTCGCTCGCCGCCGGCCTGGAGAGATGCGCCGTCTGGTCGTTCCTGAAGCCGTCGAAGAGGAAATTCAGCTCCGTCACGCGGCACCACTACGTCGGCTTCGGCCCGAGCGCGGGGTCCATGACGGGGGATTCCTTCAGCGTAAACACGTTCTCCGTGAAGTCCTACATCGAAGCGGTCGGCCGGGGCCGGCGGCCCACGGCGCTCGCTATGCCGCTGACCCGCCGCTTGGAGATGGCCTACTGGCTCTATTGGCGGGCCTACGAGATGCACATCCCTCGAAGGGAGTTCCGACTGCTCTTCGACGCCGACTTGGACTCCGTGTTCGGCCATCTGCTCAAGACTCCAAGGCTGCTCGGCATGGCGTCCAAGACCCCGGAAGGCTTCGAGATCACCGAGTCCGGAGCCTACTGGATTCATCGCCTCCAGAACGAATACAGCTTGAACTACATCAACAAGCTGTGGGGGACATGCCGCAAGACCGCATGGCCTGAAGCGGTCGTATTGTGAGAAGGGCGGATTGGCCGCGGGCCGTCGCCATCGGGCTTGAGCGGTTCCTGCTCAAGAGGACGGACCCGCTCGTCTTCGCGCTGCTCATCACCGACCGCTGCAACCTCGACTGTTTCTATTGCGGCAGCCACAATCAGGGGAAGGCCGGCTTCACCTTCGAGCAGGCACGAGGCGCGCTCGAGTCCGCCTATAGGCGCGGCCACCGCCTCCTCGTCATCACGGGCGGGGAGCCCATGCTCTGGCGGGAGGGAGAGAGGACGCTCAGGGACGTCGTCGACCGCGCCTACGGGCTGGGCTTCCTGGCCGTCTTCATCTTCACGAACGGGACCCTGCCCCTGGACATCGCGGGCTGTCATTTCTATTTGACGATCGACGGGCCGAAGGCCATCCACGAGAAAGTCCGTCCGAACACCTACGACCGGATCATGGAGAACGTCCGGAGGGCCGAGGGCTCCGAGGTGTATGCGTCGATCACCATCAGCCGGATGAACGCCGATTTCATCGAGGATTTCGCGCGCGAGGTGTCGGCGGCCGGCTGCTTCCGGGGCATCTCCTTCAATTTCCTGACCGCGGCCCCTGAAGTGGTCGAGCGCACCGGCATCCCGCTCGCTGAGCGGGGGCCGGTCCTGGAACGGCTGTGGGAGCTCAAGCGGCGCGGCCATCGCATCATGCTCTCCGGCGCGGCGAAGAAGGCCTTGGCCGAGAATGACTGGGCCCGCCCTCTGCCTCAGATAGAGTTCATGACGGGCGAGCGTTCCTTCCGCTGCTGCCGCGACGTCGACGACCCCGCAATCTGCGCCCTCTGCGGATATTCGACCTGCGTCGAGCTCTCGCAGCTCATGGCCTTCAAGCCCTCCGCCATCATCGAGTCGCTCAGGTTCTCGCTGCGCTAGGGCGGCATCCGTCATCGGCGTGCCTGACCGGCTGCATTGGCAGTGCCGCGCCGCTTGGGATATTATTGATACCGGGTATCAATAAGGATCCAAAACATGAAGCCATCCCCCCTGTTCTTATCCGTTCTCCTGGGCGCCGCGGCCGCTCCCGCGGCGGCCTTCCACCCGCTCCTCACCGACGATACGGGCACGCAGGGGCGCGGGCGGCGCCAGTTGGAGCTCAACGGGGAGTACGGCGCGGACGATGCGCGCCACGGCGGCGCGGCGGCGGCCGTATTGACAGTCGGTCTCAACGAAGCCTTGGACGCGGCGGTCGGGCTGCCGCTGCAGTACCTGCGGCCGCACGACCCTGAGGCGGGCCGCCCGCGCGGCGGCCTCTCCGACGCGGCGCTCGAGCTCAAATGGCGCGTGGCCGAGGGGCGCGGCTGGAGCCTGGGGCTCAAGCCGGGCCTCACGCTGGCGACCGGCGCGGAGGAACGCGGCTTCGGCTCTGGGCGCGCCACATACAGGGTGGCCGCGCTGGCCGCCGCCGGCGCCGGACGGGCCCAGCTCCTGACGAACCTGGGCTATTGCCGCAACGACAACGCCTTGGGCGAGCGGCGCGACCTCCTGCACGCTTCTCTGGCGGCCGTCGTGGCGGCGACTCGGCGTCTGCGCCTGGCCATGAACGCGGCCGTGGATTCCAGCCGCGACCCGGCGGCCGGCCAGGCCCCGGCGACCTTCGTGGGGGGGGTCCTGGTGGGCGTCACGCCGGACCTTGACCTCGACCTGGGTTGGCGCACCGGCCTCAATGCGGCCCAGACCGAGGACGCCCTGCTGGCCGGCTTCACGGCGCGGTTCTGAAGCCGCGCTCAAGTGGTCATCTGACGTGCTTGAAGAAGCTCTGCCCATCGAAGCCGAACCGGACGCCGTCCGGCTCGATCCGCTCGATCTCGGCGCCCCCGACCTTGTCCCCGACCTCGTGGGGCGCATCGTTGATGATGGCCGTGCGCTCTCCTGAAGGCCGAGTGACGATCTCCTGCACGGAAATCCGGGCCGCTACCGTCGGCAAGTCGTCCGCCCCGGGAGGGCGGCGATAATCCCCGCGTTTCACGCGTTCGCGGCGGTTTCCGACGCGGACGAAGGGGCTGTAGATGTCGCCGCGCGCGTCGCGAAGCCGGCAGCGGCCGTCCGCGCAGGCGGCGGACGGGGACGGGCCGCGGAACTCTTGCGTGCATTGCAGCTTCCCGTCGAGAGGCACCAAGCCGACGGCGTCGCTTCGGACCGGGATGTCGAAGCGGCAGTCCGGCTGGACCACGGCGCAGTCCGCATCCTTCGAGCACGTGCGGCGGCGGATCGGTCTCTATGTGCAGCGCACGCCACAAGGCGACCCTGACTGCAGTGCTGTCCGGTGCGGCGTCCTCTTCCATGTCGATTGGGGGGGGGACTTGCGATTGATTCTATTGAAAGCGAAAGCCCTCCCCCTGGGCATTGCGGCGCGGTTTCCTGCGACTCAGATGCTCGCTCTAATCAGGAATTCGTCGAGCCGGTCGAACGAGCCCCCCCAGCCGCCCTTCATGCCGTCCATCGCCTGCTCGAAAGCCTTCGCCTCGGCCTCGGTCGGGTCGAGCGGCTTCCAGTACAGCGAGATCAAGGTCTTCGCGCCGAAGTCCTGCAGGTGCACCGTCGTACGCAGGCGTTTGGGCCAGGTCGGCGACATCGGATGGACGGAGAGGCCGCGGTCCTTGTCGGAGAACTGCTGGACGAACACGAGCTCCGAGGGCTTCGTGATCGCCTAGTACGTCGCGAGCCCCCACATCTCGTTTCCGGCGTACTTGTTCATGTAGTGGTAGCTGCCGCCGACGCGGAAGTCGAGCCTGGCGTATCCGGTCTCGGCGCCCTGGCCCTCCACTTCCTGCGGTCCGTCAGATGATGGGGGTCATTAAGTTCTCCCCCTGAAAGGAGAAAGCCATTCCAGCATGTCGCTGAAACGGCTTCCTGTCCAAATTGGCTGCCCTGCTTAGACGAGTTCCGAACCTGGGCTCTTGAATTCGTCCAGGGGCGCTTGGGATGAGGGGGGGACGGGGTCCCGCCTGTCAGCCCGCTTTCCCGTCTGCGAACCAGACCAGGGGATCGGTTCGGAGAAATTCGTCCAAGCCGACGCCGGCGGGACCGACCAGCACCGCCTTCGAGGCGCCGCACTTGCGGGCCAACCTATCCAGAACCTCGCCTCTGCTCTTCCTGTCGGAAATGGAGACCTCGAACGCGATTGCCTTAGAACCCTTCTTGGCGATGAAATCCAACTCGAGGTCCCGGTCCCTCCAGTAATAGACCTCGAGCCCGGCGCGGAGCAGATGCGCGCCCACGGCGTTCTCGGCCCAGCGGCCGTAGACCTCGGGTTCCGCTAGAACCTCCGACGGAGTCTTATCCTGAAGCGCCGCGACCAGGGCCGGAGCCAGCACGATCAGTTTCGGGCTGGAAGCGCGGATGCGCAGGATCTCCGGGCTGTACTTCTGCAGCGGCGCGATGAGGAAGGCCTTGGACAGCAGGTCGAGATAGTGGGACAGCGTCGTCACGTTGCCCGTATCGGTCAGTCGCCCGAGCATCTTCTGCAGCGAGACGATCTCGGCGGGATGGCGGCAGGAGAATTCGAAGAGTCGGCGCAGCAGGACCGGCTTCTCGACGGGATGGAGAAGCAGGAGGTCCTTGTTCAGGACGCTTTCGACGATGGAGTCTCTGACGTAGGCTAGAAAGCGGCGGGCATCCGGGAGGAACTCATGCAGCCGCGGGTAGCCGCCGAGGGCGACATGGTCCTTCCAGGCGACGCCGAAGGCCGCAGATTCCTCCTCCAGGCACCAGTGGGGAAATCGAATCAATTCGAATCGGCCCGCGAGGCTCTCGGTCAGGCCCTTTTCGACCAGAAGCGCGGATGAGCCCGAGATGACGATGCGCGGCCGTTTCGCCGGCGCGAGTCGCTGGCTGGAATCGAATTCCCGCTTGACGACCTCGCTCCACCCGGGGATCTTCTGGAGCTCGTCGAAGGTCAACAGTGTCGGCTTCCCTGTCCGCGCAATGACGTCGGCCTTCCGCCAGTGGGCGGTGATCCATTCATGGTTCGGCGATGCCGGCGCATCGGCCGTCGCGGAAACGGCCGCAAAGCCCTTTCGACGCAGCGCGGCCATCGCCTGGGCGATCGCGGTCGTCTTGCCGACCTGACGCGGCCCCAGGAGGATCTGCGGCAGGCGCGGAGGCTCCTGCAGCCGTTTGATCAGTTCCCGAGTACCCTGCCGGAGGAAGAGCTTCATCCTGGAGAGTGTAGCTGAGGAGATGGGACCAGTCAACAGATTAGTAGGAAAGCCTACTAATATGTATGCCGGCGCGTCGGGTAGCCTCAAGAACAGGGCCCTCCATTAAGAGGGCCCTGTTCTGGCATTCGCATGGAAGTGGCTGCGCTGCCTAAACGAGTTTAGAACTCATATTGAGCGCCTTGGAGATGACTTCATCCTACGGGCTGCCGGAGTTATCCAATGGAAAGAACCTTCGTCACCCGCTTCAAGTTCCCGGCGAAGCCAGCAAAGCGCTCAAGTCGTCCGCTTGCGCCGCCTTGAGTCCGGCCAGGACCGCCTTTCGCCAGCCGGCCGGTAGTCTCTCGAACTTGGACCGCGCCTTGCCTTCGTCACCGCGCGCAACGACTTCGCGTAGGACCTCGACCGCCTGAAGCCGGTCTTTGGCCGCCTTCTCTTCGTAGGCGCGGCGCCCGCTGATGATGAGCTTCTGGAAGGCAAAGTTGATTGGATGCGGGAGCACGAGGTCGAGACTGCCGCTTCTGACCTTGATCGTGTCTTCCGACAGCAGGCTGATGAAGCGCAGCGGCTGGGCTTTGACTCCCAACTGCCTCACGAGATACGGCTTGTCGGTGCCGCGCCCACGCTCGGCCACGAGGAAGTCGATGATGAGCTGGGGATGGCTGAGGCTGATGGAGCCGTCGCCGTGGAACTCCGTGATGAAGCCCATATCCTCCAGGAGTTCGGCGACATCGACTTCCCCCTTGAGCCTCGGCGGCGTCGGGATCAGGAAGTCCATGTCGCGCGTGCGGACCGCAGACAGGGCGGCCCCGGCGAAATAGCCCTTGTAGAAATGAACGCACCAACTCCCGACCAGGACCATGCCCTGGAGGACGCCCGCCTTGTCCAGGCGGCGCAGGACTTCGATGACGATTTCAGCGGGCGCGTCTTTTCCTTTCATGGAGCGCCCGTTTCAGGAACACGATCTGCTTCTTGAGCTCCGCGACGAGACTACGGTACTTCGCCTTTTGGCTCGCCGCCTGCTTGAAGTCCGCGACTTCTCTGGCGGAGAGCTTGCCTTTATAATCGAACCGGATTTTATCCGCCTTGCGGTAGGCCAAATAGTAGAACAGCCCGCCCTTGATCTTCTTCGGGACGAGACTCCCTTTCGGCAATGCCGCGATCGCCTGCCGGTATCTCTTCAGCAGGCGCTCGGAGTTCTCGAGCTCCTCGGAAAGCACGCCTTTCATTGGGTTCATGGCCGCCACGGTTACCAAACAATATTCACTATTAGCATATGCTGTTAGGTAACCGGCCGCAAGCCCCATCATTACCAAACAGGAACGGTTTCAGCGACTATTGTTAGGTAACCGGAGGGCGGGTCGCCGCCAAATGAGGAAGCCCCCGGGCTAAATCCGGGGGCCTCATCATCGAACATAGGTACTGCCGAACTAGGATTCGAACCTAGACAAAGCGCTCCAGAGGCGCTTGTGCTACCGTTACACCATTCGGCAATAGGCATATTTTAGCAAAATACTGCCGCCTTGCCAGGGGTGCTGGGTGGCAGCCTCACGGCACAGGCGGCGCTCTGCCCGCCCCTGGCCCCCGGGACGCCCCTGCGCGACACCGGGGGGTGGGGGTATGTGGACCCAAAAGGCACGGTCTGGGCGTCCTATTAGCCTTCCGTAACAACCTCGTAACAACCTTGTAATGCCCTGTTAACGCCCGGGGGCTACGGTGAGGGCATGAAGCGCCGAGCACGGTCCCCCGAGGGAACCCCCGCCGAGGGGGGCTTTTGTTGGGACTTAGGGCCTAGCCGGGCCCAGGCCGTCCGCCCCGGGCTTCCCGCCACAGTCGCGTCTATGCTTGGAAAGGCCCTCACGGGCAGGGAGAATCCGATGAAGCGCGTCCTCATGGCCCTGGCCCTCGCCGTCCTTGCCTCCGGAGCCTCCGCCGCCGACCATTACCGGGTCAAGGACAGGGGGGGCTTCGGCTCCACCGGCCGCCTCGTCGAGCTCTCCAGCCGCTTCGGCTGGTCCTCCTACGAGACCGACTTCGATTTCGGGCTGGACATGGCCCGCCGCGGCATCACCCGGGACTCCACCCTCAAGCTCACCATCGCGCGCCACGACGGCTCCAAGTGGTCCACCAAGTGCAAGGCCAAGAAGGAGCGCCAGATGTGGGCCAACGTGAACATGCTCTTCGGCAAGGGCGTCACCGTCCTCGTCGAGTGCCGCATCGACCCGTCGGATTTCGCCGACCTGGTGGACCTCGACGAGGGCCTGGTGGGCGAGCCGACCCTGGTGTTCCAGGCCTTCGTGAAGAACGGCGAGGCCGAGGCCGGGGTGCAGAAGGGGCTCTATTTCCTGTCGGCCGCACAGATCGAGGCCGGCGAGCTGGCGCCGTTCGCCACGCGCGAAGGCGACCCGTCGGCCCTCGGGGTCATCTTCCACTCCGCGATGGCGCCCTTCGCGAACCATCCGACCTTCGCGATGGCGCCGCGCGCCGCACAGTAGGGTTCAGACCGGGTCGGGGCGGGGGCCTTCGCGCTTGAGCGGCGCGTCGCCCAGCAGGCGGCCTTCCTGGCCGCCGGAGATCAAAGGCAGGGAGATGACGAAGCGGGCCCCGCCCTCGGGCCGGGATTCCGCCTTGATGCTCCCGCCGTGCGACTCGACGACGCGCTGGGCGACGCTCAGCCCCAGGCCGCTCTTGCGCCCCCTGCCGTGGCTGACGAAGGGCAGGAACAGGGTCTCGCGGATCTCCGGGGGGACGCCCGGGCCGTCGTCGGCCAGCGAGAGCTCGATGCGGCCGTCGCGGGCGTGGGCCTCGACGCTGACGGTCCCCGCCTTGCCGGCCAGGGCCTGGATGGAGTTCATCAGCAGGTTCTCGAGCACGCGCAGGATGCGCCTGTCGTCCATGACGGCGATGAAGGGCTCCGCCGAGAGCTTGAGCTTTACGCCGGCGTGGCGCAGGCGCGACGAGGAGGCCTCCCGGAACTCGTCGAGCAGGGCGTCGACGCGCGTCGACTGCATCTCCAAGACGACCTCGCCGGCCCCGAAGTCCAGCAGGTCCTGCAGCATCCCGGCCATCCGGTCGATCTGGCGGCGGATGCTGCGCATGGCGTTGGCGGTAGGGGCGTCGGCGTGGGTCTCGGCGACCAGGCTGGCGGCCAGGTCGATGGTCCCCAGCGGGTTGCGGAAGTCGTGGATGATGGAGCGCGCCATCTCGCCGACCAGCTGCATCTTGCCCTTGCGCAGCAGCTCGTCGGCGTAACGGTCGTTGGCGTCGCGCAGGTAGCGGACCGTGCGGCTCAGGAAGGCCAGCGCCGTGGAGCCCGGCTCGCCCTCCAGCACGGTGCGGACCACGGCCACCGGCACGCGCAGGGCCGTCACGGCTCCGATGGCCTTGGCTCCCAGGGTCCGAGGCTGCCCCGAGAGCACCCCCAGCTCGCCGATGAACTTGCCGGCCTCCACCTTGCCCAGCGAGGCCTCTCCCCGCGTCAGCTCCACATCGCCCGAGTCGATGATGTAGACGGCGTCCGGAGGGGCGTCTTCCACGAAGATGGCCTCGCCCGGCGCGAAGCGGCGCGTTTCGGCCGCTGCGGCCAGGGCGGCGCGGCCGGAAGGCGAGAAGAGGTCGTAGAAGGAGTTCCCGGCGGGTTCGGCCACGGAAGTAGCATAGGCGGGCAGGGGGCCCCGGTCAAGGGCGTTCTTTCGCTATACTCCCTGCGTGGAAATCGTCCGGCTGCGCTGCTCTGTGCTCTCGCTCGACCGGCGGGACCGCTTGGTCTATTGGCCCGACGCCCTGCTCACGCTGGACGGCGGCCGCCTGGGCGAGGCCCGGCCGTTGGGCCGCGGGGCCAAGGCGCCCCGCGGCGTTCTCGACCGGCGCGGCCGGCTAGCCATACCGGGCCTGGTGGACGCGCACTGCCATCTGCCCCAGTATCCCGCCGTGGGCGCCGACGGGGGGGAGCTCCTGCCGTGGCTGCGGCGGAACATCTTCCCGCTGGAGCGGCGCTTCAAGGGCGCCTATGCCCGCCGGCTCTCCAGGCTCTTCTTCTCCGAGCTGGCCGCGCACGGCACCACGGCGGCCGCCGTCTATCTGAGCGTATACAAGGAGGGGGCGCAGGCGGCCTTCGAGGAGGGCGCCCGCTCCGGTCTGCGCCTGGTGATGGGCAAGGTGATGATGGACCGGGGCTCCTATGACACCGACTTCACCGCCACGCACCCGCGGGAGAGCCGCCCCCATGCTTCGCTCAGGGAGTCCGACGAGCTCTGCGAGCGCTGGCACGGCGCGGCCGAGGGCCGTCTGCGCTACGCCTACACCCCCCGCTTCGCGCTCTCCTGCTCCCAGGGCCTGATGCGGGCGGCCGCCGCCGAGGCGGCGCGGCGGGGAGCCTTCGTGCAGACCCATCTCTCCGAGAGCCGGGCCGAGGTGGCCGCGGTCAAGAAGGCCTTCCCGGGCGCGCGCAGCTACGCCGACGTCTACGACAAGGCGGGCCTGCTCGGGCCGCGGACCCTGCTCGCCCACGGGATCTGGCTCTCCGACGCGGAGCGCCGGGCGGTGGCGGCGTCCGGCGCGGTCCTGGTCCACTGCCCGACCTCCAACGCCTTCCTGGCCAGCGGCATCATGGACCTGCCGGCGGCCCGGCTGGCGGGCTGCCGGACCGCGCTGGGCTCGGACGTGGCCGCCGGCCCGTCTTTGGACCTCTTCGAAGTGATGCGCCAGACCGTCTTCGCGCAGCGCCTCGCCGCGGCCCACGGCCTGTTCAAGGTCCCGTCCCGCGCCACGCCGCTGAAGGCCTTCGCGATGGCCACCGTGGGAGGGGCGCGGGCGCTGGAGCTCCCGGAAGGGGCGGGGACGTTGACGAAGGGCTCTCCCGCCGACCTCGTCTTGCTCGCCCCGGCCGCCTACGACCTGTTCGGGCCCGCCGCGGACGCCCAGACGGCGCTGGCCCGGCTGGTCTACCGCGGCTCGCGCGCGGCGGTCCGCACGGTGTTCGCGGCCGGGCGCCGGGTGTGGGGACGGCTGTGAAGCGCCTGCTGCCGCTCCTCGTCCTGGCCGCCGCCTGCGCTGGGCCCAAGCCTCGGGCCGAAGCGCCGCGGGCCTGGGGCCTCGATGCGGCGGAGTTCGTGGTGGCGGCCGACCATCCCGCCGCCTCGGCCGCGGGCGCGCGCATCCTGGCCGGGGGCGGCAGCGTGGTGGACGCCGCGGCGGCCACCTCGCTGGCCCTGGCCGTGGTCCGGCCCTACAGCGCCGGCCTGGGCGGGGGCGGCTTCATGCTGCTCAAGCTGGCCGGCTCGCCGCCCGCCTTCCTCGACTACCGGGAGAGCGCGCCGGCCGCGGCGGAGGCGGAGGCCTACCTCGGCGCCGACGGCCTGCCCATCCCCGGGCGCACGGAGACTGGCCCGTGGGCGGTGGGAGTCCCCGGCTATCTGCGCGGAGTCCCCGCGGTCTTGGCCCGGCACGGCACGATGCCCTTGGCCAAGGTGCTGGCCCCCGCCATCGCCTTGGCCGAGGACGGCGTGGCGGTGGACTCCCACATGCGCGAGGCGATGGAGGACCTGGCCGCGCGCCTGGCGGCGGCGAAGGACCCCGTCCGCTACGCCGATATCGCTCGCATCTTCCTCAAGGACGGGAAGCCCTACGCCGTCGGCGACATCCTGCGCCAGCCCGAGCTGGCCGCGTCGCTGCGCCGCATCGCCGAGAAGGGGGCGGAGGATTTCTTCAGCGGCCCGTTCACGGAGGGCGTGCTCGCCGCGGCCGGTCCCGAGGCCGGCGGGCCGATGGCCCGTGAGGATTTGGAGTCTTACGAGGCCGTCCCGCGCGAGCCGTTGGCCGCGCGCTTCCGGGGCGCCTCCGTCATCGGCGCTCCTCCGCCGAGCTCGGGCGGGGCCTGCCTGGCCGAGATGCTCGCCGTCCTCGACGGGTTCTCGCCTCGGGCCCTGCGCCGTCCCGCGGGCGCCCACCTGGTGGTCGAGGCGATGAAGCACGCCTTCGCCGACCGGGCGCGCCTCCTCGGAGACCCGGACGCCCATCCGGAGGTCGAGGAGAACGTGAAGGCCATGCTGGCCCCGCGCAGGGTCAAGGAGCTGCGGCGCGGGCTCGGGACGGCGCGGACCTTGCCGCAGGACTCCTACGGCGTGGCCTCCCTGCCCGACGACGCCGGGACCACGCACTACGTCGTCATGGATTCCTTGGGCAACGCGGTCTCGGCGACCGAGACCATCAACCACTTCTTCGGGTCGCTGCTGGTGGCGAGGGGGACGGGAATCGTCCTCAACAACGAGCTCGACGACTTCGCGGTGAGCACCTCGGTGCCCAACGGCTTCGGCCTGAGGCAGTCCGCCCTCAACCTCATCGGCCCGGGGCGCCGCCCGCTCTCCTCGATGTCGCCGACCCTGGTCCTCGACAAGGGCGCTCCCGTCCTCGCCGCCGGGGGGTCGGGGGGGCCGCGCATCATCACCGGCGTCCTGCAGGCCGTCCTCGGCGTCATGGACGGCGGCCTGACGCCCGACCTGGCGGTGGCCGCGCCGCGCCTGCACCACCAGTGGAGCCCCGACGCGGTCTATGTGGACGCCGGGGTGGGGGCCGAGGTCCGCGCCGTCCTGGAGGACCGCGGCCACGCGCTCAGGCCCGCGGCGGGCGAGGCCGCCGTCCAGCTCGTCGTCAAGGACGGGCCGGTGCTGCGCGCGGCCAGCGACCCCCGCAAGGGCGGGCGCCCCGACGGGCGCTGACCCCCCCGGACGCAAGGCTGGCGTGGCCCCGGGAAACCTGTTAAGCTTACGAACCTGCGATGGGCCCCAAGAAAACCCTCGACATCCTCTACCGGTTCGGCCTCCCCGACGGCGGCAAGAAGGAGTTCCTGGTCTCCCTGGACCCGGATACACTGGCGCTCAAGCGCGAGGAGCGCGCCGACCTGCCGGAATGGACGAAGCTGTCCTATCAGCAGTGCCCTAACTGCCCGCTCAAGGAGAAGGACACCCCGCGCTGCCCGGTGGCCGAGGCCCTGGTCGACCCGATCGACTACTTCAAGGACTCGCTGTCGAGCACGCAGTCCGAGGTCGAGATCGTCACGGAGTCCCGGACCTACAAGAAGCAGGCCGCCCTGGCGGCGGGGGTGAGCGGGCTCATCGGGCTGGTCATGTCGACGAGCGGCTGCCCCATCCTCGATAAGCTCAAGCCCATGGTGCGCGAGCACCTGCCCTTCGCTTCGCTCAAGGAGAGCCTCTACCGCTTCCTGTCGATGTACACCCTGGCTCAGGCGCTGCGCCAGCTCAAGGGGCTCAAGCCGGATTGGGACCTCAATGGCCTCATCGAGCTCCTCGAGGACCTGCGCACGGTGAACCGGTCCTTCTGCCAGCGCCTCTACGCCGTATGCCGCAAGGACGCCAGCCTCAACGCCCTGGTCCACCTGGACTGCTTCGCCGACAACACGGCCTTCTTCCTCAAGCGCAAAGGCCTCGACGAAATCTCCCGCTACTTCCACGCCCACCTGAAGGATTAGCGAGGGTCTGACCCTCACTTATCGCCCAGGCGTTCCAGGGCGGTCTTGGCGCTGTGGGAGACGTCGGGGTGGGGGTCCTTCAACAGCTTGCGCAGGCGCTTGAGGACGGCTTTGTCCTGGACGCCGATGTTGCCCAGGGCCAGCGCGGAGCTGGAGCGCACGCGCCAGCTCTTCTCCTTCAGGGCCTTGGCCAGGGCGGGGACGGCGGCGGCTCCGGCGGCGCCGAGCTGTCCCAGCGCGTCGGCGGCGCGCCAGCGCAGGGTCTCGTCGCCCTTCTCGAGGGCGACGAGCAGGTCGGGCACGGCGTCGTGGGTGAGCAAGGTGAGGTCGCCCCTGAGGAGGATGGCCAGGGCGCGGACCGGGATGTCCTCGCGGCCGGCCGGGGACTCGGGGCGGGGCAGCGCCTCCTTGCTCCCCGACAGGGCGCCCTTCGGGGCCTGTTCCGGGGCTGTGCGCCGGGGCGGCTCGGCCAGCGTGGGCGGGGCGTCCAGCGGCTTTTCTTCCGAAGGGTCCGGTCCCGCCGGAGGCTTGAGCTCCTCATGTTCTCCCAAGAGGCGCTCGGCGGGGTCGGCAACCCCTCGGGCCGGGGGGAGCCTTTCCGGGACGACAGCGGGTTCGGAGCCTGGCGCCGGCCTGGCCCGCGAGCTCTCCATCGGGTCCAGCCTCTCCGAGCTCGAAGACTGCCTGCGTCGGGGAAGGGGGATGTCGGGGTCGATGGCCAGGGGGCAGGGCCTCTCCCAGCGCACGGCGGGGTCGGCCTCCTGGTCCTGGCGGTAATGGGGGATTTCGAAGAGCGCGCCTTCCTGGCAGCCCTGCATGGAGGACTCGCGCAGCCCGGTGGAGCAGCGCAGGCTGGAGATGAGCAGGGGCAGGTCCGGCCCGGCCAGGTTGCGCCGGGGCTCCCAGGCGTGGGCATAGGCGCAGGCCTGGTCCCAGGTGCGGTGCAGGATGGGGATCTCCTCGGGCACGCCGCGGACGACCTGCTTCCCGCGGCCTTGGACTATGATGAGCTCGAGGCTGGCCTCCGGGGTGACGGTGACGTCCCAGAGGAGCGGGTCTTTGGCCGACAGCACGAGGACGGAGGGCTTCTTGGTCTTATAGACCACCACCTGGACCGACGCGTCCGGGGACGAGGGGTCTCCGGTGGCGACGGGGAAGGAGCCGCCGGCCACGGAGACCACATGCATCTCGTAGGGCTGGTCGGCGGGCGTGGGCAGGATGTAGTTCGAGGGTTCGCCCACCCCCGCCCCGCAGTTGAGCTGGTTGTCCTGCGAGACGGCGAAGCCCCAGCGCATCCGGTTCGCGTAGGGCTTCAGGTCTCGGCAGGCCGGGGCGCCGTCGGTGGGCAGGCCGGGGCGGATGGTCTGCGGCCGCGCGCGGCTGCGGCGGGCGGCCTGCGCGGGCAGCGACGGCAGAAGGGCGAGCAGGGCGGCCAGGAGGAGGCGCATCGCCTCTAGGGTAACAGCCGGGCCGGGGGGCGTCAATCGGCGTCCCGAAGGACCCGCGGCGTCGCGGGCCTTCCGGCCCATGCTACAATCGCCCCATGACCAGAACCCTCGCCCTCCTCGCCGTGCTCGCCGCGCCCGTCCAGGCCGTCCCGTCGCTCGAGTCCCTCAGCGCCGGCGCCGTGCTCGCCGCCCCGGCCCCGACCAAGGCCTTCAAGGCCCAGCGCCACGTCTCCCTCAACGGGGACGTCCGCCTCTCGGGCAACGGCTTCGTCCCGCACAACGGCGGCTTCGTCAGCATCCCGCTCAGCGGCACCGTGCGCGTGTACGGCGACGGCGGAAAGGTCACGGGCGACGGCCGCGTGAACGAATACGTCTCGGTCTGGGTCCGCGAGGGCTCCAACTACATCTCGCAGTTCGTGTCCGTCAACGCCTCCGTGAGCCTGTATTCCAACGGCCGCTACGTCGGCATGACCACGGTGCACGGCTCGGTGCACGTCTCGGGCTGGGCGAGCGGCTCGTGGCTGCGCCTCGACGGCTCGGGCAGCGTTTCGGGCTCGGCCTTCATCAGCGACGAGAGCCCGAAGAACTGACGACCGAGCGCCTCCGCTTCCCGGGGCGCGCGGGCACGCTGGCCGGCAAGCTGGAGCGGCCCAAGGGCGAACCGCGCGCCGCCGTCCTCTTCCTGCACGCCTTCACCGGCGACAAGGACATGCTGGCCGTCGCGCGCGTCAGCCGCGCGCTGGCCGAGCTCGGCACGGCCGTCCTGCGCTTCGACGCCGCCGGCCTGGGCGAGAGCCGCGGCGACTTCGCCGCCACGGGCTTCAACAGCTGGGTCGATGACGCGCTCCGCGCGGCGCAGGCCCTGGCCGAGGCCGCGCGGGCGCCCGACGCCGTGGCGGGACTGAGCCTGGGGGGCACGGCGGCGCTGGCCGCGGCCGCCAGGCTTCCCTCGGCGCGCGGCGCCGTCCTGCTCAACGCTCCGAGCCGGCCGTCGCACCTGCTGGGAGCGCTCCCCGGCCTCGAGGCCGTGCGGCGCTACGGCGTGGCGCCGGTGGAAGTGGCGGGACGGCGCGTCAGGCTGGGCCGGCCCCTGCTCGAGGAGCTGGAGCGGGAAGACCCGGCCGCCGAGTTCGCCGCGACCGGGAAGGCGCTGCTCATCCTGCACGCGCCGGAAGACGACCTCGTCCCGTTCGCGCAAGGGGAGGCCCTGCTGCGCGGGCATCCCGGTCCCAAGCGCCTGGTCTGCCTGGAGGGAGCCGACCACCTGCTCACCCGCCGCGCCGACGCCGCGGCGGCGGCCGCGTCCATCGCCGAATGGATAGCCGCCCTGGCCTGAGCCGCCTGCGGCGGCTCTGCCTGTTCCTGTTGGCGGCGAACCTGGCCTATTGCGCCCTCACGACTTTCTGGGGCCGCGCCCCTGCCTGGGGCATGTTCAGCCGGATGGAGGACCTGGAGTTCCGCCTCGAAGACGCCTCCGGCGCCCCCGTCGACCTGCGCGCCTGGGTCGCTTCGGTCTACTATTTCGCCGACCGCTCCGTGCTGCTCGACACCGCCGACTGCGCCTGCGCCAGGTCTTCCGCTCCGCGCCCCTGGCGCTTGGCCGTCCCCGCCCTGGGGATGGATAGGACCTTATGTCCGCGCTGAGCTTCCCCTTCTATGCGCCGGGGGGGGACCGCTACGGCGCGGCCGGAACCCGTCTGGCATACCGCTTCTTCGGAGCGGCCCTCGTCGCCCTGGCGGCCGCCGAGGTCCTGAACCGGCAATGGGACGTCCAAGCCGGCATGCTCTGCGCGCGCCGCCTGCTGCCCCTGCCCATGCTCCCCGCCTGGACGGCCGGGATGGAATGGCTCCTGATGGGCGTCTGCGGGGCGGCGTTCTTGACCGGGCGCCCGCGGCCGGCGTTCGTGCGTACGGCGGCCTGCGTCCTGGTCTGGAGCGCGGGGCAGCGCTACATGAACCAGAAGGCCTTCCTGGCCCTGGTGCTGACCTTCCTGGCCCTCGACCCGCCCGACCCGGACGGCCCCGCTTTCGAGCAGGAGTCCCGTCCCAACCTCACCTTGGCGGTCTGGCAGCTGGCCATCCTCTACGCGTTCAGCGCCGTGCAGAAGGTCCGGGGCGGCTTCCTCGACGGGCATGTCCTGGCGGACACCTTCGCCATGGCGGCGAAGACGGCATGGAGGACCCCCGTGCCCGCCGCGTGGACGGCGTCCTTGTTGGGAGCCCATCCCGTCCTGTCGTCGGCGGCCTGTTGGACGGTCGTGGCGGCGGAGGCCGTGCTGCCGGTGCTGCTCTGGCTCAGGCCCCGCGTCGCATTGGCCGCCGCCTGCCTGCTCCACGCCGCCTTCGCCCTGATGCTGCCCGACGTGGCCGCGTTCTCCCTGGCCGCCGTCGGCTGCGCCGTGCTGGGCGCATCGCGCCGCCTTTAGCCTAGCGCCGCGTTTCAAGGCGGCGCTATACTCTGCTATGCTCGTCCTCCTGGTTTCGCCCGATGCGGCCTTCCTCGGCCCGCACGAGGCGTCCCTGCGCGGCGAAGGCTTCGAGGTCGAGCGCATGGCCGACGTGTACGGCCTGCCGGCCAGGCTGGCGGACGCGACGGCCGGGCGCCCGGCCCTCATCGTCCTCAGCGGGGCCCCGGGCGCCGTCTTGAAATTCGGGGTGGAGGAGGCGCGCACGGCCCTGCCGGCCGTGCGCATCATGGTCTGCGACTCCGGGCTGGGGCTCAACGACAAGACCCGGCTGCTCAACGCCGGGGCCGACGACTGCCAGGTCCGTCTGCTGCCGGAGGCGCTGTTCCTGGCCCGCGCGCGCAACCTGCTGCGCTCGGCCGCCCGCGGGACGGGGGCGGCCCCCCCGCCCGAGCTGCGCTCGACGGCCTCGTTGACGCTGGACACGACGGCGCGCCGGGCGTTCACGGGCGGCAAGGAGGTCGTCCTCTCCCGCCTGCAGTTCGACCTGCTCGCCGCGCTGACCTCGCGCCGGGGGGAGACGTGCGGGCGGGACACCCTGGTCTCCGAGCTCCTGGAGCGGGGACACGCGCCGGACCCGGACAGGCTGCGGGCCTGCCTTCGGTCCGTCAACGACCTGCTCCAGCCCTTCGGCTGCGCGCTGCTGGAGGACGCCGACGGCACGCTGGCCCTGCGCCCGGCCGATTCGAAGTCCCGGCGCCGGGCCGCCGCCGGGCGCCTGCTCGCCTCGTTCTCCGCGGCCCTCTCGAACGCGCGCGTTTACAGCGCCTCCCACGCCGGCGTCATGGCGGCGTTGTCCGAGGTGGTCGAGCTGGCGCGGGCCCTGTGCCGGGAGGGGAGCCGGGCGGAGGTGGTCCTGTCGCTGACGCCGGCGGGGATGACGGTCGACGGGGAGGTCCCCGAGCCGCCTCCCGGGCCGGGCGACCCCGGCACCGCCTTCCTGCGCCGGTTCGGGCTTTCCTCCGTGGGCATCTCGGCTCAAGCCGCCGCCGAGGACCTCGCGCAGCTCTGCCGGGCCTCGCTGGCGCCGCCGCAGATGCCGCCGCGGGACGCCTTGGACGCTATGCTCGCCAAGGCGTCGCCCGGCTCCGTGACCGTGGATTATTCGGCGAAGCGGGTCAAAGAGGAGGGCCGCGCCGCCATCGAACGCCTGGCCGAGGTACTCAGCCGCAATCCCGCGGGCGGGGCGGCCCTGTTCCATCCCGAGGCGCGGCTCACCTTCAAGGCGCGCCAAAAGGTCTACAAGGCGGAGGGGCGTGCCCAGGTCGAGGCCTTCTTCTCGGTCTTCCCGAGGGGCCTCGAGCTCAACGTCACGTCCTGCGAGCAGTCGGAAGGAGGCTACAGCGCCGAGTGCGTGGTCATCTCCGAGCGCTACGGCGCGGCCAAGGACCTCTATTCCTTCCGTCTCCAGGACGGGCTCTTCGTCTCCTTCGAGGCGGCTTCGCGCCTGAGGTTCTAAATTCGTAGACTCGGTGCGTGGACACTCTGGGGCCTTTTCCGCGCGAACTGACCTCCTACGCCGTCCCCGCCGAACCCGGCGTGACCGCCGTGCTCTGGTCCCGCGCCCAGGCCGAGCCGTTCAACGCCGCCGCGACTCTGATCTTCATCCTGGCCGTCCTGCACACCTTCCTGGCCGCCAGGATCCGGGGCTGGGCCCGCATCGTCGAAGAGCGCCACCTCGCGGCCCTGCAGCTCAAGGCCGCGCCCGGAGACCGCGACGAGGACGGCCGCCCCGACGAGGTCAGCTTCGGCGGCCAGGTCCTGCACTTCTTCGGCGAGGTGGAGGCCGTTTTCGGCATCTGGGCGGTGGCGCTCGGGGGGGCCATCGTCTGGTTCAAGGGGCTGCCCACCGCCGTCGACTATATCGGCAAGACGGTGAACTTCACCGAGCCCATGTTCGTGGTCGTCATCATGGCCCTGGCATCGACGCGCCCGGTGCTCAAGCTGGCCGAGAACCTGCTGCGCGTGGCGGCCTCCCTAGGAGGCGGCCGGCCGGCGGCCTGGTGGCTGGCCATCCTGACCATCGGGCCGCTGATGGGGTCCTTCATCACCGAGCCGGGGGCTATGACCATCTCGGCGCTGCTGCTGGGCAGGCAGTTCTTCGAACTCCAGCCTTCGAGTCGGCTCAAATACGCCACCATCGGGCTGCTCTTCGTCAACATCTCGGTGGGCGGCACCCTGACCCACTTCGCCGCCCCGCCGGTGCTGATGGTGGCCGGGGCCTGGGGCTGGGACATGGCCTTTATGTTCACGCATTTCGGCCGGCATGCCGTCACGGGCATCGTGGTCTCGAACCTGCTCTATCTCGCCGCGTTCCGCAAGGAGCTTTTGGCCCTGCGCGCCCCGCAGGCCTCGGACGAGAAGGGAGACGAGCCCGTCCCGCATTGGGTGACGGCGGCGCACCTGGCCTTCCTGGCCTTCACGGTCTGGATGGCGCACTATCCGGCCCTGTTCGTCGCGGGCTTCCTGTTCTTCCTCGCCTTCGCTCAGGCCACGGCCCACCATCAGAGCAAGGTGGAGCTCAAGGGCCCGCTCCTGGTGGGCTTCTTCCTGGGGGGCCTCGTCGTCCACGGCGGCCTGCAGGCCTGGTGGATCGAGCCCGTGCTGGGCAGCCTGGGCAAAGCCCCGCTCTTCGTCGGGGCCACCATCCTGACCGGTTTCAACGACAACGCCCTGATCACCTACCTCGCCACCCTCGTGCCGGGCTTCACCGACGAGCTCAAGTTCGCGGTGGTGGCCGGGGCCGTCACCGGCGGCGGCCTGACCGTCATCGCCAATGCTCCCAATCCCGCCGGACAGTCCATCCTTGGGCGCTTCTTCCCCGAGGGCGTGTCGCCGCTGGGCCTCTTCCTGGGGGCGTTGGTCCCGACTTTGGTCGTCTCGCTGTCCTTCATGCTGCTCTGAGCCCGGCTGCGGGTATAATCTCCCGATGTCACAGACCTCACCCTCCGGGAACGGCTCCGCGCCGCGCGTGGCGAAGGCGCTGGGCCGGATGGACCTCATCCTGCTCAACATCGTCGCCGTCGTCAACATCAACAACGTCCCGGCGACGGCGGTGTTCGGCCAGGTCTCGGTCCTGCTCTGGGGGCTGGCCTTCCTGACCTTCTTCGTCCCCGAGGCGGTGGCGGTGCTGGCCCTGAGCAAGCGCCACCCGGGCGAGGGCGGCATCTACCTGTGGACGCGGCGCGAGTTCGGCGACGGGCACGGCTTCCTCGCCGGCTGGTGCTACTGGACGAACAACCTCTTCTACGTCCCGGTGCTGCTGCTCTACATGGCCGGCATCATCGCCTACGGCGGCGGCGCGGCGTCGGCGGGCCTGGTGGACTCCCGGCTCTTCGTCGGCGGCGTGGCCTTCGGCTGGCTGGCCTTCATGGCCGTGCTCAACATCCGGGGGCTGGCCTTCGGCAAGTGGATCCAGAACATCGGCGGGATGAGCGCGGCGCTGAGCGGGGGGCTCGTCCTCCTGGCGGCGGCCGCCGCCTGGTGGCGCGGTTCCATGCAGTCGGCCCCGATGGTCTCCGGGGTCAGCTGGGAGATGGCGACGAGCTTCAGCGTGATGTGCAACGCCTTCATCGGCATCGAGCTGGCCTCGACCATGGGCGACGAGATTCGCGACCCGGAGCGCGACATCAAGCCCGCCATCCTGACCGCGGGCGTGGTGTCTTTGGTCTCCTACGCCTTCGTCACCTGGGCCATCCTGGCCCTGGTCCCCATCGGCAAGCTCGGCGTCATCCAGGGCATCATGCAGGCGCTCAGCGTCAGCGCCCAGGACGCGGGGGTGGGCTGGCTGGTCGCCCCCGTGGCCGTGGTCATGGGCGTGGCCATCGGCGGCTCGGCCAGCGCCTGGTTCTCCGGCTCCTCGCGCATCCCCTTCGCCGCCGGGCTCGACAGCGCCCTGCCCGCGGCGCTGGGCAAGGTCCACCCGCAGTGGCAGACGCCCTATGTGGCATTGGGCCTCTGCGCGGCGCTCTGCGCCCTCTTCACGGCGGTGTCGATGACGGGCTCCAGCGTGGCCGAGGCCTACCAGGTCCTGCTCAAGGCCTCCGTGGTGCTGCAGATGGTCCCTTTCCTTTATATGTTCCTGGCCTTGGCGCGGCTCTCCGGCGTGGGCCCGCTGTCCAGGGCCGCCGGGGCCCTGGGCCTGCTGGCCTCCACGGCCACCATCGTGCTGGCCTTCCTGCCCACCTCCGACGTCGGCAACGTCGCCGTCTTCGAGGCGAAGATGGCCGTGGGCGTGCTCGCGCCGACGGCGGCGGGGGCCTTCCTGTATTGGCGGGCCAAGCGCGCCGCCCGGGCGCCGTGAAAGCCATCGACCGCGCCCGCCTGGCCGCGCTGAGCGCGCGCGAGGGACGCGACTTCGTGCGCGGCCATCCCCGCTCCGCGGCCCTGTTCGCCCGCGCCAAGAAGTCCCTGTTCGGCGGCGTGCCGATGAACTGGATGGCGAAATGGCCCGGGGGCTTCCCACTCTTCGTCACCGAGGCGAAGGGGGCGCGCTTCCGGGACGCCGACGGCAAGGACTATGTCGACCTGTGCCTGGGCGACACGGGGGCCATGACCGGCCACGCCCCGGCCGCCGCGGTGAAGGCGGCGACGGCGCGCCTGCGCCGCGGCGTGACGGCCATGCTGCCCACCGAGGACGCGCTCTTCGTGGGCGCGGAGCTCAAGCGGCGCATCGGCCTGCCGGCCTGGCAGTTCGCGTTGACGGCCACGGACGCCAACAGGTTCTCCATCCGGCTGGCGCGCCTGGTCACGGGCAGGAGGAAGGTCCTCGTCTTCAACTACTGCTACCACGGCACGGTGGACGAGGCCTTCGTGACGCTCAAGGATGGGAAGGCCAGGGCGCGGCGAGGCAACATCGGTCCCGGCATCGACCCCGCCCTCACCACGAAGGTGGTGGAGTTCAACGACATCCCGGCCTTGGAGGAGGCTCTTGCGCCGCGAGACGTAGCCTGCGTGCTGGCCGAGCCGGCGATGACGAACGTCGGCATCGTGCACCCCCGCCCGGGCTTCCACAAGGCCCTGCGCGAGCTGACCCGCCGCACCGGGACCCTGCTCATCATGGACGAGACGCACACCATCTGCGCCGGCCCCGGCGGCTGCACCAAGGCCTGGGGGCTGTCCCCGGACTTCTTCGTGCTGGGCAAGCCCATCGGCAGCGGCATCCCGGCGGCGGCCTACGGCTTCAGCGCCGAGGTGGCCGCCCGGGCGGCCGAGCGCATCAAGGTGGAGGACTGCGACGTGGGCGGCATCGGCGGCACCCTGGCGGCCAACGCCCTGTCCATGGCGGCGATGCGCGCCACCCTGTCCGAGGTCCTGACCCCGGCGGCCTTCAAGAAGATGATTCCGACGGCGGTGCGCTTCACCGACGGCGTGTCGGCCGCCATCGCCGAGGCCGGCGTGCCCTGGCATGTGTCGCGGCTGGGCTGCCGGGCCGAGTACCTGTTCCACCGGAGCGTTCCGAAGAACGGGGGCGAGGCGGCGGCCGCCGCCGACTTCGAGCTGGAGCGCTTCATGCACCTCTACGCCCTCAACCGTGGCGTGCTCCTCACCCCTTTCCACAACATGGCCCTGATGAGCCCGGCCACGACGGCCGCCGACGTGGACCGGCATACCAGGGTGTTCCGCGCCGCCCTCGCCGAGTTGACCGCCCGGCGCCCATGAAATCCCTGGGCCTCAGGGCCCGGGGAGGCCTGGGACGGGGCGCCCATGATGTTCGTTCCGTGCAATACAAATCCGGGCTCATCTTCCATACTCTGGGTACCGCAGGCCGCAAGCGGAACGGAGGCTGAATATGACGCTCGGACTGAGCGACGGGACGGAAGCGACGCTGGGACGGCCCAGGCTGGACGCGCCCTCGGCGGCGATGCGCAAGCGCTGGGCCAAGAAGATCGCCGAAGGGACGGCCAGGCCCGTCATGGTCTATGTCGGTGGGCAGTGGTCGATGAACGTCCAGCGCGGGACCAAGCGCGTGATGCGGGTCAACCTGGGATGACCATGCCCCGCTGCGAGAAGATCTAGCTAGTCGGACGGCGCGCCGAGCCGCCCGGCGCATAGGACGAATTCGGCGGCGTGCTCCTTGAGCACGAACATCTGCACGCGCAGGTCCTCTTCGGGGTCCGTCCCGCGCACGACGGGCACGTAGCGCCCCGCCACCCACTCTTCGACGGCCCCGCCGTACTTCTTCCAGGGGATCCCCCAGATGGTGGTGTCCTGGATGATGACGACCTTCGGTTTGGACTGCTCCAGGCCCCGCAATGTGGCCGTGCGCTGGGGCTCCCAGGCCTCCTGCCAGGGCAGATAGAAGACGTTCGGCGTGGCGGGCAGCCGCCCGGAATCCGTGTAGAAGCGCGGGTAGCAGGGGAAGACGGCCAGGCGGTCGTCCGGGGCCGTGCAGGCTCGGACCGCCCCGAGCAGCATCTCGTACTTCCGGTTATCGCCCCCGAACGGCTTGAGCGCCGCCGTCGCCATGGACGTCGTGAGCAGGGTCGGGGCGAAGAGCAGGGCCGCCAGGGTCATCGCGCCCAAGGCCGGCCGCAGGCCCCGGCCGCGCACCGCGTACCAGGCCCGGGCCGCGCCGGCCGACAGCAGCAGCACGGCCGTGAGGAAGAAGGGCGTGGCGTGGAAGGGGGGGGCATAGGCGAAGCGTTCGGCCCGCGCCCTGATGCAGACCGTGAAGAGGACCCACCAGAGGGCGGCGAAGAACCTGCGCTGGAGGGCGTTCCACAGGACCCAGCCCAGCACGGCCAGGCGCAGCAGGCCCTCGAAGTACTGCCCGAGGTCCGACCAGCTCAGCGCGGCGGCGAAGTAGGAGGCGTTGTCCTTCACGGCCTGGAGCAAAAAGCCGAAGTAGGGGTTGGCCACGTCGAAGGGGTAGAAGGCGGCGTAGACGTTGGCGTTGAACCAGAAGGCCTGGGTATACCATTGCGACCAGCCGACATAGCGCAGGCACCACAGCCCGAAGACCACGAGCCAGGCGAGGAAGCCGACCGCCACCCCCCGCCAGCGCGGGCGCCAGTCCGGGTCGTGGGCCAGCCAGGCGGCCAGGCAGGCGAAGGGCAGGGCGCAGGTCAGCGAGGCGCTCAGGACCAGGCCCAGCAGGGCGCCGACCAGCACGGGCTCGGCCCGATGCACGCTTTCCCGCCGGAAGCCGAGGGGGGTGCCGATGAGGGCGAGCAGCAGCACGACGGCATAGCCCCAATAGGATTCCACCAGCATCAGGTGGCCCATCCAGTAGGTCAGCCACTGCGAGGACAGGACGACGTACACGAACGGGACGGCGCGGGCGGGACCGGGCTCTTGGCGCCGGGAGACGAGGTAGAGCGCCGAGCAGACCGCCGCCCAGAGGATGAGCATGAAGCCGCGGAACAAGACGAAGCCGGTGCCGAAGAAGGACGAGATGGCCCAGCTGGGGATGTAGTCGAGCGGCATGTGGTGGCTGAAGACGTCCCCGTAGAGCCGCCAGCCCTTGGAGAGGAGCCAGCCGATGGCGATGCAGGCGTCCTCGTCCCAATGGGATTCGATGAAGCTGACGCGCGCGAGGTCGGCGCCGAGCAAAGCGAGCAGGGCCAGGAAGACGGCGGGTCCGGCGAAGCGGCGCGGACTCTCGTCCATCTAGCGGGGAGGCCCGGGGGCCTTCGGGCCGCGCAGGCGGCGCAGCAGCGGCTCGCCGGTCTTGGCGTCGAAGAAGATGGTCTCCTCGGGGCCGGTGACGATCCAGAGGGTCTTCTTGCGCAGCCCCTTGGGGATGGGCTTCTCGGAGAGGAACAGGCTGTAGGCGCCGAGGCCGTCGCAGTGGTCGTTGCGCGAGCGCAGCAGCGCGATGCGGTAGCGGCCCAGCTCGTCGGGCGCCATCGGGACGGCGCGGATGGCCTTGTCGAGCTCCGTGGTGTCGATGAAGGGCTCGGCCGGCGGCAGGCAGTCGGCGTAGTCGTTGGTGGTCCATTCCGTGGCCACCGCCCTCTTCTGCGCGAACTTGCCGTCGCTGAACTGCTCCACGGCGTGCACCCCGCCCTTCACCCCGTCTCGGCCGCCGAGCACGCCGTCGGCATAGACGACGTGGAAGAAGCCGTCCTTGGTCTTCGGGTCGCCGAAGAAGAACTCCCAGTCCTCGGCCTGCCAGCGCTCGGCGTTGCCCGGCGCCTTTCCCAGCGCGGAATAGAGCCGGGCGTCAGGCGACCACTGCAGCGCCATCTTGCCGGCGTTGGCCAGCAGCTTCTTGATGCCCGAGATGGAATTGGCCCGGGGCCTGTCGGCGGCCCGGACCGGGCCGGACGCGAGGAGGAGGAGCAGCAGCAGGGCCATCAGGCTTCGGCGGCCGCCGGAGCGGGAGCGAGCGCCGGGGCGGTCCCGGACTCCGCGTCCCCGATGGCCTTCTTGAGGGGCCGGAGCACGGCGAGGATGCCCAAGCCGGCCCCCATGGAGATGAAGGTCAGCAGCAGGAAGAAGTTCTCCTTCGACATCTTCTCCCAGAACGTGCCGATGTACCCCGAGAGGTAGTTGCCGAAGAAGCTCGACAGGAACCACAGGCCCATCAGCATCGAGACCATCCGCGGCGGGGCCAGCTTGGTCACCAGGGACAGGCCCACCGGCGACAGGTAGAGCTCGCCTATGGTGATGACGAAGGTGCAGGCGGTCAGCCACCACAGGCTGGCCTTGGCGCCCCCCGACACGACGTGCGCCGCGGGCAGCAGCACCAGGAACGAGGCGCCCAGGAGCAGGCAGCCTATGGCCATCTTGGTGGCGCTCATCGGCTCCTCTCCGCGCTTGTCCTGCCAGGCCCAGAAGGCGGTGAGCACGGGCGTGAATATGAAGATCATCGCCGGGTTGAAGGACTGGAACCAGGAGGCCGGCATCTCCCAGCCGAAGATGTGCCGCTCGGTGTCCGTGTCCGCCCACAGCGCCAGGGTGTTGCCCTGCTGCTCGTAGGCGCTCCAGAAGACGATGTTGAAGGCGCACAGGACGACCAGGGCCCAGATGCGCTTCCATTCGTCGGGCGTGAGCGGCTCGGCCTTGGCGTCCCCGGCCGCCTCGCGCATCAGGTTGTCGGGAGCGAGGTGCTTCTGCCCCCAGATGTAGACGGCCAGCCCGAGCAGCATCCCGACGCCGGCGGCGGCGAAGCCGTAGTGCCAGCCGTAGACCTCGCCCAGAGTGCCGCAGACCAGCGGGGAGAGGAAGGCGCCGAGGTTGATGCCCACATAGAAGATGCTGAAGGCCGAGTCGCGGCGGTGGTCGCCGGGGGGGTAGAGCGCGCCGACCTGGGTGGAGATGTTGGGCTTGAAGGCGCCGTTGCCGATGATGAGGAAGATGAGCGCGGGGAAGAAGAGGCTTTCGAAGGCCATCAGGAAGTGGCCGATGGCCATCAGCACGCCGCCGAGGATGACGGTGCGCCTCTGGCCCAGCACGCGGTCGGCGAGCATGCCGCCGAAGAAGGGGGTGAAGTAGACGAAGCCGGTGTAGAGGCCGTAGACCTGGGAGGCCTTGTCCTGGGCGAAGAGCAGGTGCTTGGTCATGTAGAAGACCAGGAGCGAGCGCATCCCGTAGTAGGAGAAGCGCTCCCACATCTCGGTGAAGAACAGGACGTACAGGCCGGTCGGGTGGCTCTTTCTCATACGGCTCATTATAGGCAAAGTGGCACGGGATATTGTTCTAGAATCAGGCGGTACGGAGCGTAGCTCAATCGGTAGAGCGCCTGCTTTGGGAGCAGGAGGCTCCCGGTTCAAGTCCGGGCGCTCCGAACCACTATGCTCATCAAGCTGCGCGTCCACCCAGACTCCAAGAAGGACGCCGTGCAGCGCCTCAAGCCCGACCACTACGAGGTCTGGACCCGCGCCGCCGCCGAGCGCGGCCAGGCCAACGCCGCCGTGCTGGCCCTGATGGGGAAGACCCTGTCCATCCATCCGGGACGCATCCGTCTCATCAAAGGGGCGACCAGCCCCAGCAAGATAATAGAGGTGCCGGGATGAAGAGACTAGTCTGCCTGCTCGCCGTCGCCGCCCTGGCCGCCTGCGGCGGCCCCAAGGGCCCCCGCGCCTTCACCTACGCCACCACCGGCGAGGTGACCAGCCTCGACCCCGTCTTCCCCTATGACGGCGACAGCCAGGGCCTCCTTTATAACGTCTATGAGACCTTGGTGGCCTTCGAAGGCGAGACCAACGACAAGGTCGTCCCGAAGCTCTCCACCGAGGTGCCCAGCCGCGAGAACGGCTTGGTGTCCAAGGACGGCCGCAGCTACCGCTTCCCCATCCGCAAGGGCGTCAAGTTCCACGACGGGCGGGAGCTGACCCCGGCCGACGTGCGCTATTCCCTGCTGCGCTTCATGCTGACCGACCGCGACGGCGGGCCCTCTTCCCTGCTGCTCGAGCCCATCCTCGGCGTGACGAGCACCCGCGACAAGGCCGGGAAGCTCTCGGTGTCCTACGCCCAGGCGGCGAAGGCGGTGACGGTGGACGGCGACGCCGTGGTGGTGCGCCTGAAGGACCCCTTCGGTCCCTTCCTCGCCATCATGGCGCGCTGGTCGTATGTGATGAGCCTGTCCTGGGCGGAGGAGAAGGGCGCCTGGGACGGGGAGGAGAAGGGCTGGGAGGCGTTCAACAACCCCAAGGCCGAGGACTCGAAGTTCTTCGCCGAGGCGAACGGCACGGGGCCCTTCAAGGTCCAGCGCTGGGACCGGACCGGGCGCCGCGTCATCCTGGCCCGCCATGACGGCTATTGGCGCGGGCCGGCCAGGCTCGAGCGGGTGATGCAGGTCGCCATCCCGGAGTTCTCCACGCGCAAGCTGCTGCTGCAGGGCGGGGACGCCGACATAATCGCCGTGCCGCGCCCGCTCATCTCCCAACTCAGCGGGCTCGACGGCGTGGTGGTGAAGGACGGCCTGCCGCGCCTCTTGACCGACCCGACGCTCTTCTTCACCTTCAAGATCAACGCCTCGGCCAACCCCGACATCGGCTCGGGCAAGCTCGACGGGGACGGCATCCCGCCGGACTTCTTCGCCGACAAGGACGTGCGCAAGGGCTTCGCCTACGCCTTCGACTACGACGCGTTCGTGACCGACACGTTCAAGGGGAAGGCCCGCCGCGCCATCGGCAGCGTGCCTCCGGGCCTGCCGGGCTTCGACCCGACGGCCCCGCACTACGACCATGACCTCAAGAAGGCCGAGGAGCACCTGAGGAAGGCCTGGGGCGGGAAGGCCTGGGAGAAGGGCTTCCGCTTCACCATCACCTACAACACGGGAGGGGACACCCGCGAAGCGGCCTGCCAGATCCTCAAGAAGAACATCGAGTCGCTCAATGCGAAGTTCCGGGTCGACCTGCGCGGGGTGGAGTGGGCCTCCTTCCTCGACCGCGCCCAGCGCAAGCAGATGCCGCTCTTCGCCCGGGGCTGGACGGCGGACTATCCCGACGCGCACAACTTCGCTTTCCCGTTCTACCACCGCGACGGCCGCTACCCGACCGCGCAGGGCTTTTCCGACGCCGAGCTCGACTCCCTGGTCGACCGGGCCGTGCGCGAGGTGGACGCGGCAAAGCGCGCGGCGCTCTACGCGAAGGTGGCGCGGCGCGCCTACGAGCTGGCGCCCCAGCTCTACACCGTCCACCCGGCGGGCGTCTACGGGATGCGCTCGGACGTGAAGGGGTTCTACGACAACGCGGTGCTGATGGGCGTGGACTTCTACCCGCTCCACAGGTGACCGAGCATATCGCGCAAGGAAGGGTCGACCGCCCGGAGCAGGCCCGGCTGACCCTCAAGGCCCTGCGCGGCCTCTATCCGAAGGCCGAGTGCGAGCTGGACTTCTCGAATCCGCTCGAGCTCGCGGTTGCCGTCATCCTGTCGGCGCAGTGCACGGACAAGCGCGTCAACCTGGTGACGCCCGCCCTGTTCAAGCGCTACAAGACGGCGGCGGCGTTCGCCGCGGCCGACCCCGCCGAGCTCGAGGCCCTCATCCGCTCCACCGGCTTCTTCCGCTCCAAGGCCAGGTCCATCCGCGAGATGGCGGCCGTGGTGGCGCGCGCGCACGGCGGCAAGGTCCCGGACTCGATGGAGAAGCTCCTGACCCTGCGCGGGGTGGCGCGCAAGACCGCCAACGTCATCCTCGGCACGGCCTACGGGAAGTCCGAGGGAATCGTCGTGGACACCCACATGAAGCGGGTGGCCTTCCGGCTCGGGCTGACACGGCAGACCGACCCGGTCAAGGTCGAGCGGGACCTCATGGCCTGCGTGCCTCGCGCGGACTGGATTTACTTCGGCCACGCCATGGTCTGGCACGGCCGGCGGCTGTGCGGGGCGCTCAAGCCGCGCTGCGCCGAATGCCCGATGGCGTCCTTCTGCCCGAAGCGAGGCGTCTAGCAGCAATGCTGGTCACTTAAGGCCTCCTTCCTAGGCCCAGAAGCCTGCATGTTCCGGATAATTTCCTCAGCAAAAATTGGAATTTTTCACCGTCGCCAGCGACGGAATTAACGCTTAAGATAAAAGGATATTTTATGGAAATCTTGCAGGTCTCAGGGCCGAGATTTCCTCCGCGCCTTCCGCAATTGGGAGCTGTTCCTTTCTGACGCAGCGGTCAGTCTGCGTCATTTTTTAGAAAATTCTCCCGTGCAATACAGTCAAATGCGGCATCGCGCGCGATGTTGAGCCGCGGTTCCTTAAGCAACCGGCATTGCGTCTAGCCCACGGTTAGAACTTAGGCAGGATGGCGGGCGGACGGGAGCAGCGGTTCCCCGCCTTCGCGATGGCGCGGTGCCAGGCGAAATACTTGAGGCCTTCCGAGGCGACGTGCACGCAGCCGGATTCCCCGTACATCTCGCCGTAGCGGCCCAGAAGGTGGCCGACCTCGTGGATCCACATCGTGGCGGCCGCGTCGAGGTTCTCGGCTTCGCTCGTGGGCTGGGCGGAAGGGTCGAGGAGCGTCTCTCCGCTCAAGAACGGCAGCAGGGTGACGGCTCCGGCGCCGCCGAAGGGGGCTTGGGGGTTGTTGTCCACGAAGCCCGTCGTCAGGCCGCCGCGGGCGAGGACATAGACGGGCATGTCGTCGTCCGGCACGAGAAAGGCGGCGTTGGTCAGCACGAAGTCCGCCTCGGTGATGCTCTTGATGTAGTGGGCCCAATGCATGAACGAGTACATCGCGGAGTCATCGGGGTCCCGCAGCAGGGGCCCTTCCTTCGTGCGGATGCCTGAGAGGGCCTTATGGAGCGAGAGGAAGCGCCGGAGGGCGTCGGCCTTGGCCGCCGCCGGGGACATCCCGAGGGTCTCCGGGAAGAGCCGCGCGAAGACCTGGGGTCCGCGCGCGTCGAATTCGCGCGAGACGAGGGCGGCGGCGACGGACCCTCCCCCATCGGTCGTCGGGTCGAATGTGACCGCGGCGATGCAGGCGGCTTCGGCGGGCCGGCGGAAGGCGATGTCGGGCCGAGCGAACTCGGCGCGCAGGTCCCTCGCCCCGACCTCGCGGAGCTTGATGCGGTAGCCCAGCCAGCGCTTGGCCAGGCGCTCAACCCGGGCGTAAAGCGCCGTCCGGCCCCGAGCGCCGAGTCCGGGGACGCGGCCGTCTTCGAGATAGAGGACCCTGAGCTCGAGGGTGGCATCCTTCGGGACGGGCCGGAGGATAGGCAGCGCATCGTAGCGGCGCATGGTGAACATGCAGGGATGCTCCCTGCGGCAGGCGGCCGTCGGCAGCAGCAGCAGGGCGAGGGCCAGGGCCCTCCTCACCATCGGATGGGGAACTCGGTGCCGTCGAGCTCGCGGACCATCTCATGGATGGAGCCGTCGGCTCCCGCCTCGACCCGGATGTAGTGCGCGCGGCGGCGGCGCGGGTAGCCCGGCGGGAGCGGGTAGAGCGGGGAGCCGCCTCCGGCGGTCAGCACGTACTTCGTCCCGTCCAGTTCGGCGACGCCGAAGGCGTGGATGTGGCCCATGTAGACGCGGCGCACCTTGCGTCGGGACAGGATCTCCCGGAACCGGCCGGAGCCTCCCTCGAACCAGCCCGAAAGGAACTTGTCGTCGTCGTCCGGAGGCGGCTCCACCGACTTGATGAGGCCCTTCAGGTAGACCGGCGGGATGTGCATGAAGACCATCGTGGGCCGCTCGGTGTCCAGCGCTGAGTCGAGCCAGTCCAGCTGGGCGCCGGTGGCGGCGTAGTCGGAGCTGTCGAAGACGACCAGGCGCCAGGCGCCGCGGTCCACGAAGTAGTCCCCGGGGCCGAAGACGGCGCGGTAGAGGTTCTTGTCGGCCGGGCCGTTGGGCTGGGAGCGGTCGTGGTTGCCCTGGGCGTGGAAGATGGGCAGGCGAGCGTGCTTGGCCAGCAGGACCAGGTACTTCCTGTAGTTCTTGGGGATGCCCCGGCTGACGAAGTCCCCCAGCTGTATGACGAGTTCGGGGCTGCGGGTCTGCAGCTCGTCGAGCTGCCGGGCGAAGGCGTCGGCCCCGGGGTTGAACCAGCGTTCCCAGAAGAAGCGCCCGGGCTCGGCGTCCCCGATGACGGCGAAGGAGAGGTCGCCCCCGCGCGAAGGGGAGGCCGCGAGGCGGGCCTGCATCGCCTCGGTGCCCCAGACCGGGCGGGCGGCGGCGATGTCCTCGGGCACCTCGGTGTCGAGCGGGCCGACGGCGCCCAGGGCCGGCGCCTCGCCCGGCACGGCGAGGGCGCCCCGTCCGGGGGACTTGCCGTCGAAGACGGAGCCCGGGTTGAGGACGGCGGCCCAGGCGCCTGAAGCCAGCAGGAGCGCGAGGGCGGCCTTCATGCGGCCTCCGCGGCCGGGACGGCCGAGGGGCGGCGGGCGGCCAGCGGCGAGAGGGCTTCGAGCAGCATGGCGGAGCTCCAGGTGAACGGCGTTTCCGACCGGTAGAACCGTCCCGTCATGGCCCGGCCGGTCCGGGGGTCGTAGACCTCGCCGGCCGACCCCTCTTCGATGAGCAGGCGGCAGACGGATTCCGCCAGCCGTTCGAGCATCGGGCCCCGGTCGAGCGCGGCCAGCAGGCGCAGCGCCAGGGCGGTCTGCCAGAGCCACACCCCGTCGTCGTGGTAGCCGGGGACGCCGGCCGCGCGGGCCAGGACGCTGATTTCGGAGCGGGGGTAGCGCTCCGAGGCCCGCGGCCCCCAGGGCGTCATCAGGCCGGCCTTGTCGAGGGCGCGCAGCACCCGGGCCGACTTCTCCGGTCCGGCCAGACCCCAGACGCAGGCGGCCAGGTTCCCGTCGGAGGAAATCCGTTCGGAGCCGAGGGTGTCGCGCAAGCAGCCCGCCCCGTCCATCCAGAAGGCCCGCTCGATGCGCCGTGCCAGCGTGCGGGCGGTGCTGAGGGCGTTCTCGGCCGCCGAACGGCGGCCGAGGGCTGCGTAGAGCTCGGCCAACGCGGAGGCGGCCTTCCAGCGCGCCAGGTTCGTGTAGAGCACGGCGCCGCGGCGGGCCTTCACCTTGTCCTTCCAGTCGGAGCAGGGGGGCTGGCGGACCAGCCCGTCGGTCTCCCGCCCGGAATACCAGGCCATGGCGGCCTCGAGCCGGGGCAGGGCGAGGCCGGCCCAGGCCAGCGCGTCGCAGCGCAGGCCGTAGCGGCAGGCGGCCCAGACCAGCAGCGCGTTGGAATCGTAGGAGACGACGAGCTGGTCCGAGGTGAAGTTCGGGACGAGCGGGGGCTCCAGGCGCAGGCGGTCCTTGAGCAGCGCCCGCGCGAACCGGGCCCAGGGCCAACGCGTGTCGAGCAAGCGCGGGACCAGGCCGTCGTCGCGCTGCGCGGCGAGGATGGCGTCGAGGGTGTCCCGTACGGCCCGGTCCTCTCCCGCCAGCAGCAGCCCTTCGACGGACCAGGCGAAGTCCCGGGTCCAGACCGAGCCGAACTGGCCGGGGCCGGCGGTCACCAGGCGGCGCGGGCGCCCGTCCGGGGCGGGCAGCTCCCGGATGTTCGTCCTCAGGCCGTTCGAGGCAAGGACGCAGGCTTGGAGCAGGGTCTCCCTATCCAGCACCCCGCGATTGTACCACGGCCTAGAGGAGGGAGGCCGCGTCGATGGCCCGGAAGGCCGCCAGGGACAGGAAGACGAGGATGGCGGCCCAACAGAGGCGGGCGCCGGGTTCGGCGTCGTCCCACCAGGATTCATGGGCGTTCCAGAGGCTGGCGCAGCCCAGGGCGAAGGGGGGGAACCCCAGGTAGCCCAAGAGCGGCATCTCGAAGAGCTTCGGGCCCGCCGGCCAGGGGATGGTGTAGCGCCATTTCGCTCCCGCCCAGAAATTGAGAGACTCCCAAGCCAGGCCGCAGAGCAGGCCCGACAGCAGCAGGGAATAGAACGGGCGCGTGTTTCCGCCGGCCAGGGCGGCCAGCCAGGAGTCCTTGGGTCGGGCTCGGGCGACGGCGGGCTCGAAGACCAGGAAGGCCGGGGCCCAGACCAGGGGGAAGAAGACGGCGGGCTTCCAGAGAGCGAGGGCGAGGCAGACGGCGCCCAGCAGGCGCGAGGCGGCGGCGGCCCGGTCGCCGAGCAGCCTTGGCCGCGCCGGCCGCCCGGGCCCGGGCGGCCAGCGCGACGCCAGCAGGGCGGCCGTTTCCAGCAGGGCGGGCAGGACGGTGGCGAAGGCCAGCGCGTAGCCGGCCCAGCGCACCGGCAGGAAGGCGGGCAGGCCCTGGTAGCCCCAGTTGCGCAGACGCACGTTGAGCAGCTCGTAGGCCAGCCAGGCCGGCACGGAGAGGACGCACATGCGCAGGAAGGCGCCGGGAGCGCCGACGGCCGCGCCGCGGCGGCGGTTGACGCCGGCGAGGAGGGCGAGCAGGGACCACCAGGCCGGCAGGAAGAAGTAGGGGCGGATCCACTCGGCGCCCGAGGCGAGCAGGAGGATGCTGGCCGCCAGCCCCGCCGCCCCGACGGCGGGCAGGGCCGGGCTCACCGGGCCTGGGGGGTGATGTCCTGGAACATCACCCCGGCCCCCGCGAAGGCGCCCTGCGCGTCCTTGATGAGAAGCGTGGAGTAGCCGATGACGCGCTGGGCGCCGCCGCGGGAGAATCGGACCTCCAGGCGCTTGGCGGTCTGGCGCGACTGCATCGTCTGGCGCAGGACCGTCGCCAGCTCTGGCACGGCGGCCAGGGCGGTCTCGACCGGCATGTCGAGGGTCTCCCCCGAGAGTTCCAGCAGCCGCTTGGCCGCCGGGTTGCAGATCATCACGCGGCCCTGGAGGTCGACGGCGAGGAACCCGCCCGACAGGTTGTCCAGGATGGAGGCGTTGTAGGCCGTGACCCGCCCCACCATGTCCTCCAGGCGCAGGCGCCTGATGGCGTGCCCGGTCTGCTCCACGATGGCGCGGGCGAGGCGGAGGTCGGGCTCCGCGAAGGGCCGCCCCGGCGGGTCGAACAGCGCGAAGGCGCCGACGAAGTCGAGGTGGACCGACAGCGGCAGGAAGAGGGCGGAGCGGCCTCCTCCTCCGGGGCGGTCGTCGCTCGGCGTCCGGCCTGCGGCGCCCGTGAGGTCGGCGGCGAGGACGGGCTCGTGGTATTTCGCGGCCAGGCCGAGGAGCCCCTGGCCGAGCCCGACCGAGGGCAGTCCGTGGACCGGGAGGCCGCCCAGGGAATGGAAGGGCACGAGCTGGCGCGCCATCGTGTCCCAGAAGTAATAGACCCCGGCATCAGCCCCGACCGCCGCCGCGGCCTTGTCGAGGATGCGCGTCCAGACCTTGATGTCGTTGGACTCGCGCAGCCCGGCGAGGAAGGTCAGGGCGTCGAAGACCGCGTCGGCCGGAGCGCTCACGGGGAGTCCAGCAGGGCCCCGAAATGGATGCGGCGCTTGATGGGCTTCTTCCGGCTGAGGTCGAGCACGGCCGCCCCGTCCTCGATGGACGAAAGCGGAGCGCCGAAGCGCTCGGCGAAGGTGGTGCGCAGGGCCTTGCCGGCCGATTCCCGGCTCTCCAGCAGCCCGTCCCCGCCGGTGTAGATCATCACATGGTTGACGCGCTTGGAGCGGGCCGACTCGGTCAGGAAGACCAGGTCGCCCGGCTTGAGCTCGGAGCGGCGCCGCGGCGCGGCCTTCAGGAACTGCGCGTCGGCGTCGCGCGGGACCGTCAGGCCGGCGGCGCGATAGGCGACATGGACCAGGCCCGAGCAGTCGACGCCCCAGCCGGGCTTGAGCTGGTAGCTGGAGCGGCCGCCCCAGACATAGGTGTCGCCGAGGAACACGGCCGCGGCCTCCAGGACCTCGCGGCGGTCGACGGCTCCCGCCGGGTTCTCGGGGCGTAGCGCCTCGGCCGGGGCTTCGGCGACGCGTCCGTCGGCCAGGACCACCTTCGCGGCGGCGCCGGAGGAGGAGCGCTCCGCCACGCGGGCCCCGAGGGGCAGCGTCAAGGTCTCCTCGAGCCCCGCGGCGTCCCGCCAGCGCACCTCGAGCCGCTTGGCGCGGACGACGAGCGGGCGGCCGAACGGGCCGGCGGCGGAGCGGAGCTGGTCGGCGCGCATCCAGCCTTCGTAGCCCCGCCAGGCGCCGCCGGGGCCCGGCTGGGGCTGCCCGACGACCTCGACGCGCACCCAGTCGCCCTTCGCCTCCAGCACCTGCACGCGTTCCCCGTAGAGGACCTGCGAAAGGCGCCCGGCGTCCAGCGCCACCGCGCGCTGGGGGGCGCGCGGGCGGGCGCGCAGGTCGGCGGCCGGGACGCCGACGACGGCTTCGAAGGGGAGCCGGGGGCCGAGCATGTAGGAGAGCCCCATCTTGTTGCCGAGCCAGGCGCCGGCGAACTGCGCCCGCTTGTAGACGCGGCGCGTCCCGCGGCGGTCCGGGGCGGCGGGGTCCTGGACGATGACGTCGCCCTTGGGGTCGAACCCGGCCACGACGAGCAGGTGCCCCTTGGTGCGCTTCATGGGCGCGCCGTCGAGCTCGCCCTCCTTGAAGCCGATCGAGACGATGACGGGGCGGCCGGCCGCGATGATGTCCTGCAGGGCTTCGAGGTTGGGGAGCCGCACGACCTGCCCCGGGACGCCCCAGGCGCCGGCGACGGCGATGTTCAGCGGCCAGTTCCCGTAGATGCCGGCGGCCTTGTCGAAGACGGCCTCGTAGACCTCGGGGGTCGTCTTGGTCACGCCCCAGAACTCGAGCACCATCGCCAGGGCGGTGGGGCTGCAGATGTCGCCCCGGACCTTGGGGTCCTCCTCGCGCTGGGAGCGGGGCGAGAGCACGAGCTCGCGGACCCAGGGGCCGGCCTGGAACGGCTCGGCGTTGGGAGAGCCCTCGTCGCGGTCGGCCAGCGTGACGGCGACCCGGCTCAGCCGGGCCTCGCGGGCGCCGGCCGAGACCAGCGCCAGGCGCCAGCGGAACGCGTCGGCCTTGGACTTGAGGCGGAGGTTGTCGGTCTCGACGAAGCCGTTGTCGTCCTCCTGGCGGTCGAAGCTCTCCGACTGCCCGGGGGAATAGCGGGAGAGGCGGTACCATTTCGACCAGCGCCCCGCCTGACGGACCTGGGCCGCCATCTCCACCGAGGCGCCCTTGGGGACTTCGGCGTTCCAGGAGCCGACGAGGTCGTCGAAGGCCGCGGGGACCTCGACGACGGGCGACTCGACGGAGCCGGTGCCCTGGAACAGCCCCTTGTCGAAGGGCAGCCGGACGAGGCCCTGCGCCCGGGCCTCGAGGACGTCGAGCGGGGTCTGATGGACGAAGGTCATCGCTCCGCCCGCCGCAGGAGCCAGGGCGAGGAGGAGGGTGAGCGAAGCGCAGAGGGCGGGCATCCCATGCCGTAAAAGCGCCGAGGCCGAACGCGGCGCCGAAGCTGCGGCGCCGCGCTCGGCCTCATGCTGTGGGCTCGTGAAATCCCGCTTACTTAACGAGCTTGTTGCCCGGCTTCTTGGGCGGGTCGTTCGGGGGCCGCGGCGTGACCTTCGCGTGGTCCTTGAAGGCCGGAGCGAGGTCGGCGTTGATCTTCGCGTAGGCCGCGTCCTCGTCGACGGAGCCGACGATGGCGCCGATCGGGCACTCGGGCAGGCAGACGCCGCAATCGATGCAGACCTCGGGGTCGATGATCATGAACCCCTGGCCGTTGTAGTCGCCCGGGTGGATGCAGTCCACGGGGCAGACATCGACGCAAGCGGCGTAGACTTCACCCAGACACTTCTCATTGATGACGTGAGCCATTGCTGTAGAATCCCCCTGATTGGTCTCCGGCTGGCCGCCTGGAGCCGCACCTGCTATACTGCGCGCCGGAGGGCCTCGGTGACCGGACCCAATCCTATCCTTTCATCCGCCTCCTGTCAACGCGCGGCCTCCGTCGTCGTCACGGCCGCCCTGTTGGCCTCGGGGACGCGGGCCGCGGACTTCCCGCTGACCAGGACCTTGGTGGCGGAGACCCTCCATGAGCGGGTCTACGAGGTCTCGTTCCCGTCGCCCCACAAGAGCCCTTGGCCGGCCAACGACACGGTCTGGGGGCGTCTGGTCGTCCCGAAGGGACGGGCCAGGCCTCCGGCCGTGCTCCTCCTGCCCATCATGGCGGCCCCGAACGCCTGGATAGAAGAGCGCTTCGCGCGGGAGCTCTCGCGGCGCGGCCTGGCGGCGATGTGGATAGAGATGCCGACCCAGTTCCGGCGCCGCCCGCATCCGTCGATGCCCAGCGGGCAGGGGTTCCTGGCGCGCAGCCCCAAGCGCCTGGCGGCGAACTTCCGCCAGGCCGTCGCCGACGCGCGACGCTCGCTGGACGTCCTGGAGGCGGAGCCGGAGGTGGACGGGTCCCGGCTGGCGGTGCTGGGGGTGAGCCTGGGCGCCCTGGTCGGCTCGGTGGCCTTCGCCTCCGACCCCCGGCCGCTGGCCGCGGTCTTCTGCCTGGGCGGGGCGGATTTCACCGACCTGGTCTACCGGTCCGAGATGACGGGGCCCCTGCTAAAGCAACTCGGCCTGGACCCGGCCGAGCTCGTCAAAGAATGGCGGGGGCTGGACCCGCTGGAGCTCCCGCGGGGGCGCGAGCGGCCGGTCACGCTGGTCAACGCGCGCTCGGACAAGGTCATCCCGCCCGAGAACGGCCGCCGGCTGGCCGAGGCCTTCCCCGGCGCGACCCAGCTCTGGGTGCCGGGCGGGCACTATACGGCGATCCTGCACATGGCCTGGATGCCGTCCTATGCGGCGTTGAAGCTGGGGCGGGTGCTCGACCCGTAGCCCGGACGGGCTACTTCTTCATGTACTTCTGATACTGCTGGAGCATGGCGGGGTCCACGCCCTCCGGGGCCCCGCCGGAAGAGGACTGCTCCTGCTTGGAGGAGAAGCCCCCGCTGAACCCGCGCTGCTGGAGCTGGAGCTTGGGGCGGTTCGTCGCCGCCTTCGCCTTGGCCGCCTTCTTGGCGGAGCCCACATACTCCATCAGCTCCGCGGGCAGGCCCGAGCCGGGCCCGAACTGGCGGATGCTGCCGATGACGTCGGGGTCCTTGGCGTGGGCGAAGAAGAGCTCTTCCAGCTTCGAGCCGGTGCCCTCGTCGCCCATCAGCTTCTTGGTGAGGGCGCGCATCTGCGGCGTGTTGTGCCGCTTCTTGAGCATGGAGGTGAAGGCGGGCGACTTCCCGAGCTGGCGCAGGAAGGAGGCGAAGTCCGAGGTCTTGTCGTAGGTGTCGGCGATGGCCTTGAGCTCGCGGTTGGCCAGGAACTCGTTGTACCAGCGCGGCTGGGCTTGATGCACGGTGTCGACGACCTTCTGCATGAGGGCGCGGACGGCCTTCTTCTCCAGGCCCTGCTGCCCGGTCTGCAGCCCTTCCATCATCCCCTTGGCGTCGCCGCGGGCGGCGGCGGCCGCCGCCTCGGCCGACGTGTTCCCGGGCCCGCCCGGGCTGCCGGGCTCCATCCCCTGGCCGCCGCGGATGAAGCTCAGCGAGCCGCCGGCCTCGCCCTTGCCCGTCTTCGGGCGGGGCTGCCATTCGTCGGGCGCGGCGAGCTTCTCCGCGGACTCGTCGGCGGAGGTGGGGCGGGCGCGCGCCGGGAAGGAGGCGACGGCGGACGGGGCCGTGACCGCCTCGGTCTCGCGGGTGGCCGGAGGCTTGAACAAGGACAGCATGGCCCCCACGACGCCGGCGGCGCCGATGCCGAGCATGACGACCATGACCAGGGTCCTGGTCTCCATCCACCCGAAGTATGGCGCGCGGACGCGCGCCCGTCAAGTGAACGCTTCAACTCACGTAAGATGTCCCCCAATTCTGGCTCGTCAACTCACCTAAGATGTCCCCGAACAAGTCCCCCATGCGAGGGCTTTTCTGGGAGGTATACGGATGAGTCCGTCGGCCAGGAGGGAGTACGTGGCGAGGA
>JACRDU010000065.1 GCA_016218495.1 Elusimicrobiota bacterium
CGGTCCTCCGCGGGTTAAGCGGGCGCTTGCGGCGTGAAAAAGCGAGTGGGATCGTGAGAAGAGAAGGACGCGGCAGCTCTCGACGAGCCCGTCGACCTCAGTTGACCCTCGTTTCGGCCGTTACTCGGACGGGCTCCTAGATGGACCCGACCGGCTGGCTGCTGTTCGCCGCGCTCATCGGGGGCCTCCTCGCCCTGGACCTGGGCGTATTCCATAAGGAGTCGCACGAGGTCTCGGTGAAGGAGGCCGTGTCCTGGAGCGTGGTTTGGGTCGCCGTCGCGCTGGGCTTCAACGCCTATGTCTGGGCCTCGCGCGGTCCCGAGGCGGGCCTGCAGTTCCTCACGGGATACGTCATCGAGAAGGCGCTGAGCATCGACAACATCTTCGTCTTCCTCATGGTGTTCGCCGCCTTCGGCATCCCGCGGATCTACCAGCACCGGGTCCTCTACTGGGGCGTCCTCGGCGCCCTGGCGATGCGCGGGGTCTTCGTCCTGGCCGGCGCGGCCCTGATCGAGCGCTTCTCGTGGACGCTGTACGTCTTCGGGGGCCTCCTGGCGCTGACCGGGCTCAAGATGCTGCTCGTGAAGGAGGCCGCGCCTGACCCGGCCTCCAGCCCCGCGGTGCGTTGGGCCAAGCGCCTGCTCCCGGCCACCGACAGCCTCGTGGGGGACGCGTTCTTCGCCCGGGAGGGGGGCAAGGTGCTGCTGACCCCCCTGGCCATGGCTCTGGTGGCGGTGGAGGGGGCCGACCTGGTCTTCGCGGTGGACTCGGTCCCGGCCATCTTCGCGGTGACGAGGGACCCGTTCATCGTCTATACCTCGAACGTCTTCGCCATCATGGGCCTGCGCTCGATGTTCTTCGCCCTGGCCGGGCTCAAGGTCGGCCTGGCGCTGGTGCTGGTGTTCGTCGGGGCGAAGATGCTCGTTTCGGACCTCTACCACGTCCACCCCGGGGCCTCGTTGGGCGTCGTGGTCGCCCTGCTGGTCGGCTCGGCCTTGCTGGGCGGCCGGAACAGGGCCGAAGAGCCGGCGGCGGCTTGACACCATAGCTGTACAGCCGTATAATTATACGGCTGTATAGTTATGTCCCGCCCCAAAGGCAACGCCGAAGCGCGCCTGCTCAAAGCCGGCGCCGCCCTCCTTGAAGAGGGCGGCCTGCAGGCCTTGTCGGTGCGCGGGGCCGCCCGGCGGGCCGGGGTCAACCTGGGCCTCTTCCACTACCATTTCAAGTCCCGCGACCAGTTCGCCCGCCGCCTGCTCCAGGAGAACTACGAGGCGTTCTTCTCCACCCTCTCGATGGAATCCTTCGGAGAGGCTCCGCCTCTGGAGCGCCTGCGCGCGGCGCTCATGGTCCTGGGCCGCTTCGGCCGCGACCACCGGAAGCTCTTCATGGCCCTGCAGCAGGACGCCTGCCGGGGAGAGCGCGTGGCGCTCGAATTCGCCAAGGCCAACATCCCGCGCCATGTCGGCGTCCTAAGCTGCCTCATAGAGGAATGCCGCCGCGCCGGCGCCATCAAGCCCCTGGCCGTGCCGGTGCTGATCCCGTTCCTCATCGGGGGGGTGAACATCCAGTTCATGGCCTATACGATGCTGGAGAAGGGCGGGGCGGCCAAGCCGTTCGGCTTGAGCATGGCGCGCCTGGCCGACGTCTGGATGTCCGACCGCGCCATCGCCGAGCGCGTCGACCTGCTGCTGGGCGGCGTCACGGCGCGAGGCCGCCGATGAGCGGGCTGGCGCTCTTCCTGCTGGCCGCCGCCGCCGGGGCCGCCGAGCCGACGGCCTGGACTCCCGCCGTCGCGGTCCGGGCCGCTCTGGAGGGGTCCCCGGAGCTGGTCCGCGCCCGCCGCGAGCTCGACGCGGCGGAGCTCGAAGAACCGCTGCTCCTGTCCAACACCGACCCGTCCTTCGTGGGCTCCTTCCAGGTGGAGGACGACCGGGCCCCGCGGACCGCGCCGACCTTCCAGGGCAGCCGGGCCAGGGCCGAACGCTCCTACGCGGGGCTGGCCGGGAAGACCCTGATTGGCACGCAGGCGCGCCTGCTGGTCCGGACCGACCGCCTGGAGAGCCCGTCGCTCTTCAGGACGCTCGACCCCAGCGTGGATTCGCGGCTGTCTTTGGAATTCAGCCAGGCCTTGGGGCGATATTTCTGGGGCCGGCCCGACAAGGCGCGCCGCGGGCGGGCCCGCTCGGGGGTCGCGGCGGCGCGCGAGCTGCTGCGCCGCGCCGAGACCGAGGCGGCCGCGGCGGCGCTGCGTGCCCTCATCGAGCTGGACTTCGCTGCCCGCCAGGTCGCGGTCAAGGAGGCGGCGGTCGGCGACGCCGAGCGGCTGCTGGCCAAGCAGCGCGACAAGAGGGGCTACGGGCTGGTCGAGGCGTCGGACCTGCTGCAGGCTGAGGCCTCGCTCGAGGGCAGGCGGACCGAGCTGGCTCTGGCCCGCAGCTCCCTCGAGCGCGCGCGCAGCGCCTTCGTGCATGCCGCCCACAGCTCCGAGCCCGCTCCGGCCGCCGGCGAGCTCGCCGGGCTCCCCGACGGCGCCGCGGTCATCGGGCTGGGACGGCGCCCCGACCTTGCCGCCGCGCGCTCCGCCCGTGAAGCCGCCGAATGGGCCGAGCGCGTCGAATTCCTGGATACGCTGCCGGACATCCAGCTCTCGGGCTCCTACTCGGCCGCCGGCCTGGCGGGAGGCTACGGGACCTCCCTCGACGACGCGGCTTCCTTCGACCACGGGGTGAAGACGGTGGGGCTGAGCTTCGCCTTGCCCATCGGGTATAAGAAGGAGCGTCTGACGCGCAAGGCCGCCGCGCTGCGCGCGGCCCAGGCCCGCGCCGAGGAAGCCCGCGTGCTCGAAGCGGCCCAGCGCGAGCTGCGCGACGGGGCCGAGGGCCTGCGCCTGGCCCGCGAGCGCTCCGGGCTGGCCGCCAAGCTCGACGACCTCGAGAGGCGCAAGCTGGCCGCCGAAGAGGATAACTACAGGAAGGGCCGTTCCTCCACGGACCTCGTCATCCGTTTCCAGCAGGACGTGCGGCGGGCCGAGACCGAGCTCGCCCGCGCGCGGGCCGACGAAGCCTTGGCCCGCGTGGAGCTGGCCCGGGCCGCCGGGACCCTGCTCGATGGGGCGCTCGGGGCGCGGCCGTGATCGAGTTCTTCCTCAAGCGCCGGGTCCTGACCAACCTCATCACCATCTTCGTGGTGGCCGTGGGGGGCTGGTATTCCCTCAACGTCAGGCGCGAGGCTTTCCCCGACATCAGCTTCGACATCGTCACCGTCACTACCGTGTTCCCCGGGGCCTCGCCGGAGGAGGTCGAGTCCCTGGTCACGCGCAAGGTCGAGGACGAGCTGCGCGGGATCACCGGGCTCGAGAAGGTCGAGTCCTATTCCCTCGAGGGCCGTTCGCTGATCGTCATCCGCATGGACGACGACCTGCCGGAGCGCGAGATCGTGCGCGGCGTCAACGAGATATACCAGTCGGTCAACCGCGTCAAAGACCTGCCCGACCTCGCCGACAAGCCGGTCGTCAACGAGATGACCTCGAACCGCCCGCTCCTGACGCTCTCGGTGGCCGGCGGGGACGACGAGGCCCGCGACCGGTTCGCCGAGGAGCTCCACGACGTCATCGAAGACCTGCCCGGGGTCTCCAAGGTGGAACAGGAGGGGGACCGCGAGCGCGAAATCTGGGTCGAGGCCGACCCCGCGCGGCTGCGGCGCCACGGGGTCACGGTGGCCGAGCTGGCCCGGGCGGTGCGCGCGCGCAACGTGGACCTCTCCGCCGGGCTCGCCGAGATCGGCACGCGCGAGCTCTTCTTCCGCCTGGCGGCGAAAGCGAAGGACGCGGCCGACATCGCTTCGTTCATCGTGCGCGCCAACGACGACCGCTCGGTGATCCGGGTCTCGGACCTGGCCCGGGTCAGCGAGGCGTTCGAGGAGCCCCGCACCCTGGCCCGCGCGAACGGCAAGCCCGCCATCCACCTGAAGATCTCCAAGCTCAAGTCCGGGGACGCCATCAAGATGGCCGACGCCGTGCGCGCCGCCGTGGCCAAGCGGGAGCCGGCCGCGCGGGAGAAGGGGTTGGAGCTGGTCTACTCCGAGGACTTCACCTTCTTCATCAAGCGGCGCCTGGGCGTGATGACCAACAACATGCTGCAGGGCGGCCTCCTGGTCCTGGGGGCCCTGTTCCTGTTCCTGGACTGGCGCCTGGCCGTCGTCGCCGCCTGGGGCGTGCCGATTTCCTTCGCGGCGGCGATGATGGTGGCGGTGCCGCTGGGCTTCACGGTCAACCTGCTCTCTCTGTTGGGCTTCATCATCGTGCTGGGCATGCTCGACGACGACTCGGTCGTCGTCGCCGAGAACATCTACCGCCACCTGGAGATGGGCAAGCCCCCCGAGCAGGCGGCGATAGACGGGACGCGCGAGGTCATCCTGCCCGTGCTCGGCTCGGTGCTGGTCAGCTCCTGCGCCTTCCTGCCCTTCGCGATGATGTCCGGCATCATGGGCAAGTTCATGTTCATGATCCCGGTCATCGTGCTGATGGCCTTCGTCGCCTCGGTCTTCGAGGCCTTCTTCATCCTGCCCTCGCATGTCATGGACATCCTGCCCTTCGGCCATCCGGTCAGCTAGAAGGACGAGGCCGGCTGGTTCCAGCGCGTGCGCGACGGTTACGAGAGGGCCATCCGCTGGACGCTGACCCACCGGCTGAAGTTCCTGGGGCTGCTGGGCGTCTTCCTGCTCTTCACGGCCGGCCTGGCCTGGGCCCGCGTCAAGTTCGTGCTGTTCCCACCCGGCCTCATCGACGAGTTCTTCGTCATGGTGGACATGCCGCGCGGGACGGCCCTGAGCTCGACGCGCAAGGCGCTGGAGGCGGTCGAGGCCGCCGTGATGAAGCTGCCGGCCTCCGACCTCAAGGCCGTCACCGGCGTCGTCGGGCAGAAGGGCTATGAGGAGACGGTGCGCCTGGGCACGCACTACGCGCAGGTGCGGGTCTTCCTGACCCCGGAGGAGAGCCGGACCCGCAAGACCGCGGCGGTGGTCGCCGCGCTGCGCGCCGAGCTTGCCTCCGTCCCGGGGGCGGAGCGCGTGCTCTTCGACGAGGTGCGGCCCGGGCCGCCGGTCGGCAAGGCGGTGCAGGTGCGGGTGCGCGGGCGCGACACGGCGCTGATCGGGCGCGTCGCCGACGAGCTCAAGGCGGTACTCAACGGCATCGACGGGGTCAAGGACATCCAGGACTCGCGCGAGGGGGGCAAGGACCAGCTGCGCCTGCGCATCGACGAGCGGGAAGCCCTGTTCGCGGGACTGGACTACCAGCGCCTCGGGCAGAGCCTCTTCTACGCCGTGGACGGGTCGCGGGTCACGGAGATCCAGCGGCCCAACGAGGAGGTCAGGGTCCGGGTGCGCCTGCAGCCGTCCTCCCGCGCGGACACGGCCCAGCTCCTGGGCCTCGATGTGGAGAACCCGCAGGGCCGTCAGGTCCGGCTCGGCCGCGTCGCCCGGTTCGAGGAGGCGGAGGGCCCGGCCTTCATCGCCCACTACAACTTCCGCCCCGTCGTCTCCGTGGCGGCCGACGTCGACCTGGCCAAGGTCACCTCGCGGGAGGCCAATGCCCGGGTCCGGAAGATGTTCGCCGACGCGGCGGAGAGGTTTCCCGGCGTCGAGCTGATCTACGGGGGCGAGGAGGAACAGACCGAGGAGTCGATGACCTCCCTGTTCCGGTCCTTCGGGGTCGCCCTCCTCCTCGACTTCGTCATCCTGGCCGCGCTGTTCAAGTCCTATGTGCAGCCCTTCATCATCCTGACCTCGATCCCCATCGGCCTCATGGGGGTGGTCTATGCTCTCATCCTGCACGGCGCGCCGGCCTCCTTCATGGCCCTGCTGGGCGTGGTGGCGATGACCGGGGTCGTGATCAACAACGCCATCGTCCTCATCGACCTCGTCAACACGAAGCGCGACGAGGGCCTGGACCCGGTGGAAGCCTGCGTGCAGGCCGGCGTGCAGCGCTTGCGCGCCATCGGAGCCAGCTCCATCACCACCCTGCTCGGCCTCTTCCCGTCGGCCTACGGCTTCGGGGGCTACGAGCCCTTCGTGGCTCCGATGACCCTGACCCTGGCCTGGGGGCTGACCTTCGCCATGCCGATGACCCTGTTCCTGGTCCCCGCGGTGTACGTGTTCGTAGACGACCTCCGGCGCTGGGGCGGACGCCTCGGCGCGCGCCTGCGCAAGCCGCAGCCCTCGGCCGGGCGGGGCGTTCCCGAGCCCGCCGAGAAATCCTAGAATCCGCCGATGCGGATCGGAGAGCGCCTCGACGGACTCCCCCTGTCGCCGTTCCATTGGCGCGTGGTGATAAGCTCCGGGCTGGGCTGGATGTTCGACGCGCTGGATTCCGGCCTGGTCGCCTTCGCCCTGCCGCTGGTGGCCAAGGAGTGGAGCCTCTCCCCCGGCCAGGTCGGCAGCCTCGGCTCGGCGGGCCTGGCCGGGATGTTCGCGGGGGCCGTGCTGGTGGGCTCCCTGACCGACCGCTACGGCCGCAAGACCCTCTTCCAGGCCACGCTTGCGGTGTTCAGCGTGGCCACCGGGCTGTGCGCGGCGGCCTCCGGCTATTTGTCTCTCTTGTCGATGCGCTTCTTGGTCGGGGCGGGCCTGGGAGGGGAGCTGCCGGTCGCCAGCACCTTGGTCAGCGAGCTCTCGCCGCGCGAACACCGCGGCAAGCTGGTGGTCGTCCTGGAGAGCTTCTGGGCCTTCGGCTGGGCCGCGGCCGCCGTCGTCGCCTACCTCCTCATCCCGACATGGGGCTGGCGGGCGGGCTTCCTCATCGGCGCGCTGCCCGTGCTCTATGTGCTCTGGCTCAGGCGCGCGGTGCCGGAGTCTCCCCGCTTCCTGGAGTCCGCCGGCCGCTTCGAAGAGGCGACGGCCGTCGTGCGCCGCGTGGAGGCCGAATGCGGCCAGCCGGAGGTCCCGTTGGAGCCCACGCCAGCCGCGCAAAAGGGCCGGGCCGGGGTCGGCGCCCTCTGGGCCGCCGGCTATCGGAAGCGCACGGCCATGCTGTGGGTGCTCTGGTTCGCCATGGTCTACTCCTATTACGGCATCTTCATCTGGCTGCCGTCGCTCTTGGTCGCCCAGGGCTACGGGCTGGTGAAATCCTTCCAATACACCTTGGTCATCACGGCGGCCCAGATCCCCGGCTACTTCAGCGCCGCCTGGCTGGTGGACCGCCTCGGGCGCAAGCCGACCCTCTCCTTGTACATGCTCGGCTGCGCCGGCTCCGCGTTCGCCTTCGGGCGCGCCGAGGGCGGAGCCCAGGTCATGGCCTGGGGCTGCCTCGTCTCCTTCTTCAACCTCGGCGCGTGGGGAGTCGTGTACACCTATACCCCGGAGAACTATCCGACGGCGCTGCGCGGCACCGGGTCGGGTTGGGCGGCCGGCATCGGCAGGGTCGGCGGCATCCTCGCCCCCATGGTGGTCGGCCGCCTGCTCACGGCCGCGCCCGGCCGCCAGGAGCTCATCTTCGCCCAGTTCGCCGCCGTCGTGCTCGTCGGCCTCGCGGCCGTCCTGGCGCTCGGCGAGGAAACCAAAGGCCGCAGCCTGGAGGCCGCCTCCGCATGATGAAGAACCTGACCTTGGCCGTGACGATGATGATGGCGCCCATGACCCATGCGGCGCCGGGAGCCCGCAAGGAAATGCCCGACTACAAGAAGCCGCCGCTCGAAGAGCTGAAGAAGAGGCTGACCCCGCTGCAGTTCGAGGTCACCCAGAAAGAGGGGACCGAGCGTCCCTTCGACAACGTCTATTGGGACGACCACCGCCAGGGCATCTATGTGGACGTCGTCTCGGGTGAGCCGCTCTTCAGCTCCGCCGACAAATTCGACTCGGGCACGGGCTGGCCCAGCTTCACCCGGCCCTTGGTGCCCGCCAACCTTACCGAGAGGGTGGACAAGGGCTTCTTCACGACGCGCACCGAGGTGCGGTCCAAGCACGCCGACTCCCATCTCGGCCATGTGTTCCCCGACGGCCCTAAGCCGACGGGCCTGCGCTACTGCATGAACTCGGCCGCGCTGCGCTTCATCGCGGCGGAGGACCTGGAGAAGGAGGGTTACGGCGAGTTCAAGGCCGCCTTCAAGGTGGAGGGGAAGAAGGAGACGGCCGTCCTGGCCGGAGGCTGCTTCTGGGGGATGGAGGACATCATCCGCAAGCTCCCCGGCGTGTCGGCCGTGGACGTGGGCTACACCGGCGGCAAGGTCGACAACGCCACCTACGACAAGGTGAAGGCCGGGGGCACGGGCCATGCCGAGGCGGTCCGGGTGGAGTTCGACCCGGGGCGCATGTCCTACGAGCAGCTGCTGGGCTACTTCTTCCGGATGCACGACCCGACCACCCTCAACCGCCAAGGCAACGACATCGGCGATTCCTACCGCTCGGCGATCTTCTACGCCTCCGACGCGCAGCGCGCCACGGCCGAGAAGGTCAAGGCGGCCGTCGACGCCTCCGGGAAGTGGAAGAACCCCGTGGTCACGCAGATCGTCCCGCTGAAGAAATGGTGGAAGGCCGAGGAATACCACCAGGACTACCTCGAGAAGAACCCCGGCGGGTACACCTGCCACTGGCTGAGGGATTGATGGGGCTGGTGCTGGCCGCCCTCATGGCGCAGGGGGCCTCCGCCGCCGCGTACCGTTTCGTCTACGACCCGACTCCGGAGGTCGGCCTGCCGGCCGGCGCCAGGGCGGCGGCCGGCGACACGGTGGACCAGGGGCCGCTCCGGGAGGTCGTCGTGCCCGAGCGGCTCCACTCCGTCGTCATACGCTGGTACGACCCGAAGCGCTTCGCCGGCCTGCCCGAGGTGGAGGTCTTCCTGGTGGGGCTCTTGGGGGCCAAGAGCGGCGAGACCGCCACGTTGCCGCGCTGGGCGGAGGAGCTCGGCGTCCCGATCGTGGTCGCCGAACTCGTCTTCAAGGACGGCAAGGTCGGGCGCTGGCGGGTCTGGCCGTACCGGTCCGCCTACCAGGGGCCGGACCTGGGCTGGTGGTTCACCAACTGGGGGAAGGACGGCGCGCCGCTCTTCGAGCCGCCCGGCAAGCGGGGGCTCCCGTAATTACTAGACTAACCCCATGAGCGTGTCGGCGCTGGAACAGCTCTACCGGTCGGCCTTCGGCCGCGCTCCCGAGGCCGTGGAGGCGCTGAAGGCGGACGGGTCGGCCCGCCGGCTCTTCAGGATGTCCGGCGGCGGACGCAGCGTCATCGGCGCGCTGGGCCCCGATGCCGCCGAGAACCGCGCCTTCCTGTCCTTCTCCCGCCATTTCCGGTCCGTCGGCCTGAACGTGCCCGAGGTCTATGCCGAGGACGCCGGGCGGAACGTCTACATCGAGGAGGACCTGGGCGACACCACGCTGTTCCAGTTCCTGTGCGCGAACCGCGACGGGGCCGACATCGCGCCGCAGGTCGTCGAGCTCTACCGCAAGGTGGTCCGCGCCCTGCCCCGCTTCCAGGTGGACGGCGCGAAGGGGCTCGACTATTCGGCGTGCTACCCCCGCGCCAGCTTCGACAAGCAGTCGATGCTCTGGGACCTCAACCACTTCAAATATTACTTCCTGCGCCTGGCCGGGGTCCCCTTCGACGAACAGGCGCTCGAAGACGACTTCCAGCGCTTCGCCGGCTGGCTGATCGAGGCCCCCAGGGACTACTTCCTCTACCGCGACTTCCAGTCCCGCAACGTGATGGTCCGCGACGGCGAGCCCTGGTTCATCGACTATCAGGGCGGGCGCAAGGGCGCCCTGCAGTACGACATCGCCTCCCTGCTCTTCGACGCCAAGGCCGACCTGCCCTTCGAGCTGCGCGGGCGGCTCCTGCGCGAGTACCTCGAGGCCGTGGCGGAGCGCGTGCCCGTGGACCGGGCGGCCTTCATGGAGCGCCTGCCGGGCTTCGTGCTGGTGCGCATCATGCAGGCGATGGGAACCTACGGCCTGCGCGGATTCTACGAGCGCAAGGTCCACTTCCTGCAGAGCATCCCTTTCGCCATCCGGAACCTCGAGCGCGTCCTGGAATCCCACGAGCTGCCTCTGGAGCTGCCGGCCCTGTCGGCGGTCTGGCGCAGCCTCATCGGCTCGGAGCATCTGCGCCGGCCCGGCACCGCCTCGATGGCGCTGACGGTGCGCCTTCAGAGCTTCTCGTACAAGGCCGGGATGCCCGTCGACGACAAGGGGCACGGAGGGGGCTTCGTGTTCGACTGCAGAGCGCTGCCCAACCCCGGCCGGGACGCCGCGTTCGCGCCGCTGACCGGGCGGGACGCCGCGGTGGCGGAGTTCCTGGGCAAGAGCCGCGAGGCGGCTGACTTCCTGGACCGGGCCGCCGCTCTGGTCGAGTCTGCGGTCGACAACTACCGGAGCCGCGGCTTCACCGACCTCTTCGTGGCCTTCGGCTGCACCGGGGGCCGCCACCGCTCGGTCTATTGCGCCGAGCGGCTGGCCGAACGGCTCCGGCGGCGCGGCGTGCCGGTCGAGCTGTCCCACCGCGAGCTCGGCAAGGCCGCCGCGTGAAGGCGATGGTCCTGGCCGCGGGGCTGGGCACGCGCCTGCGTCCGCTCACCGACTCGACCCCGAAGTGCCTCATCGAGGTGCAGGGGATGCCCCTGCTCGAGCTGGCGCTGCGGCGCCTGAGCGCGGCGGGGGTCCGGGAGGCGGTCGTCAACGCCCACCACCACGCCGACGCGGTCGCCGCCTTCGTCGCGGCCTTGGGGCCGCGCCTGGGGATGCGCCTCGAGCTGTCCCGCGAGAACCCCGTCCTCGAGACCGGGGGGGGGCTCATGCGCGCGGCGGATTTCTTCGACGACGGCAAGGCCTTCTTCGTCTACAACTCCGATGTGGTGACCGACCTCGACCTCAAGGCGCTGATGGCGGCCCAGACGGCCTCGAAGGCGTTGGCGACCCTGGCCGTGCTCGACCGTCCGAGCGCGCGCAAGCTGCTCTTCAAGGAGGGGCGCCTGGTCGGCCGCGCGGAGAAAGCGGCGCCCCCCGGCGCGGAGGCGCTGGCATTCTCGGGCGTGCATGCCTGCGCGCCCGAGTTCCTCGGGCGCGTCATCGAGGACGGCGTCTTCTCGCTCACCGACGTCTGGCTCCGTCTGGCCTCCGAGGGCGCCCTGATCGCGCCGTTCCGCCACGACGGGGGCCTGTGGGCCGACATCGGCGACCCGCGCAAGCTCGAGGACGCGCGCCGCCTCGTCGCCGAGCGCGGTCTTCCCCTCTAGTCTCCTAGGTCTTTTGGGTTGCCGCCGGGGGGGCCCCATGCCCGGACCCCCTGTCCCCAATCGGCCCACGGGAGGATGGCGCAAGTCTCCTTATAATCATGCTAGCCGCACAGGAGAGCGCCATGAGAAAGACCGCTGCATCGCTAATCGCCGCCGTCCTCGCCTTGGGCCCGACGGCCCCCGCCTCGGCCCAGCTGCGCTCCGCCCCCGTGAGCGCCCCGGTCGCCCCCGTGGTCCCCGTCACGGCGGTCACCTCTCCCCTCGGCGCTGCGTCCATGTCCTTGTCCGTCCCCGGCTTGACGGCGCCCCAGCTCCCGTCCGCTCTCCCCACCTTGGCGAACCCGGCGGCCTTGACCGCCGCCCGGCCGGCCGCTTCCGCCGCCGCCGCTCTGGGTCCGGTCGCCGCCGCCGCCGCCGCGCCCGCGGCCCTGCCGGCTTCCGCCCTTCCCGCCGCCGCCGCGCCATCCGCCGGCGCCGTGAACCTGGCCGGCAACGAGCAGGGCTCCGAACGCTCGGCGACCGCGCAGGACCTCGGCGCGCTCAGCCGCGAAGTGGCCTCCGCCGTCGAGTCGGTAGGCCCCGTCGCGGACGCCTCCCCGGCGCAGGCCCAGGGCCTGGGCGCCAGGCTGCTCGAGCTCTTGACGCGCCCGTTCCGCCGCTCCGAGCAGAAGGGCAAGCCGGTCTCCCCGGCGAAGGTCTCCAAGCTCAAGCGCAAGCTGGCTCTGAACGCCGCAACCGACGAGGCCTCCGCGGCGGCGCCGCAGGCCTCCCCCGAGGTCACGCGCGAGGCGATGCTCCAGACGCTCGACTACGTGGCGTCCATCTTCAACGCCCACTACGCCCCGCTCGACTGGAAGAAGGCCACCTTCGGCACTCAGCTCGCCCAGGAGCGCGAGAAGGCGCGGGCCGCCGTGCGCGCGATGCCGAACCCGACGCGGCGCGAGTTCCAGGACATCCTCTCGCGGTTCGTCACCTCGATGCGGGACTACCATGTGGGCATCCAGTTCTACTCCACCGAGATGTCGATGCTCCCGCTCAGCATCGTCGGCTCGGAGGGCCGCTATTTCCTCGCCTGGGTGGACCGGGAGGCCCTCCCCGAAGAGCAGTTCCCGTTCAAGGTCGGCGACGAGGTGCTGGAATTCGACGGCAAGCCGGTGTCCCAGGTCGTCGAGGGGCTGCTGCGCGTCAAGTCCGAGGGCGGCTCCGAGCTGACCGACCGCTCGATGGCGGCGCGGCGCCTCACCCGGCGCATCCGCCAGGGCGGCGACGAGGCCGTCCAGGGGCCGGTGACCCTCACCATCAAGGGCGCCCCCGGCACGGCCGAGGTGACGATGGAGTGGCAGCACGTCCCGGAGCTCATCCCCGAGGCGCCGGTGCGCGACGGCGGCGGGCTCTTCGAGCCGCCGGCCCCCGCGCCGGGCGCCCCCGTCACGGTGGAGAACGCCGGAGGCGAGCCCATGGACCAGGGCTGGGCGGCCTCCCTCAAGGCGGCCATCAAGAGCCTGATCCCTTCCGGCCTCAACCCGATGGCCGCGCTCTACGGCCGCCGGGCGCCCAAGGAGAGGATGAACCCCTACCAGATCGGCGGGCGCGAGAGCTTCGTGCCCGAGCTCGGCGAGGTGGTCTGGAAGGCTAACGCCCGCAGCCCGTTCCACGCCTACATCTTCAAGACGGCGGAGGGGAAGAAGGTCGGTTATGTGCGCATCGCCTCGTACGAGGGCGACGCCAAGACCGCCGAGAAGTTCGGCGAGCTGATGCAGAAGTTCGAAGAGGAGACGGACTCGCTCGTCATCGACCAGGTGAACAATCCGGGCGGCAGCCTCTTCTACATGTACGCTCTGCTGGCGCGGCTGACCTCCAAGCCGCTGCTCGCCCCCACCCAGAAGGTCGCGGTGGGCGAGGAGGACGCCTACGAGGCCATCCAGACCCTGATGGCGGCCCAGCAGGTGCGCAGCGAGGAGCAGGTCCGCCAGATTCTCGGTGAATCCCTGGACGGCTACAAGGTGACGATGAAGGTCTGGCGCGCCTTCGTGATGTACGCGCAGTTCGTCTATACCCAGCTCAAGGCCGGCAAGCGCCTGACCGACCTGTTCCCGTTCCTGGGCCTGGACAAGATCGAGGCGCAAGCCGTACAGCGCTACACGAAGCCCATCATGATGCTGATCAACGAAATGGACTTCTCCTGCGGCGACTTCTTCCCGGCGGTCCTGCAGGATAACAAGCGCGCCACCCTCTTCGGGGTACGCACCTCCGGCGCCGGCGGCGCGGTGAAGGGCCTCTCCTTCCCGAACCAGTTCGGCATCGCGGGGCTGTCCTACACCTGGACCATCGCGATGCGGACCAGCGGCAAGCCCATCGAGAACCTGGGCGTGACGCCGGACGTGCAGTACACGCCCACCGCCGAGGACCTGGCCAACGGCTATCAGGCCTACAAGGCCGCGGTGCTCGAGACGCTCAAGAAGCTGATGGCCGTCCAGGAGTAAGGCGATGAGGGCCGTCGTCCTAGCCCTCTCCCTGGTGCGGCCGGCGCCCATAGCGCCGGTCGTGCCGTCCCTGGCCCTGCCGCGCCTGGCGCTGCCAGTCCTGCCGGCGCCGTCTTTGGCGCCGCGCCTGTTCGCTCCTACGCTCCCCGCGGGACGGGTGTATTCCGCCGTCTCTGAGGACCAGGACGCCGGCCTCCTGGCGGGCCTTTCCCGGCGTCCGCCCAAAGCCGTGGTGATGGATTATGACAGCACGCTGGCGGACCGCGGCCCTGACGGCCTGAGCCTGCCTGTGGCCGAAGAGCTGCTGCAGTCCATCAATGCCCTCCTTTATAAGGGCATCCCGGTGGTCATCGCCACCTCGCGGCACTACGAGCTGCCCGGCACGCCGTTCCCGATGGACCTGAAGCCCTTCGTCGACCGGATTCCCGCGCCGCTGAGGAGGCACCTCTTCATCTCGGGTGGGGTGGGGACCGAGCTCGTGGGCTTCGACGCCCAAGGCCGCGCCCGGACCCTGTGGGCCGACCCTTGGGACCTTTCCGTGGCTAGAGCGCTGGAGGCCCTATGTCGGACCACGGCGGCCGAGCTGGGCCTCTCGGCCGAGGTCATCGCCACCCCGGGCCAGGTGATGCTCAAGCTTCCCAAGGGCGATATGAACGGCGCCGGCCTGGCCGAGGCCGTGGGCCGGCGTTTGGCCGAACGCGGCTACCTCTACCGGGTGATGCACAACAAGGAGTTCGTCTACTTCAGCCGTTCGGACAAGGGGGCCGGCCTGGTCCGGGCTTTGGCCGCCCTGCCGCACGGCGTCGCTCAGGAGGACCTCCTCGTCGTCGGCGACGAGTTCGGCCTGCCCTCCGGGGGAGATGCCCCGCTGGCCGCCGCCGTGCCGGCCGCTCGCCTGGTCAGCGTGGGGGACGCCCACTCCCGGGACTTGCCTCCCGGGGTCCATCGCCTGCGCGCCAAGGGCGGGGCGGGGGTCTTGCTGCTGCTCAAGGCCGTATTGGCGGGCTTGCTGGGCCGCTAAGGACCGACATCTGAGCAGGAAGGCTCCGCTAGCGGCGACTTCGGACCCCGTCCCCAGCGCATGACCCTCGTCCTCTTCCCCGGCCTCGGCGCCGACTCTAGACTTCTGCGCCCGCTGGGCATCCCCGGCCTGCGCATCGCCGAGAACCTCGCGCCCGAGGAGGGAGAGAGCCTGACCCATTTCGCCGAGCGGAGCATCGAAGCGCACGGCCGCAAGGACGGGGACTTCATAGGAGGCGCTTCGTTCGGCGGTATGGCGGCCGCCGAGATGTCCTTGCAGATGAAGGCGGCCGGCCTCGTCCTCCTGGGTTCCTGCGTGGCGCCGCCGCGCCTGCCCGCCTTCATGCACCTGCTGTACCGCTTCCGCGCCCTCGTCCCCGACTTCGCCCTGTCCTTGCGGGGCTTCCCGGCGCTGGTGCGCTGGCGCTTCCGCCCGGTCGGGGACGCGGAACTCGGGCTGCTCTGCGACATGGCCTCCCGGACGCTGGCCGCCCATATCCGCGAGTACGGGCGCATGGCCTACGAGTGGCAGGGCCTCGGCAGGCCCGACTGCCCCGTCCTGCGCGTCCATGGGGACTCCGACCGCGTCATCCCGCTGCGGGAGGGGGAGGAGGCCGTCGTCCTGAGGAACGCCGGCCACGCGTTTACCCTCACCTATCCGGCAGAGACCTCCGAGGCTGTGTCGGCCTTCATGCGGGGGGGAGCCGGGCGCTCCCGAAACAGCCCGCAATAGGGCCCCGCACCGCACCCTTGAAAGGAGGCGGAACTCCGTCTATCCTCCCAAGGTATGCGCCCGCTCCGGCTTGCGGCCCTCCTGCTCCTCCTCACTGCCGCAATTGCGAATGGCGGACCACCGGGCATGACGACCACCGCGTCGGAGGTGGGCGAGAGCGTGTCAGGAACGGCCGCCACGAAGTCGAAGAACGATAACAATCTCCTAAAGGATGGGGGGTCTCCCGCGGGGGGAGGCTTCGGCATCGAAGTGTCCTGGCAGGATGAGCACGGAATCTGGCATCGCGGGATGAAACCGGAACCGAAGCCCGACCCGACCCAGCCCACCCCCCCGGCCGAGCTGCCCCCGTGGGAGCCCCCGCCATCCTATCAGGCCCCCTACGAAGAGTTTCGCGACCAACTGGGTCAGGGAAACTACGACGGAGCCGGGCAGCTCGCCGACCGGCTCAAAGAGGAGCACCCCAAAGACCCCATACCGTACCGTTTCGCCGCCCTGGCCGCCATCCAGCAAGGGGACTATCCTGGCGCCCTTGAGCAGGTGCGCCAGGGCCTCGAGCTCTCCCCCAAGGACGCCGGGCTGGCCGAGATGGAGCATTATGTGGCCTCCCGCGTCGGGCTGCCCATGAAGGGGACCCTCCACGAGCCGGCGGCCAGGCCGCCTATGGGAGCCGAGGCGGACATGGCGTCCACGCCGGAGCGCGCCGCGGCGGACGGCTTCGGCTTGGCGGCCGTGCCCATCACCCTGCGCGACCCCGCCGCCCCCCGCGAGGTGGGCGAAGCCCGGCTCCTGCAGCGCGGCCTCACCGAGGTACGCGGGGGGCTGTGGCGCGAGGCCGAGGGAAACTTCACGCGGCTCATCGAAAAGAACCCGAGGCGCTCGGACTACTTCATCCTGCGCGCCATGGCCCGCCGAGGGCTCAAGGACAAGCAAGGCGCCCTGGCCGACGCGGACGAGGGCCTGCGCTTGAATCCCGGCGACCCCATGGGCCTCAAGACCCGGGCCCTCATCCTCTCCGAGCTGGCCCGCCATGAGGAGGCGCTGGCCGCCATCCAGGCCGTGCTGGCCCGGAACGCGCGCGACGCCGATTCGTACCGGACCCGGGCGTTGGTCTACGAGGCGATGGGGAAGCGGGCCGAAGCGATGGCGGACTACGAGTCGGCGGCGAAGCTCGACCCCGCCGCCTTCAACGAGATCTACCGCCAGGCGCTGGCGCGCCAGGACGGAAAGGCCGACGCCTCCGGCCAGCATCGGCGCCCTCCGCCGCGCTGGCTCATCTACGGGCTGCCCCTGCTCCTGACGCTAGCGGCCGTAGGCTACGCGCTGTTCCGGGAGCGCGGCCAGACCGGGTTCTCCCAGCGCGCCGCCCCTGCTGAGGGCGGGCGGGAGACGGTGGGGGGCTTCGAGGTCACCGGGAAGCTGGGCCAGGGCGGCATGGGCGAGGTCTTCGAGGCCGTCGACCGGGCGCTCGACCGCAAGGTGGCCATCAAGAAGATGCGCTCCGAAATCGCCGACGACCCGCGCGCGCGCAAGCGCTTCTTGAAGGAGGCGCGCACGGTGGCCGCGCTGCGCCATCCCAACATCATCGAAATCCATTCCGTGCTCGAAGAGGGGGACGGGCTCTATCTGGTCTTCGAGGTCCTCGGCGGGGATACCCTGCGCGGGGTCCTGCAGGATCGGGGAGTGCTGCCCCTGCCCGAGGCCGTCGACCTGGCCGCGCAGGTCGCAGGCGCGCTGGACTACGCCCACGGCCGCGGGACCGTCCATCAGGACCTCAAGCCCGACAACATCATGGTGGAGGACGGCCGGGCCAAGGTGATGGACTTCGGCATAGCGCGCCGGGTCCAGGACACCCTGTCCACGATGACGCGCAACGAGGTCGTCGGCACGCCCATCTACATGGCGCCCGAGCAGGAGTCGGGGGTGGTGGCGCCCTCGGTGGACGTCTTCGCCCTGGGCTGCTGCCTCTACGAGATGCTGACCGGGCTTCCGCCTTTCACGGGCTCCTCCCCGCTGCAGGCCAAGCTCAACCGGGTCTTCGTGCCGGCCGGGAGGGTCAACCCGCTCGTCACCCCGGCCCTGGACGTCGTGCTGGCCCGGGCCCTCGAGCCGGACCCGCGCAACCGCTTCGCCACGGCCGGCGAGCTGGTCGCCGCCCTGCGCGGCGCCGTGCCGGCATAGCGGCGCTTCGCAGGCTTCCCGGCGTATAATGTCCCGATGGAGAAAGCCCTGGCCCTTGCCGCCGCGCTGGCCGTGCCCGTCATCGGACCCGCCGTCGCACAGCCCGTTCCGCTGGCTGTTTTCCCCGACGCCCCGCAGGAACTGCGCTCTTGGATGGCGGCCAACGACTGGGCTTCCAAGCGCCAGGAACCCAAGGACTGGGCGCTGGAGCCGGGCGTCCTGCACATGAAGGGCTCGGCCGACTCCGTCCTCATCGGCACCGAGAAGGGCTTCCCGCGCTCGGGGCGCCGCCTGCGCTTCACCCTCAAGGTCGCGGCCACGCCGAAGGGCACCGACCTCTCCAAGAAGTCCGGCGACGACGCCGCGTTCCGGGCTTACATCGCCTTCGGCCGGGGCGGCGGGATTTTCTCGCCGCCCAACACCATCGCCTACGCCTGGTGCGAGAAGGGGGCGGCGGGCGCCTTGGTGCGCAGCGCCCACTTCTCCAACCTCGCCTACGTCTGCCTGGGCTCGGGGGCCACGGACTGGACCACGGTCGAGGCCGACCTGGCCGCCGACTACGCCCGGGCCTTCCCGAAGGATTCCGGCGGGCTGCCCGCCCTCAAAGGCCTGCTCCTCAAGAGCGACTCGAACGACACCAAGTCTACTTCTGAGGCTTGGCTGCGTTCCGTCGAACTCTTGCCTTGACCCCTGACAGGCTAGCCGGAGTGCTGCTCGGCACGGCCGTCGGCGACGCCCTGGGCCTGCCCGCCGAGGGCATGACGGCCGAGGCCGTGCGCCGGCGCTGGGGACGCCTCGACCGCTACCGGCTCCTCGGTCCCGTCGGCTTCGTCTCGGACGACACCGAGCAGGCGGCCCTGGTCGCCCAGGCGCTGGCCCGGCATCCGGGGGACGCCCAGGCCTGCGCCGCGGCCTTCCGGCGCTCTTTGGTCGGCTGGTTCTGGCGCCTGCCCTTCGGAGTCGGCCTAGCCACGGTGCGGGCCTGCCTCAAGGCCAGCCTGGGGATGAAGGAGAGCGGCGTGCCTTCGGCCGGCAACGGCGCGGCGATGCGCTCCGCCGTCGTGGGGGCGTTCTTCCCGGACCAGACCGAGCGGCGGCGCGCCTTCGCCGAGGCCCTGGCCCGCGTCACGCATACCGACGCCCGGGCCGTGGAAGCCGCCGTCTTCGTCGCCGACGCGGCCGCGCACGGCGGGACGGACCCCCTGGCCGCGCTGCGCGCGGCGTCGGCCTCGCTGCGGCATCCCGAACTGCTAGCCGCCGTCGGCAAGGCCTTTGACCTCGTCGCGCGCTCGGCGGGCGTCGAAGAGGCCGTCGCCGCCCTGGGGAACTCCGGCTACAGCGTCCAGACAGTCGCCTTCTCCGCCTTCCTGTTCGGCCGCTTCGGGGCCGACCCCCGGGCCTGCCTCGTCGAGGCGGTCTCGGCCGGGGGGGATGCCGACTCCATCGGCGCCGTCGTGGGAGGCTGGGTGGGCGCGATGCACGGGGCGCAGGGCCTGCCGGAGGAACTGGTCGCGCGATTGTGCCCCGGTCCGTTCGGCCGGCGGCACTTGGAGGGCCTGGCCCGCACGTTGAAGGAAGGGAGCGCCCCTCCCGGCTACTTCTGGCCCGCGGCCCTGCTGCGCAATCTTGCGCTCTACCCGGTCGTGCTGGCGCACGGTCTGCGCCGGCTCATCCCTCTATAAGCGGGCGCTTCTCACCCCAGCGCACGGCCGTAGCCAGGGTCTGCTTGAGGCAGACGGCCGCTCCCAGCGACCAGAGGCCGGCCCAGACGGGCGAGGGCAGGGGCAGAATATATTTGGAGAAGAGCACGGCGTCGGTCTCCATGCCGGTGACGAACATATAGCGCATGTCGAGCAGGGCGTACATGCAGGTGACCGTGCCGAGGAAGGTCAAGATGAGGTCGTTTAAGTCCTCGGAGAGCTTCCAGCCCGAGAGCATCAGGAAGGTCCCCGCGCCCATCCCGTAGGTGAGGCCGGTCTTGGTGGTCACGAAGGCGAGGGTGGCCGCGCAGAGGGCGAAGCCCAAGCCCACCGAGACCCGGCCTTTGAATCTCGCGCGGCTGGCCGCGAGGATGAGGCCGCAGCCGGCGGCTATGGAGCCCAGATAGCCGCAGGTGAGGGAAACGGCGTACGACCCGCCCTGGATCAGGCAGCGTCCCGAGCCGCTGGGGTCTATGACGACGCCGTTCACGTCCCCGCCGGTGAGGAGGCAAGCGGCGCCGTGGCCGAACTCATGGAGCAGGCTGGTCAGGATGCGCAGAGGGTAGAGCCACGGCGAGGGCCAGAAGGTCCAGGCGCCGGCGAAGAGAGCGGCGATGACGCCGAGGCGGCCCCAGGAGGTGGCCGAACGGGAGCGCATGGGGACAGTATAGGGCGCGTTCCGGTTTCGTACAATGCGGGCGGCCCTCCTGGGCCGGAGACCCCATGCTGAACCTCAAGAAGCTGGTCGACCTCTGCCGCCGCGGCGAGGTGGACACCGTCGTGATGGTGTTCCCGGACATGCTCGGGCGGCTCATGGGCAAGCGCATCACCGGGGCGTTCTTCGCCGACGAGGCGGCCTCTCACGGCACCCACGCCTGCGCCTACCTGCTGACCGTCGACATGGAGATGGACCCGGTCCAGGGTTTCGAGCTGACCAGCTGGGAGAAGGGCTACGGGGACTTCCACCTGGTCCCGGATTATTCCACCGCCCGCCTGCTGCCCTGGCTGGAGAAGACGGCCCTCGTCCTCTGCGACCTGGAGTCCGAAGCAGGGGCCGAGGTCGAGGTCTCGCCGCGCGCCATCCTCAAGCGGCAGGTCGCCCGCGCCGCGGCCAAGGGCCTGCGCTTCATGGTCGGTTCCGAGCTGGAGCTCTACCTCTATAAGGACGGCTACGAAGAGGCGCGCGCCAAGGGCTATCACCGGCTCGAGCAGGTGGGCAAGTACATCGAGGACTACCACATCCTGCAGGGCACGAAGGAGGAGTTCGTCGTGCGGGAGATCCGCAACCAGCTCGAGGCGGCCGGCGTCCCCATCGAGGGCTCGAAAGGCGAATGGGGCTTCGGTCAGCAGGAGATAAACCTGCGCCCCGCCGAGCCGCTGGAGATGGCGGACCGGCATGTGGTCTACAAGCACGGCGCCAAGGAGATCGCCATCCAGAAGGGGGTCTCGGCCACCTTCATGGCCAAGCCCGACGCGGCGCAGGCCGGCTCGAGCTTCCATCTGCACGCCAGCCTGTGGGACAGGGCCATGAAGAAGAACCAGCTCTGGGATGCGAAGGCGCACGGGCCTTCGAAGGCCTTCTCCCAGGTCCTGGCCGGCTCGCTGGCGCTGGCACGCGATTTCTCGCTCTTCTTCGCCCCGACGGTGAACTCCTACAAGCGCTACGTGGCCTCCTCTTTCGCCCCGACGCGCCTGGCCTGGGGCCGGGACAACCGGACCTGCGGCTTCCGGGTCGTCGGCCATGAGGGCAGCTTCCGGCTAGAGAACCGCATCCCGGGCGCCGACGCCAACCCCTATCTCGCTTACGCCGCGACCATCGCGGCCTTCCTTCATGGCATCGAGAACGGCTTGAAGGCGCCGGCTGAGTTCCGCGGCGACGCCTACCACTCGAAGGGCCTGAGCGAGGTGCCCAAGTCCCTGGGCGCGGCTCTTGGCTGCTGGGAGCGCTCGTCGGCGGCCAAGGCCGCCTTCGGGGAGGCCGTCCATTCCCACTACCTCCATGCCGGGCGCTGGGAGCTGGCCTCCTTCGAGAAGGCCGTCACCAACTGGGAACTGAACCGCTATTTCGAGCGCATCTAGAACGAGGCCACCATGGCAGTCCACCGCTACAACTTCCCGACGGAGATACACTTCGGTCCCGGGGCCCGAAAGCTCCTGCCGGCCAAGCTAAAGGAGTTCGGCATCCGGCGCGCGCTGCTGGTCAGCGACAAGGGAGTGGCCGGCCAGCCCTTCTTCGACGAGCTGCTCCGCCTGAGCGGGGCGGCCGCCGTCTACGCGGAGCTCTCGGGCAACCCCGTGGAGTCCCATGTCCATGCCGCCCTGGAAGCCTGGCGCGACGCGGCCTGCGACGGCATCGTGGCGCTGGGCGGCGGGGCGGCCATCGACGTGGCGAAGGCCGTGGCCGTCCTGGCCGGGCACAAGGGTTGCCTGTTCGCCTACGCCGAGGGCGTCCCAGGCCAGAAGCCGGTCTCCGGCCCCGTCCCGCCCGTCGTGGCCCTCCCCACCACCGCGGGCACCGGCAGCGAGGTGGGCCGCTCCGCCGTCATCTCCGAGGACGGCAGCCATGTGAAGCGCATCGTCTTCAGCCCCAAGCTGATGCCGCGCGCGGCCTTGCTCGACCCCGAACTGACCGTGGGGCTCCCGCCCGGGGTCACCGCGGCCACCGGCATGGATGCCGTCACCCACCTCGTCGAGTCGTACATCACGGCGGGGGACTATAACCCGCTCTGCGACGGCGTGGCGCTGGAAGGCCTGCGCCTGGCCGCGCGCAGCCTCAAGCGCTGCGTGGCCAAGCCGCGCGACCTCGCGGCCCGCGGGGACATGATGAACGCCGCCCTGATGGGCGCGGCCGCCTTCCAGAAGGGCCTGGGCGCCACGCATTCCTGCGCCCACGCTCTGTCGACGGTCTGCGACATGCACCATGGGCTGGCCAACGGCATCATGATCGACTTCGTGATGGCCTTCAACAAGCCCGTCTGCCGCGAGAAGTTCAAGGTCATGGCCCAGGTGGTCGGCGCGAAGGAACTGGTGGGCTGGCTCACCGGGCTCAAGAGGTCGCTGGGCATCCCGCGCGGCCTGGCGAAGGCGGGGGTGCGCAAGGAACACCTGCCCCGGCTCGTCGACGTCGCCGTCGCCGACCCCTGCCATCAGCTAAACCCCCGGCCGGTCCGGCGCAAGGACTTCGAGGCGCTGTTCTCCAAGGCCCTGCGGGCATGAGCGGGGCCGAGTCCCTGGCCCGGGCCGCCCGCCGAGCCCAGCCGGCCTGGGCGGCCCTGCCGGCCGCCCGGCGCAAAGCCGTCCTGAGGCGCTTCGCGGCCTTCGTCGAGCGGGAGAAGGATTCCTTGGCGCGCACCCTCACGCGCGACATGGGCAAGCCCCTCTCCCAGTCCTATAACGAGCTCAACGCCCTGCCGGGGCGCCTGGGCTTCTTCATCGACAACTTCGAGGCGGCGCTGCGTCCCCATAGCGTGCGCGACGCGGGGGGGACGGCCGAAGCGCTCACCCATGAGCCGTTGGGCGTCGTGGCCAACATCTCGGCCTGGAACTACCCGTGGTTCGTCGGCACGAACGTCTTCGTGCCGGCCCTCCTCACCGGCAACGCCGTGCTCTACAAGCCCTCGGAGCACGCGCAGGCGACGGGGAGGGCTATGGCCCGCCTGCTTTGGAGGGCCGGCGTGCCCCGCTCCGTCTTCTCGCCGGTGTTCGGCGCCGGGCGGGCCGGAGCGGCCCTGCTCGAGTCCGACATCGACGCGGTGTTCTTCACGGGCTCCGTAGCCACGGGGAAGAAGGTCGCCGAGGCCGCGGCTCGCCGCCTCATAAAGGTCCAGCTCGAGCTGGGCGGCAAGGACCCCGTCTATATCGCGCAGGACGCCGACCCCCTGAAGGCCGCCCCCGCCGTGGCGGACGGGGCCTTCTACAACGCCGGGCAGAGCTGCTGCGCCGTCGAGCGCGTCTATGTGCACGAGCGCATCTACGAGCGCTTCCTGGAAGCCTTCCTGGACGCCGTGCGCGGCTTCAAGGTCGGCGACCCGATGGACCGGGACACCTACCTCGGGCCTCTGGCGCGCGCCGAACAGGTCCCCTTCCTCGAATCCCAGGTGCGGGACGCCGTGCGCAAGGGCGCGCGCCTCTTGTGGGGCGGACGGCGCCTGCCCCGGCCAGGCGCCTTCTTCGCGCCCACCGTGCTCGACCGGTGCACCCATGAGATGGCGCTGATGCGGGAGGAGAGCTTCGGGCCCGTCATCGGACTGATGAAGGTCCGCTCCGACGACGAGGCGGTGCGCCTGATGAACGACACCGCCTACGGCCTGACGGCGGGCGTCTACTCCCGCTCGAAGGCTCGCGCGCAGCGCATCCTGTCGCAGGTGGACGCCGGCAGCGCCTATTGGAACTGCTGCGACCGGGTCAGCCCCTACCTGCCTTGGTCCGGCCGCAAGGACAGCGGCCTGGGGCTGACGCTCTCGACGGCGGGCATCGCCTGCTTCCTCCGCCCCAAAGCCTGGCACCTGCGCAGGCCTTGAGGCGCTGAGGTGTCCGCAAGCCCCGAGCCCGACCCTGAAGGCGTCAGGCCCAAGCTCCTGGTCGAAGCCTTCCTCATCAACGCGCTGGAGGAGGGGGCCGAGGAGGCGGGCGTCGAAGCCGGGCCCGACGGGCACGAAGTCTACACCGTCATCGCCGGCGAGCGCCGCTCGTCGGTGGCGGTCCCGCAGGCCATCCATGCCGAGATGCTGGCGCGCCTGAGGTTCATGGCGGGGGAGTCCGGCGCCTTCGAACTCACCGCCCGGGGAAAGGCCTATCCCGTGCAGGCGCGGTTCCGCACCACGGTACTCGGCGACGGAGTCGTCCTGAGCTTCAGAACTCCGTCGTGACCTGGAGTCAGAAGTCCTTGACAGGGCAGGGGGCGCGGCTTAAGATGGGGCTGATGCGCTTTTCCGCCGGCTTTTTTGCCCTGTTCTTGGCGGCGCCGGCCGCGGCCTCGCCTGAGTCCGCGGCCGACAGCCTCCTCAAGGCCGTCTCACCGGCCATCTCCTCGGGAAGCGCCGTCTTCATAGGCGAGGTCGAGGACACGACGGGCCGTTCGGCCCCGGCCGCCGCCGCGCTGAGAGCGCATCTTCAGAGGGGGGTTTTGTCCGCCGCCCAGGGTTGGGTTCTCCATGACCCGGCCCCCGAGGGCGCCCATCTCGTCCTGCTGGGGCGGATTGTCGACGATGGGAGCGGGCTCCAGGCGTTCCTGTTCGTCCGGCGCTCACCCGGCACGGAAGTCTTGGCGGGCGCTTCGGCGGCGCTTGATGCCGGAACGCCGCACGAGCGTTCGACCCCCGCAGTCGAACCGGCCGTTGCGCCGGCAACGGCCCCCGTCGTCGGATGGGGCGTTCGCTGGAAGGTCAAGCGGCTTTGGGACGGCGACAAGTCCGGGACTGGGCGGCGTTTCGGCGCTTTCGGAGGCGCCATCTTCCGCACCGAGTCCAGCAATTCCTCGGTGCTCATCGGCGCGACGCTCCGTTCGCCCAGCGGGCGCTTCGAGCTGGTCGCGGACGGCGGACGGTTCAAGCTCTCCCGATTCGAGGAGAACCGGGACGGGGTATTCACCTACTTTCGCCAGCGCGAGACCAAGGCGACCTTCCTTCGCCTGCGTCCGGTGCTGCGCGCCGTCCTCGGGCGCCTGCCGTGGTGCGGGTTCGACCGCTGCCCGGAGGCGGCCCTGGACGGCGGCCTGGGCCTCGCCTACTTCCGCTTTGACGCACGGACCACCAACCGGGTCCAATCGGCGTTGGGCGGGGTAGTCTCGAACAGGCCGGACCAGGAGGGGACCTTCCAGCGCGTCGTCCCCTTCGCGGCGGCGGGGGTGACGCTGGCGTTCAACCGGCGGCTGGAACTGGGCCTGCAGGGGGATTATGTCTGGGACGGCGAGAGCGTCAACTCGCATCCGTACGGGGGGGCGGCTCTCGGGGCGCGCCTGACCTTGTTCTTCCCTTGAATCGATGATAACCGCAGCCCTACTATCTCTCTTCCTCGCAGTGCCCGCCGGAGCGCAGACCGGCGCGGCGGCCAAGCGCCTGCTTGCCGGCGTCTCCGCCCCGCTCTCCTCCGGGACGGCCGTCCTGATCGCCCCGGTAGAGGACACGACGGGCCGCTCAGCCCCGGCCGCAGCGGCGCTGAAGGCGGATTTGCTCCTGGAAGCTCTGGACCCGGCGCGGGGCTGGACGGTGCACGAGACGGCTCCCGATGGCCCGCACGTCGTGATGAATGCGCGCATCACAGCCGACGAGGCCGGGCTGCGGGCCGTGCTCTTTCTGAGGCGTTCGACGGCGACCGAAATCCTCGCGGGGGCCTCGGCCGTCTTGGGCGCAGAGAGCGCTCCGGAGCCCGTCGTCCCCGCGGCGGCGCCGGCGGCCGCGGGCGGGACGGCTCAGCAACGGCTCAGACTCCTCTGGGACGGCCACAAGCCCGGCGAACGGCGGCGCTGGGAGGCCTTCGGCGGGGCCCTGTACCGAACCGACCCGGGCCAGGCCGTGGCCCTGCTGGGCGCCGCGTTGCGCTCGCCGAGCGGGCGCTTCGAACTGGTCCTCGACGGCGGACGCTTCAAACTCGCCTCCTACGAGGAAGCCCGGGAAGGGACGAACATCGTCTCCCGGCATAGGGAGATGAAGACGACCTTCTTTCGTCTGCGCCCTGTCCTGCGCGCCCCGCTCGGGCGTATGCCCTGGTGCGGATTCGAGCGCTGCCCGTTGGCCGTCGTCGAGGGGGGGCTGGGAACCGCCTTCTTCGACATCCATGCTCGCAGCGACACCCAGCTGCAGTCCCTCCTGGGCGGGCCGATCGGCTCCAGGCCCGACGAGGAAGGGACCTTCTGGCGCATCGCCCCGTTCGCCGTGGCCGGACTGACCCTGGAGCTCAACCGGAGGCTGGAACTGGGCCTGCAGGCGGAATACGTCGTGGCCGGGGCGGACATCAACGGCAATCCCTACGGCGGGGCGGCCGCCGGGGCGCGCCTGACCCTGCTCTTCCCTTAGAACTCCGTCGTGACCCCTATGCTGACGCTCTTCTCGCGGAAGTTGCGCGCGTTGGTCGAGAACGAATAGCCGTTATAGGTGCCGCGCGCGAAGAGGGTGTGGCTGCCCCAGGACTCCTTGAACGGCGGCTTCCAATAGAGTGCCCCTGAGCCGAACAGCTTCGACGAGCTCTCCCCCGTCTCCTTCACCACCCGGTTGGAGCCCACGCGGAAGTCGCTGGTCACCTTGGAGCCCGGCGCGTCGATGCCCAGGCCCAGCGAGTAGTCGTAGATCTTGTCCGTGGTCAGCGCCAGTTCGTCGCGCGAGTACCAGACGCCGGCGGCGGCCGAGGGCCGGAGGGCCTTGTCGTCGAGCTCGATGCGGGAGTTGAGCGAGGTGTTGAGCACGATTTCGTCCGAGTCCCGGACCGCGGCCTTGGTCCGGTAGCGGGTGTAGCCCAGCGTCGTGTTGCTGTCCACCGGGCCGAATCGGTCCCGGAACCCGGTGTTGAAGTAATGGTCGGCCCCGCTGGTGCTGCCGCCGTACTTGCGGTCGAAGCGGTAGGAGAAGTCCCCGGCCGAGAACGGCCGCCCGGGCAGCAGGCGCGTGCGCGAAACCGACGCCTCGGGCTTGAAGCTCGAGGTCGTGAAGGCGCTGTTGCCCCCCAGGTTGTTGCGGAACCAGAGGAAGCCGAAATTGAAGGTCCAGCGCTTGGTGGGCTTGTAGCGCCAGGTGGCCTTTCCCTTGCGGCGGTCCGGGGTGGCCGAGCCGAAGGCCGAGTAGAACGACGGCCGTACGTTCTCGTAGGTCAGGGCCACGCGGCTGGGACCGCCGTCCCCGACCAGCTCCAGGCGCGAGGCGCTGCCCTTGGACTTCCGATAGGCGGAGGTGGTGTCGGGGGACATCTCGCTCTCCGAGCTGGAGAGCTCGTCGGTGGCGGTCAGGCCGGGGATGGGGGAGTAGGAGAAGTCCCCGGTGTAGTTCCGGGCGTTGTAGAGGGCGTCCGAGGTGTTCTGCCGGTCGCCGTCCTTCGCGGTCAGGACGCTGCCCGCCACCCAGAGCTCGCGCAGCACGGTCTGCTTGATGCGCCCGCCGCCGCCCTGGCGCCGGACCGTCCGGGTCTGTTCGTCGCGCCACCAGGCGTCCCAGCGCGGCACGGCCCAGCCGAACACGCCCGACACCTCGGGGAGATAGGAGCCCTCCTTCTGGAACCGGTAGGAGGCTCCCTTCAGCGGCGTGGCCAGCGCGTACTGGGAATAGGATTCAAAGGTGTCGCCCACCTGCACGGTGTGCATGCCGTTGGAGAGGCGGCCCTGGGCGTTGGTCAGGGACCAGGACTTGGGGTCGTTGCGCAGATCGTCGGTGCCCTTGATGCCGGTGTTGAGGCCGTAGTCCCAGCCCGCCTTCTTGCCGGAGGCGTTGAGGTTGAGGACGTCGAGGTAGCGCCAGCGGTCGCTCAGGGAGGAGGAGGCCCGGCCGGGGCCCTCGATGTCGTTGTGGACGGCGGAGAACTCATGGGAGGCGTGGAATTCGAAGGCCTCCGAGGCCCAGGATGTCCCCGGACAGGCGGCGATGGCCGCGGCCAGGACGGCGCTGATGGTCTGCTTCATGATTCTCTCCCCGTGGTGCTCACTCGAAATACCAGAAGTTCCCCTGAAGGGTCCGGCTGATGACGGCTTTTCCGTTCTCCACCGCCACCTCTTCGTCGACGTTGGAGCGTTCCTCGTGCTTGAGGTTCTGCGCGAAGATGCGGCCGACGATGGTCATCTCGTAGCTCGAGCGCCAGCGGCCCGGCTTGATGCGGTTGAGCTTGAGGTTGGCGATGGTGCATTTGACGTCGTTGAAGACGCGGAAGGTGTTGCTGAGGGAGCCCTGGAGGTCGCTGATGCTCGAGCCGTCCCCGGACTCCCACTCGGCGTCGATGTAGCGCAGGACCTGGGAGACGCTCCGGCCTTCGTAGGCCTTGGCGAAGTCGGCGTACATCTGGCGGACGGCGTCCTCCTCGATCTGTTGGGCCGTCTTGGTGTAGCCGATGATGGGGGGACGGGCGGGGGTGATGGCGGTGTCGTCGTCATCGTCATCGGCGGGCGTCTGCGTCTTGGGAGGAGTCTTGGGCTGCGTAGGGCCGACGGGAGTCTCTGGCTTCGCAGGAGTCGTAGGCTTGTCGGGTTGCTGTCCGCCGGGCTGTTGACCGGCCGGCTGCTGTCCCTTTCCGCCTGGCAGTTGACCGCCGGGCTGTTGTCCGCCGGGCAGTTGACCGCCCGGCTGCTGTCCGCCCGGCTGCTGACCGCCGGGTTGCTGTCCACCGGGCTGTTGCCCGCCGGGTTGCTGTCCACCGGGCTGCTGTCCGCCGGGCTGTTGTCCGCCAGGTTGCTGACCACCCGGTTGCTGTCCCTTTCCACCGGGCTGTTGTCCGCCGGGTTGCTGTCCGCCGGGCTGTTGCCCACCAGGCTGCTGTCCCTTTCCACCGGGTTGCTGTCCGCCCGGCTGTTGTCCCATTCCGCCAGGCGGCTGTCCCATTCCACCCGGCTGCTGTCCGCCGCCCATCCCGCCCGGCAAGCCGCCGGAGGTGGTGGTGCCCGTCTGGGACATGGTCTTGGCCGTCGTGATGGCCCCCTCCATCGGGCCGAACTTGCTCAGGAGGGTGCTCTTGTGGTCCTCGTAGAGATTCCCGGTCCCCTCGACCTTGCTCTTTAGGGAAGAGACCTCGGATTCGAAGGCGATGACGGCGTTGTAGTCGGCGGCGGCCATCGAGGCGCTGGCCGCGCTGTTCGCCTTGTTGACCTTCTCCGTCAGGGCGTCGATTTCCGAATCCAGGGCCTTGGCGGCCGCCGCCTTCTTCTTGTACTCCGCGTAGATCTTCGCCTGCCCGGCAATCGCTGCGCAGTAGGCGTTGATTCCCGTGCCGATGAGGGGGTCCTTCACCTTCGCCGTCTTGATGGGGCCGCAGCCCGGCTTGGTGTGGTCGGCCCAGAAGTCGGAGTCCGCCAGGGGCTGGCCGAAGTGGACCGCTCCCGTCAGGCGGCCCTGGTAGCCGTCCCCGTCCGCCCCCGTCTTGATATCCACCTTGGCGATTTTCGCCGCCTCCGTCGTGAAGTAGCTCGCCTTGAAGAAGCAGCAGCTCTTGCCGAACTCCACGAAGCCCATCCCGGGGCCGATTTCCGCCGGGTTCGAGAAATAGGAGGGGACCACGGCCTTGATATAGTCCTCGACGCCTAGGTTGTAGGTCAGGTCGAGGGATTGGATGCCGGTGGCCCGGAGCCTGGCGATGAGGCCGCCTTCGTCTTAGCCAGGGACTCCGTGTTGAGGTAGCGCTTCGGGTCGGCGGCCATGGCGGGGCATTCCATCGCGCCTTCCCCGGCCGAGTAGACGTAGCCGGGGACCGCTTCGCTGCAGTCGACGGTCCAGCGTGTGACCTGCTCGCGCGGGTGGAGGCGGTAGAGCTCGCCCAGGACGGCCCCGGCGTTCTCGAGCCGGGCCATCATCTTCTTCTCGGCCGCCAACTGGGCGCCCAGGTCCTCGGAGACCGAGGCCCAATTGGCCCGGATCTGATGCAGCTTGGCGTTCGCCGCTATCAGGGCGTTGAGGTGGGCGATGATGGGCTTCGCCCATGCTTCGGCGTCGAGCAGGCCCTGCTTCTCCAGGTCCTTGAGGTGCATCTGCATGAGGATCGCCGAGGAGTCGTAGGCCTCGCGGGCGATGGCGGCCCGCGCCGACGCAATCTGCTCGACCTGGATCTTGGTCTCGGCCGCCTTGTCGGCCCACTCGATGTTGAGGTCGAGCTGCGCGATCGTATCGTCCAGCCGGCGCTTCTCGTTCTCGAGGGCCCCGGCATGCTCGCGCAGCGCCCCCCAGAGCGGCCCGAACCAGGTCCCGTGCTGGACGGCGGCGTAATCGGGCGCCGGCAGCATGTCGCGCGTCAGGCGGGCCCGCAGGGGGACCTCGACCTCGGGCTGAGATGGCAGGCCGCGGAGGACGTCGGTCAGCGAGTTCTGGATGACGCGCTGGTCCAGCCCCGCGCTGACCTTGCTTATGTCGGACATGATGCGGCCGTAGGTCTCCTGGCTCTTGGCCCTCAGGAAGCCGTGGTATTTCGAGAGCGATTGGCGGAGGTCGTCGTGCTGGGCCTTGGTGAGGTCCCGGTAGCGGAGCATGTCGGCGTAGTAGTGGGTCCCCTTGGTGCCTTCGACCCTCCAAGGGACGGCGTCGTAGTCGTCTTGATAGGCCTTGTACTGCTTCTCCCAGTCGGCGGTGATCTGCTTCTCCAGCGCTTCGTAGGCGGGGGACATCTCGTCCTGGTCCTTCTTCAGCGTGAAGTCCTCGATGGCGGGTTTGAGGCTCTCCAGGGTGAGCGACATCGGATGGAACACCGCGAAGACGTTGTCGCTGTCCGTGACCGTGTGAGCTTTGCCGGCCGCGTCGGTGACCGTGTAGGTGAATTTCTTGCTTTCCTTGGCGATGTCGTCGGCCTTCCCCTTGGCGTTGCCCATCCCGAGGTGGATGTTCTTGAACTCGTCGATCTTGATGAGGATGCGCAGCTTGTCGTTCTGCACCTTCTGTGCGGCCTCCCGGGCCTTCTCTTCGGCGATGGTGCGCTCGCGGAGCTTGTCCTCGAGGGCCCAGCGGATGAGCTTGGTCGACTCCTCCTGGGCCTTCATGTCGTCGAGGGCTTTGCGGCGGATGGCCAGGAACTCGCTCTTGATGGCGGCCTTCATGTCGGCGGCGCCTTTGGGGGTCTTGGAGAAGGTGAAGTGGCCGGCCTCGATGTTGAAGTTCTCCCATTCCTCGTCGACCTCGGCGGAGACCTGGCCTTCGGAGGACTTCACGAGCCACTTGAGGAACTTTTCGGGCTCGGACTTCGCGTTGAACAGGGTCTCGACGATGCCTTCCTTGGCCGCCTCGTTGGCGTAGGCGATGACATAGTCGAGCAGGGCCTGGGTGAAGTCCGCGCCGAGCTTGATCCAGGAATAGCCCGGGATGAAGTACTCGCCGAGCTTCTCGGCGATGGCGCCGCCGATGACCTTGACCCCGGCCATCGGGCCTTCCTTGGCCATCGTGCCGACGGCCGTGCCGGTCAGCTCGGCGGCGCTGTAGAGGCTCTTGACGGCGCTGATGCGGGTGTCGACCAGCGCGGCGACCCGGCTGTCGAGCAGCGCGCGGTTCACCTGCACGCCGGTCTTGGCGGCCCCCTCGAGCAGGGGCTTGGCCACTTCGGTGTAGGTGTAGTACTGGACGCTCTTGGTCAGGACGGCTTCCATCGCTTCGTTGACGACCTTCACATCCGCGGCGATGACGTGTTCGGTGACGCGCTCCGATGCCTTGTCCTTGATGTAGGCGATTTTCTCAGCGTCCGTCATCGACTTCATGGCGGCGACATCGGCGAGATAGTTCGTCATCTGGCCGATGATGAGGTTCGCCGCGCGGACGGTTTCTTCAGCCGGCTTGTCCTCGGAGGGGTGCTCGTCGAGCGCGGCCGCCCTCCCCGGGAGGAGGGCGCACAGCGCGGCGCAGAGCAGGACGGCCGGTCGCTTCACGGGCTAGAACGTGCGCGCGCCGGAGGGCTGGTACTTGTAGCGGATGACGATGGAGACCCCGGCGTTGATGGTCGTGATGGACAGCACGCCGTACTTCTGGCCCGTGGTATAGAACTCGTAGCCGCCCGTCGCGGCCAGGGCCGCGTTGTCGTTGGCGGCGCTGGTCGTGTAGCCGGAGCTCTGGTCGCTGGCCGAGGTGATGTTGTCCACATTGGTCCCGAGGCCGATGGCGCGGTACTTCGTCCCCGTGCGGAACACGAGGAAGCCGGGGCCGCCGGCGTTGTAGGCGATGTCCGCCCCGTTGGGGATGGGGGGGTTCCCGATGACCGACGCGTCGGAGAACCGGAACCCCTGCGCCGCCGGGATGGTGGCGTTGGCGGCGGCGACCGCTACGCCGCTGCCGCCTCCCTCGGTGCCTAGGGTCCCCGGGTCGACGGTCGTCACGGCCCCCGTGTCGTCGACGGCGATGACCGGCGCGTCGTTGCCCGGCTGGGTCCCGGTGGCGACCTCGGAGGCGTCGCTCACCCCGAAGATGAGCGGGTTCTTCATGCTGTAGACCTTAGGCACGGAATCGCCGGTGCGAAACACGAACTGGGTGGTGCCGGAGTCGGAGACCACCTGCCCGGAGCGCGTCGAGATGAGCATGCGGCGGTAGGCGATGGTGACGGCGACGAGGCCGCCGTCGCTGGAGGCCAGGTTGCTGATGGTGTAGGAGAGCTGGATGCCGTCGAAGTTCGTGAAGTCGGTGCGCACCGCGCGGTCGAGCACGACGGAGTCGCCGGCGAAGTCCTCGGCGACGAGCGCCATGAACTTCGTCGGGTCCTCGGCCTGGTAGGCGGCGACCAGGGCGTCCAGGGCCCCCTTGACCTCGGAGCGCACGTCGCGCTCGGAGACCGAGAGCTCCTTGGCGGTGGACTGCCAGTCGTTGGTCTTGCCCGAGGTGTCGGTGACGCGGACCAGGACCTTGTAGACCTTGCCGGATTCGGCCGGGAAGCGCTGCTCGAAGTCCCCGGCTGCGGAAAGAGTGGCCTTCAGCCACGAGTCGCCGCCGTCGGCGGTGACCTCGACGAGCCCGATTTTGCCCTTGCGGACCGAAGCCCGTCCCTTGACCACCGCCTGGCCGTCCTTGAGGGTGTTGCTGTAGACCGTGATGCGCGGTCCCGTCTCATCGAAGGAGACGCCGTTGATGGTGAGGTAGCTCAGGCTGACTTCGTTCCCTGACTGGCCGAAGATCCACCAGCCGGCCTGGGCGGCCGGGGAGAGGAGGGCCAGGGGGATGAGGAGGAGGAGGCTGCGCATCATGTGGTTACCTCGGCTTTGCGTATGCAATCCGCTGAGATAATGCAACAAGACGGCCGGAGGGGGTGCGGACGCCCGTCAGAATCCTGGATGACGGATTAGGTTTGGATTACCAGGGCTTCTGGCGTTGCGCGGCCTTGAGCTTCAGGTAGCGCCAGAGGTCTTCCAGGTCCTTGTCGCTCAAGGAGTCGTGGTCCGGCATCTGGGTGTAGCGGAAGGAGGATGCTCTCTTTATAAAGGCCTTGAGCTGGTCTTTGGGGCGATATTCCGTCACATTCCGGGGGGCGTTCAGGTCGGGTCCGACCTTGCCGCCCTCCTGGTCGAGCCCATGGCACTTGACGCAATGGGCCCTGAAGAGCGAGTAGCCCCGCAGTTCCGGGGAACCGGCCTTGGCCCCGGCGGGGGCCAGATGGGGGTAGGCGTCTTCGAAGCGGGTGGTCTCGACGGCGACGACCTGCCAGGGCCAGGCATAGCCTGCCTCGGGGGTGCGCGCTTTCTCCCAAATGAGGAAGAACGGGGACGGGTCGGCGTTCTTCTCCCCGACCGGCTCCCAGGCCGGAGCTTTGTCTAGGTCGCGGAAGGCCAGCCAGGCGCCGCCTTCGAGGAGCTTCGCCGTCGCCACGCGCGCGGCGTAGCCGTCGGCGGCGAGGAAGGCCACTTCGCCGGACGGCGCGTCCCGCCAGTCCTTCCCGTAGAGCGCGTCGAGCAGGGCCGCGGCGGGGAAGGCCTCATAGGGCTTGGAACGGCCGCCCAGGAAAGGGTTTGGGACCACGACGCGGCTGGTGGCCACGCGCGCGGAGAGCTCGGCGGCGCTGCCCTTCGCCACCACGGCTCCCTTGGCGCGGGCCTCCAGCACGGGCTCGGCCGCCGAGGCAGGGAGGGCGAAGAGGGCCGACAGCAGCAGGGGCTTAAGGGGCATGTCGAGACTCTAGTATACTCGCCCCATGGCGGGACATGGCACGGCTCATATCACAAGGGCGCTGACTGCCAACGGCCTCATCGCCCTGGCCAAAGGCGCGGCCGCGGCCGCCACGGGTTCGGGGGCGATGCTGGCCGAGGCCATCCACAGCGCGGCCGACTGCGGGAACCAGGTGCTCCTCCTCCTAGGCCTGTCGACCGCGCGCAGGGCCCCGACCGAGCAGCATCCGCTCGGCTACGGCCGCGCGCTCTACTTCTGGTCGTTCATCGTCGCGCTCTTCCTGTTCTCGGCGGGCGGGCTGTTCTCGCTCTATGAGGGCTGGCACAAGCTCTCCCACCCCGAGCCGCTGACCAAGGTGTGGCTGGGCATCGTAATCCTGGCATTCTCGCTCGTCGTAGAAGGCTGGGCGCTGGCCCAGGCGGTCTCCGAGCTCAACAAGCGCCGGGGAGAAGTCCCTTTCTGGTCCTACCTCTCCCGGTCCAAGGACTCCGACCTGGTCGTCGTCTTCGGGGAGGACTTCGCCGCCTGCCTGGGGCTGGCGGCGGCGTTGGCCGCCTTGGCCTTGGCCTGGGCGACCGGCGACCCGATATGGGACGCGCTGGGCAGCATGGCGGTCGGCGCGGTGCTGGTCGTCGTGGCGGCCTTCCTGGCCGTCGAGGTCCAGTCGCTCATCCTGGGCGAGTCCGCCGACCCCGCCATCGTAGCCAGCGTGCGCGCCGCCGTAGGCGCCGACCCCCGCCTGGGCAAGGCGGACGAAATCGTCACCCTGCAGCAGGGGCCCGGCGAGGTCCTGGTCGCCCTGAAAATCGCCTGCCGCCCGGACCTGCCGGCGGCCGAGCTCTCCTCGGCCGTCAACGAGTTCGAGAAGCGCCTGCGCAAGGAACGGCCCGAGGTGCGCTGGCTGTTCGTCGAGCCGGACCTGGGCTAGCCGCAGTCGCTGCCCGCGGCCTTCGCGGCCGCCAGGGTGCCGACGGCCAGGGCGGCGAGGAAGACGAGGGGCTGACGGCCCGCCGCGCCCGCGGCGACCAGGGCCGGGCCCGGGCAGTACCCGCCCAGCCCCCAGCCCAGCCCGAAGACGCAGGCGCCGAACACGAGCTTGCCGCCCCGCGAGGCTTCTTCGGGTCTCCCGGATTCGGTCCGGCACAGGGTCTTCCCGTCGCGTTTGACGAGATGCAGGCCCAGGCCGTGGGTGAGCACGGCTCCTCCCATGACGAAGGCCAACGACGGGTCCCAGCCGCCGAAGAAGTCCAGGAAGCCCACGACCTTCTTGGGGTCCGTCATCCCGGAAAGGCCCAGACCGAGGCCGAACAGGAGCCCCGAGGCGAAGGACGTCACAGGCGGCCTCCGGCCAGGGCTCGGGTGAGGACGACGGAAAGGGCGCCGGACGCCATGAAGATGAGGATGGCGAGCAATGAGCGCGGGGAGAGGCGGCTCAGGCCGCAGACCCCGTGACCGCTGGTGCAGCCGCCGGCCAGCCGGGCCCCCATGCCGACGAGCAGGCCGGAGGCCGCCATCGCGGCGTCCGAGCGCGGCAGGATTCCTTGGGCTAACGGAACCCCGAGCAAAGACAGCACGCCGCCGGCGGCGACCAGCCCGAGCAGGAAGCGGGCATGCGGCGTTCGGCCTTCCGGGCCCCTGGCCAGGGTCCCCGCCAGCGCGCCGCTGACGCCCGCCGCGCGGCCGTCGGCCCACAGCCGCAGGGTGGCGGCCAGGCCGATGAGGATTCCTCCAGCCAACGGGGCAATCATCGTCGATAGTGTAGATACGCTCCGTCCTGGTGACATGTGATTTTTGTCACGCGGCGGGGCCGAGGGCTGAATCGTTGCGTTCCAGAATCCGCCGGTCGGAGGTCTTACGGCAAAGACATTCGAACTGCATCTCGACGACCCGCGCGCGCCGGAAGCCGTGTTGGCGAAGGTCGAGGCCGACGACCTCGTGGGGCTCGACGCCTCGGCGGCGTGGACCGACCCGAAGCGGGCCGCCGTCCTGCGCAAGGCCTTCGGCCTGAGGCCGCTGGTCTGCCTGCTGTTGACGGTGGATCCGTCGGTTTTCGACCCGGGGGACGGCTACGCCGGGACGATTTCGGTGGTGCGGGTGGCCGTCCACCTGCTGCGGGCGGGCAGCGGCGACGGGGTGCTGCTCAAGGACGGGCGCGAACCTCTCCTGCTGCGGCGCGGAGGGCGCGTCGTCCTCTCGGACTCCGGCTGGTGGAAGCCCGACATGCGGGCGATGGTCTCGCTCCCGCATGAGGACGCCCCCCTGCCGCGCCTGTGACGCGCCCCGTATTGTAGAGTCTCCTGCAAGATGACGCCGCGCTTCGACGACCCGCTGTCGTGGGCGGGCCTGCTGCTGGCCGGCTGGGCCTGCGCCCGGGCCTGGGCGGTCCTGTCGGGCGTGGCGGCGGCGGGGGCGGGCTACAAGGCCAAGGTCCTGGCCTCGGCGGTCTTCGTCAGCGGGCGCGACGCGCGCGGGGTCCTGGCCGAGGACGTCGCGCTGGACAGCTACCGCGTCCTGCGCCTGTTCCGGGCCAAATTCTCGGCCGACGCGGTCAGCGTCCGCTTCCTCGGGCTCTTCCCGGCGCGCACCGCGCTCTTCCGGCCCGGGCCGGGCGCCGCCTTGGCCTGGGGCCGTCCGCCCCGCCTTTGCGCCGTGCGGGCGCCCTCCGACCGGCCGTCGCCGGCGGCGCCGTCCGGGGCCGACGAGCGCCGCCTGGACTCGGCCGTCGCCGCGGCCTTCGAGGAACCGTCCCGCCGACGGCTGCGCCGGACCCGGGCCGTCGTCGTCATGCGCGCCGGAGCCGTCGTCGCCGAACGCTACGCGCCGGGGTTCGACGCCCGGATGCCCTTGTGCGGCTGGTCGATGTCGAAGAGCGTCCTGGCGGCGCTCGTCGGCCGCGCCGCGGCCATGGGCATCCTCCGTCCGGAAGACCGGCGCCTGCTGCCGCAATGGCTGGGCCCGGGCGACCGGCGCGCGGAGATCTCGGTGGAGGACCTGCTGCGCATGCGCAGCGGCCTGGCCTTCGACGAGACCTATGCCAACCCCCTCTCCGACGTCACCCAGATGCTCTTCGCCAGGCCGGACGCGGCCGCCTTCGCCGCCAGCAGGCCGCTGGTCCATCCCCCGGGCTCCTTCTGGCAGTACGCCAGCGGCACCTCGAACATCCTCTCGGCGGTCCTGCGTCGCGCGCTGGAGCGGGCCGGACTCGACTACCACGGGTTCCCGCAGCGCGAGCTCTTCGGCCCCGCCGGGATGCCGGGCGCGGTCTTCGAGACGGACGCGGCGGGGACCTTCGTGGGCTCGTCGTTCGTCTACGCCCCGGCCCGGGATTGGGCCGCCTTCGGGGACCTCCTGCGGCGCGGCGGGCTGGCGGACGGCCGCCGCCTGCTGCCCGAAGGCTGGGCGGCCATGGCTGCCGCCCCCACCCCGCAGTCGGAGGACGGCTGCTACGGGGCGCATTGGTGGCTGAAGCTGCCCCAGGTCTTCGGGGGGGAGACGGCGGCGGCCCGGGAGCTGCCGAGCGACGCCTTCCACGCCCTGGGCCACGAAGGCCAGTGCCTGAGCGTCATCCCGTCGCGAAAGCTGGTGGTTGTCCGGCTGGGGCTTTCCATATATATAGATGCCTGGGACCATGCGGCCTTCCTCGCGCGGGTCCTGAACGCCTTGGATTGAGAGGTCTTGCGATGCCCCGTGGCCTTGCCGCCTTGCTGCTCCTGCTCTGCGTCCAGGCCGCGCAGGCTGCCCAGTTCCACCTCCCGCTCCACGCGCCGCCCCGGGTCTGGCCGGAAGGCAAGGCGTCTTTGCTCATGGGCGGCGGCTATTTCGGGGCCGGCGCCCGGGGCCTGCATGTGGACGGCCCCGGGGGCGGCTGGGAGGTCGGCGCCCCCATGGGGGAAAGGCTGTCGGGCCATGTCCAGGCGCTGGGCACGGCCTTCACTGGGACGCTGGACCCGCTCGGTTCGCGCTCGCGCAAGACGGGCGGGATGGCCGGGGCCTTGGAGGCCGACCTGGCGTTCGCGCCCGGGGGCGCGCAGGGCTCCTGGCGGCTCTACGCTGGCGCGCAGCTCGGGCTGACGGTCCTCAGCCTGAGCGACTCGGGCCCGGCTTTCAAGAACGGGAGGCTGGTCGTCGAGCCGGACACCGCGCTCTCCCTGACCTTCGGCCTCCCCGGGGGGGTGGAGGCGCGCCGGGAGTGGGGGGAGTGGCGCGGCAGCGCGGCCGCCTACCTGACGCTCTCTCCAGGCGGGACCACCTTCTTCACCTTCCTCGTCGCGGGGCCGGCGGGGATGCGGTCGTCGGAGAGGATCGACCCCTTCGCGGCGCTGGGCACCCGCCTGAGGCTGGAGCGCCCGGCCTGGCGCCTGGGCCTGGAGGCGGGGCTCTCGGAATCGGCTCCGTCGGGCAACAATGAGGCGGTGACGGCCGCCTACGGCGCGCTCATGGTCCGGCTGTTCTAAGCCGAGCCGAAGCTCTCGTCGTGCTGGCTGAGGTCCAGGCCCGCCTCTTCCTGCTCGGGGCGCACCCTCAGGGTGATCATCGAGTCGGTGAGCGCGTAGAGCGCGTAGGAGCCGGCGAAGGAGAACGCCCCGGCGATGAGCAGGGCCTCCAGATGCCTCAGGAAGACCGTCGCGTCGCCGTGGACGAGGCCGACCTTGTCGGCGAAGATCCCCGTCATCAGCATGCCCACGATGCCGCCCACCCCGTGGCAGGGGAAGACGTCCAGGGTGTCGTCGAGGGCGGACTTCGACCTCCAGTGCACGGCCAGGTTGCTGACCAGGCTCGAGAAGGCCCCGATGAAGATGCTGTGCCCCACCGTCACATAGCCCGCGGCCGGCGTCACCGCGACCAGGCCGACGACGGCCCCGATGGCGGCGCCCAGCGCGGAGGGGCGGCGGCCGCGCACCGCGTCGAAGAAGACCCAGGCCAGCATCGCCGCAGCCGAGGCGGTGTTGGTGGTGATGAAGGCCAGCACGGCGGTCTCGTTGGCGGCCAGGGCGGAGCCGGCGTTGAAGCCGAACCAACCGAACCACAGCATTCCCGTCCCCAGCAGGACGAAGGGGATGTTGGCCGGCACATGGGGCTCGGCGGCGAGGTGGGTCTGGCGCCGTCCCAGGAAGAGCGCCCCGGCCAGGGCGGCGAAGCCCGCGGAGAGGTGGACGACCGTCCCGCCGGCGAAGTCGAGCACGCCCCATTGGCGGAGGAACCCCTGCGGGTGCCAGGTCCAGTGCGCCAGGGGGCAATAGATCAAGAGGCAGAAGAGCGTGATGAAGAGGATGTAGCTGGAGAAGCGCACGCGCTCCGCGAAGGACCCGGTGATCAGGGCCGGCGTGATGATGGCGAACTTGAGCTGGAACATCGCGAACAGCGCCAGCGGGATGGTCGGGGCGAGGTCGGGATGCGTGGCGCCGCCCACGCCGCGGAACATGAAGAAGGTCCGCGGGTCGCCGATGAGGCCGTGCCAGGACTCGCCGAAGGACAGGCTGAACCCCACGACCACCCAGACGATGCTGAGCACACCCATCGAGATGAAGCTCTGCAGCATCGTCGAGATGACGTTCTTGCGCTGCACCATGCCGCCGTAGAAGAAGGAGAGCCCCGGGGTCATCAGAAGGACGAGGCCCGTGGCGGTGAGCATCCAGGCGGTGTCCCCCGCCGAGACGGGGCCCCCGACGACGCGCGGGGCGGCGGGGGAGACGGCCAGGCCGCCCAGGGCGGCCAGCGCGAGCAATGACAGCGAGACCACCCATTCCGGCTTGTTCTTGCGCATCGGGTTCATGGGGGAGATTTTAGCAATCTGCGTCCTTTGATATCCTGTGGGCATGCCGTTCATCCTCGCGCTGCTGCTCGGACTGTTCTCGGGCTGCGGCCTCAGGCGGTCCGCCCCGGCCCCCGCGCTGCTCGTGGCCGGAGGGCCGGTCTACGGGGTCCCGGGGGCCGACGCCGTGCTGGTGCGCGGCGGCGTCATCGAGGCCGTGGGCCGGGCCGCGGAGCTGGCCCGCCGGGCGCCGGAGGCCCGCCGCCTCGACGCGGCGGGGGGCCTGGTCCTGCCCGGCTTCCAGGACGCGCACCTGCACCTGCTCGACGGGGGTCTGTCGCTCGAGGAGCTCGAGCTGGGCCCCGCCAAGACCGAGGCCGAGGCCGTGGAGCTCGTCCGGCGCTGGGCGGCCGAACACCCCGGCCGCGGCGCCCTGCGCGGCAGGGGCTGGGCCTATTCCATCGTCCCCGCGCCGGGCTACCCGAGCAAGGAGGCGCTGGACGCCGTCGTCTCCGACCGGCCCGTCGTCCTGGAGAGCTTCGACGGGCACGCCTATTGGTTCAACAGCGCGGCTCTGGCCCGGGCCGGGATAACCTCGGCCGGCACCGTGCTCGAGGCCGACGGCGCCCTGGTGGACAAGGCCTCCGGCGGGCGCTCCCTGGCCGACAAGCGCCGGGGGGTGGAGCGGGGCCTGGCCTATCTGGCCGAGCGCGGGGTGACCTCGGCCGCCGTCATGTCGGCCGACCTCGCGGAGTTCGAAATCTTGGCCGCCCTCGAGAGGGCGGGCCGGCTGCCGATACGGGTGTTCTACTGCCCGCCGCTGGAGGGGGACCTCGCCGCCTATGCGCGGCTGCGCGCCCGGGCCGGCGGGCCGATGCTGCGCTTCGGCTGGCTCAAGGGCTTCGTCGACGGCGTCATCGAGTCGCGCACCGCGGCCATGCTGGAACCCTATGCAGGCTCCGGTGAGCGCGGGAGCCCCGCCCTGGAAGGCGGCCGCCTGGCGGAGCTGGTGGCGGCCGCCCAGGCGCGCGGCTTCTCCGTGGCGCTGCATGCCGTCGGCGACGCGGCGGTCCGGAGCGCCCTCGACGCCTTCGAGGCGGCCGACCGCGAGGCGCCCCGGCCGGCCCTGCGGCGCAAAATAGAGCACATCGAAGTGCTCGACGCCGCCGACCGCCCCCGCTTCAGGGCGCTGGATGTGACCGCGTCCATGCAGCCCCTGCACGCCGACCCCGGCGGCCCCGACCCCGACTCGGGAGTCTGGGCCCGCAACCTCGACCCGGCGCGCCGGCGCGCCAGCTTCGCCTGGCGGGACCTGCTCGACGCCGGCGCCGTGCTGGCGTTCGGCTCGGACTGGCCGGTGGTCTCCGCCGACCCGCTGGCGGGGATGGCCATGGCCCAGACCCGGCGCAGCCGGAACGGCCTGCCGCAGGGCGGTTGGAACGCGCACCAGACCATCTTCGCCGACGCGGCGCTCGGCGCCTATACCCGCGCCTTCGCCTACGCGGCCGGGCTGCAGGAGAAGGCCGGCTGTCTGGCCGCCGGCTGCCTGGCAGACCTGGTCGTGCTGGAGCCGGGGGTGCGGCTGGACCAGCCGGCTTCGCTCTGGAGCGGCCGCGTCCGGACCGTGGTCGCCGCCGGCAAGGTCCTCAAGGGGCCTTGAGCCAGCCTTGACGAGAGGCTGGTTTGTTGCAATAAATTAGGCATAAGAACCCGTTTTTCAGGGTTTCTGAGCTAGGGGGGAAGTGAAAATGCGAAAGACATTGGCGATGCTGTGCGGGGTCCTTTTCTTGGGCGGCCTGCTCGCGCAGGGCGTTCGGGCTGGCGACGACAAGGGTAAGAAGGAAGAGAAGGCCGCCGTCGCCGCCGAGAAGAAGGAAGCGAAGGCCGAGGCGAAGGAAGCCAAGGAAGGCGAGAAGGAAGCGCCTGAAATCATCAATTACGAGAAGGCCAAGATGGGCAAGGTGGCCTTCCCTCACAAGAAGCACTCCGACATGGTCGGAGGCTGCGCCACCTGCCACGAGGGCGAGAAGCCCATCTTCAAGCAGGAGAAGAGCGAGCTCAAGATGGCCGACATGTACAAGGGCGAGTCCTGCGGCGCCTGCCATGACGGCAAGAAGGCCTTCAAGAAGGACGGCAAGGACGTCGCCACCTTCGCGGCCAAGGGCGGCTGCATGAAGTGCCACAAGAAGTGAGCTGACTCCCTAAGGACCTAGACGCGAATAGGCCTTAGGGGCCTGTTAGAAGCCGGTGCCGCCTGCCATCCTCAGAGCGTGACTTGCGCCCTGCTGGTGGTCCTCTTGGCGGCGCCGGCTTCCTCTTTGGACACGAAGGGCCAGGCCGGCCTCTCCGCCGAGCGCAGCCGTTCCGGAGCGTCTTCCGCCAGCCCCGAGGCCGCGGCTTCCGATGCCTCGACCGGCTTCGGCGCGGCCCCGTCCGCGCCCGCCGCCGACCTGCGCGGCAGGAATTTCAAAGCCGCTCCGCCGGCCGCTCTTACCGCCAAGCCGGCGGCTGTGACGGCCGCCCCGCCGCCCGCTCCGGGCAAGGTCTACGCGGCGGGGGAGAAGAAGGCCGAAGACGGCCCCAAGTGGGACCGCGAGGGGACGCTCAAGGCGGGCGCCGTCGGGATGGCGGGGGCGCTCATCGGCTTCATGCTGGGCGGCCCCATCGGGGCCTGCGCCGGCTTCCTCGCCGCCTTCTTCGTCGGCGCCATGCTCTGGAAAGCCGGGAAGATCTAGCTAGGCCTTGGCGCGCAGGTACTGCTTGGGCCAGGGGCCCTCGACGCCCAGCTCCTTGGCCGCGCGCAGCGGCCAGTAGGGCTCCCTGAGGAACTGACGGGCGAGCAGCACGGCGTCGGCGCGTCCCGAGGCGACGATGGCCTCGGCCTGGGCGGGCTCGGTGATGAAGCCCACCGCCCCGGTGGGCAGCCCGGTCTCCCGGCGCACCGCCTCGGCGAAGGGCACCTGGAAATCCGGTCCGGCGGGAATCTGCGCCTGCGGGAAGCCGCCGCCGCTGGAGCAATCGAGCAGGTCCACGCCGCGCTCCTTGAGGGCGCGTGCGAGGACGATGGTTTGCCCCAGGTCCCAACCGCCCTCCATCCAGTCGGTGGCCGACACCCGCGCCAGGAGCGGCAGGCGTTCCGGCCAGATGCGGCGGACGCGCTCGGTGAGCTCGAGGGCCAGGCGCATGCGGCCTTCGAGGCTGCCGCCGTAGGCGTCGGTCCGGCGGTTCGACAGCGGCGACAGGAAGGATTGCACGAGGTAGCCGTGGGCGAAATGCAGCTCCAGGGCCTCGAAGCCGGCTTCCAGCGCCAGGCGTGCCGCGCGTTCCCAGTAAGAGACGGCCTGGGAGATTTCATCCAAGGTCATCTCTTTGGGCGCGGCGTATCCCTTGTCGAACGGGAGGGGGGAGGGAGCGAGCGGTTGCCAGCCGCCCTTCTCCGGGGCGACGGGTCCGCCGCCGTCCCAAGGGCGGGCGGTGGAGGCTTTCCGGCCGGCATGCGCTATCTGGGCGCAGGGCACCGCGCCTTGCGACTTAATGAAGCGGGCGACAGGGAGCAAGGCTTCGGCGTGCCGCGCGGACCACAGCCCGAGGTCTCCCGGGGAGATGCGCCCTTCGGGGCAGACCCCGGTGGCTTCGACGACGACGAGCCCCGCACCGCCGACGGCGCGGCTGCCCAGGTGCACGAGGTGCCAATCCTCGGCCAGGCCGTCCGTGCAGGAATACTGGCACATCGGCGACATGAAGATGCGGTTGCGCACGGTGACGCCGCGCAGGGTCAGCGGGGTGAAGAGCTTGGACATGGGAGCTTTGATACCAAATCAGGCCGGGTCAGGTGCTATGCTTTCGGGGTATGAGCCGGGCCTTCACCAAGGAAGACGGCGACCAGCACGGCGACGACCTGCCCGAGCGGCCGGTGCCGCCGGGTCCGAACTATGTGACCCCCGCAGGAAAGGCCGCCCTCGTCTCAAGGGTCACCGCCCTCGCGGCGGAACGCTCGCGGCTGCTGGCCGGGGACACGGAGTCGGGGCGCGACCGTCGGGCCGTGGAGCGCGACCTGCGCTACTATGAAGCCAGGCTCAACTCCGCCGTCGTCGTCGACCCTGCCCTTCAGGAGCCCGGAGTGGTGCGTTTCGGGGCCGAGGTGGAGGCGGTCGAGCCGTCCGGCGCCTTGCGGCGCTTCCGCATCGTCGGACATGACGAGGCCGACGCGGCCTCGGGCACGGTCAGCTGGTCCTCTCCGTTGGCGGCGGCCGTGCTCGGCGCCAAGACCGCGGACATGGTGGAGTGGGAGCGCCCGGAAGGGACCCTCCGCCTGCGCATCGAGTCCGTCCGGTATCCTTCCTAGTTGGAGCATGGCCGCGCGGCGGCGGCGGGACGCCTCGTCGGCGCGCCGCGCGCTGGGGCCTGTGAAAGAGGGGTTCTTCGCGGGTTCCCATGCGGGGGCCTATCGTGCGGCACCTCCCTGCGGTCCGCCGCTCATGAGCTGAGTTGACGGGCATCATTCCGAGAGGCCCGGCAGGAGTGTCGCACTCCAGAGGGCGTCGGGGGTGCGGCGATGAAACGTCTGGACCGTCGATCCTTCCTGAAGTGCGCGGCCGCTGCCGGCGCGGGAGTCCTGGGCGCTCCATGTCCCGAAGCCCAGGCGCGTACCCGGCCGGCCCCCGCACCGGAGCGCGGCGGCGTTCTGGTCGATACGACCGTCTGCATCGGCTGCCGCGGCTGCGAATGGGCGTGCAAAGAGGCGCACGGGCTGCCGACCCCGCCGCGCCAGGCCTATGAGGACGCGACCCCGTTCGAACGGCTGCGCAGGCCAGACGCCGGAGCGCTGACGGTCGTCAACCGTACGGCCGGAGCGGGCCCGGGCGGGCTGCCCGCCTTCGTCAAGGCGCAGTGCATGCACTGCGACCATCCGGCCTGCGTCTCCGCCTGCATCGTCGGGGCGCTGGTCAAGCAGGACGACGGCTCGGTGGTCTGGGACACGGACCGCTGCATCGGCTGCCGCTATTGCATGGTGGCCTGTCCGTTCCAGGTGCCGGCCTTCGAATGGAAGAAGGCCCTCCAGCCCCGCATCATGAAGTGCGACTTCTGCGCCCCGCGGCGCGCCGAGGGGAAGCTCCCCGCCTGCGTCGAGAACTGCCCGGTCGAGGCGCTGACCTACGGGCCGCGCGAGGAGCTGGTGCGCGTGGCGCGCTCGCGCGTGAAGAACCACCCTGAGAGGTATGCCGAGGCCGTCTACGGGGAACGGGAGGTGGGCGGCGCGTCGTGGCTGTACCTATCGGCCCGCGACGGCGCGGGAATCGGGCTCCCCGCCTTGGGCCCGGACCCCGCCCCGGGGGTCTCCGAGAGCATCCAGCACGGGATCTTCGCGTACTTCGTGCCCCCTGTGGCGCTCTATTCCCTGCTGGGCCTGCTGATGTGGGACGCGAAGCGGCCGGCGGGCCGCGACGGGGAGGGCTGACATGGCGCATCCCCATGCTCCCCAGCCGGTGCAGGTCCGCTTCCTGACCCCCGGCGTGGCCGTGCTGCTGCTGCTCGCCGCGGCCGGCCTGGCCGTCGTCGCCGCGCGCGTCTTCCTCGGCATCGGCGCCGTGACGAACCTCTCCGACCAGTACCCCTGGGGCCTGTGGATCGGGGTCGACGTGGCGGGCGGGGTGGCGTTGGCGGCGGGGGGGTTCACGACGGCCGCGCTCGGGCATGTGATGCACCGGGAGCGCTACCACGCGCTGGTGAGGCCGGCCCTGCTGACGGCGATGCTCGGCTACACCTTCGTGGCCATGGGGGTCTGCATCGACATCGGGCGCTGGTACTACATCTGGCACCCCATCTTCATGTGGAACGGCAACTCGGCCCTCTTCGAGGTCGGCATCTGCGTGACCATCTATCTGAACGTGCTCTACATCGAGTTCCTGCCGGTGGTGACGGAGCGCTTCATAGGGAGGGTCGACCTGCCGGGCGCGTTGTCCCGGCTCAACGGTTTCGTGGACCGGGGGCTGCGCCTGCTCGAGCGGGGCCTCTCCTCCACGATGTCCTTCTTCATCATAGCCGGCATCGTCCTGTCGACCCTGCACCAGTCCTCGCTGGGGACCCTGATGGTCATCGCGGGGCCTAAGATGCATCCCTTGTGGCAGACCCCCGTGCTGCCCCTGCTCTTCCTGCTCTCGGCCATCTCGGTCGGCTTTCCGATGGTCATCCTCGAGTCGCTCCTGGCGTCGCGTTCGCTGGGGCTGGAGCCGGAGATGGACCTGCTCTCGCGCATCGGGCGCATGACGGCCCCCCTGCTCGGGGTCTACCTGGCCTTCAAGCTCGGGGACATGTTCATCCGGGAGACCTTCGTGCACCTGGCGCGCCTGGACTTCCCCGCGGTGATGTTCATGGTCGAGGTGTTCTTCGGCATCGTCGTCCCGCTGCGCCTCTTCCTGTCCGAGGAGGCGCGCCGTTCGAAGGCCGGGCTGTTCACGGCCGCGGCGCTGGCCGTGGGCGGGGTCCTGCTCAACCGCGTGAACAACTTCATCGTCGCCTATACGCCCCCGTTCTCGTTCGGCCGCTATGTGCCGTCGCCGGGCGAGGTCGTCGTGACGGTCGGGTTCGTGTCCCTGCTGGTCCTGCTCTATCGCGCCGCGGTGCTGGTCTTCCCGGTCATCAGCCTGCCGAGCCGGCCGCGCGCGCCGAGGACGAAATATGCGGTACGCGGCTAGCCTTCCGGCGTCGTTCTTCTTGGCCCTCCTCCTCAGCGGCCCCGCGCTGGGACAGGCGGCGGTGCGCTGCCGGACCTGCCATGTCAGGGACACGCCGACCAAGCAGGACCCCGCGCTGGCGGCCTGCCCGCGGGCGTCCATAAAGGGGACGAACGCCCTCGAACAGGCCCCGAAGGCCATGACGCTGGGCTCGGGCCTGCCTCCCTACGGCCCGGTCCGCTTCCCGCACCGCGGCCACGCCGCCATGGCAGAGATGGGCTCGGGTTGCGTCTCCTGCCACCACTACAACCTGGCCCGGCCCATCGCCGGCTGCGGGGAATGCCATCCGGCCGAGCGCAACCGCCCGGAGCTGGACCGGCCCGCCCGGACGGCCGCCGTGCACCGGCAATGCCTCGACTGCCATAGGCGCTGGGCGCCGGAGGCGGCCTGCTCCTCCTGCCACGGGGAGGGACCGGCGCGGCCCCGGCTGGAGGCTCCGGCCAAGGTCGTGTTCCTCCCTTCCGCCGGGGCCGGACGGGTCGCCTTCGCCCATTCCGAGCACGTCTCGTCGTACGGCGCCTCCTGCGCGCAGTGCCATCAAGGGGCCTCCTGCGAATCCTGCCACGCCTCCCCGCCCAAGGCGAAGGGCTGGACGCTGGAGCGCGCGATGCGCGGCGCGGGAAAGGCCGCGGCCCACAGGTCCTGTACGGCCTGCCACGCCTCCGACGACTGCGGGAAGTGCCACGCGGGAGGCCGCGGAGGGGGACCGTGAAGGCCTTCCGGCGCATCGGCGCCAAGCTCACGGCTGCGGTCGGCGTCACGGCCCTCGTGACGGTGAGCGTCTTCGCCTACTTCAACATCCGCCAGCACCGGCGCAGCCTCCTGGCCGAGGTGGAGCGCCACGCCGTCCAGCTCTCCGAGGCGGTGAAGTCGGGGACCGAGTACGACATGCTGCTCAACCAGCGCGACCGGGTCCACGAGAGCATCAAGAGGATGGGCCGCCAGGAGGGCATCGGCCGCATCCGCGTGCTCAACAAGTCCGGCGCCGTCATCTACTCCTCCGACGAGGCCGAGATCGGGCATATGGTGGACAAGTCGGCGGAGGCCTGCACGCGCTGCCACCAGGCCGGCAGCCCGCTGGAGCGCCTGGCCATGAAGGAGCGCACCCGGGTCTTCCGCGCCGGGTCGGGCGAGCCGAGGATGCTGGGCGTCATCAACCCGATCTACAACCAGCCCTCCTGCTGGACCGCCGCCTGCCATGTCCATTCGCGCGCGCAGACCGTGCTCGGCGTGCTCGATGTGACCCTGCCGCTGGCCCTGGTCGAGCGCGACATCCTGCGCGGCCAGGCCGGCATCGTCGTCTTCTCGGTGACGGCCACGGCGGCGCTGGCCGTCATCGTGGCGGCGGTGTTCCGCCGCTGGGTCGACGAGCCGGTGGAGGAGCTGCTCGAAGCGACGCGGCGCGTGGCGGGGGGCGACCTGGCTTACCGCATCCAGCCGCGCTCCGACGACGAACTCGGCGAGCTGGCGCGCTCCTTCGACGACATGACGCGCCGGCTCTCCGAGGCCCGTCTGCAGCTGTTCCAATCCGACAAGCTGGCCTCGCTGGGGCGGCTGGCGGCCGGCGTGGCCCATGAGATCAACAACCCGCTCACCGGGGTGCTGACCTACGCCAGCTTCCTGGTCAAGCGCACGGCCGACCGGCCGGAGCTGCAGGAGGACCTCAAGGTCATCGTGCGCGAGACCATCCGCAGCCGGGAGATAGTCAAGAGCCTGCTGGATTTCTCTCGGCAGTCGGTTCCCCGCAAGGCGGAGGCCGACCTCAACGCCATCATCGCCCGCGCCGCCGGCTCCGTCGAGAACCAGTTCGCCGCGGCGCACGTCCGCCTGGCCCTGGACCTGGCCGAGGGTCTGCCCCGCGCGGCCGTGGACTCGAACCAGATGCAGCAGGTCTTCATCAACCTCTTCGTCAACGCCGCCGACGCCATGGCCCCGAAGGGGGGGACCGTCGCCGTTTCCAGCGCGGCCCGGACCTTGTCGCCGGTGGGGACCATGCCCATCAAAGCGGCGCTCTGCCCCAAGAGGCACAGCCTGCTCGACCCCGAGGTCAAGGTCGGCGGCAAGCCTTCGATACGGGTGAAGGTCCGGGCGAACGGGTCCGAGGGGCTGGCCTACCTCGACCCGGTCTATGGGAAGGCCGGGCATCGCCATGCGGGCTCGCTGGAATCGGCAGCCCCCGCCCTGTTCTCCTGTCCGGAGTGCTCTCTCTCCCTGATGAAGGAGGGCGCCTCCTGCCCGGCCTGCGGCGCAGGCGTCTACACCTTCGAGTCGCCGCCGAAGGGGATGGTGGAGGGCTGCGCCCGGAAAGGCTGCCTCTGGCAGCGCTGGGAGGCCGTCGACGGGTCCGGACAGACCGAATTCATCGAGGTCCGGGTCTCCGACACGGGGAGCGGCATCCCCAAGGAGAACCTGGACCGCATCTTCGAGCCCTTCTTCACGACCAAGGGCCAGAAGGGCAACGGCCTGGGCCTGGCCGTCATCTGGGGCATCGTCGACAACCACAACGGCACCATCTCGGTGGAGAGCGAGGTCGGCTCCGGCACGAGCTTCCTCGTGCGGATCCCGGTGAAGGTATGAAGCAGCGGCGCGACATCCTGGTCGTCGACGACGAGGCCGTGGTGACGGCAGCGGTGGCCCGGGTCTGCGGCCAGGAGGGCCTGTCCGTCGACCAGGCCGAGGGCGGCCCGGCGGGCCTGGCGTTCCTGGAGGCCGCCGAGTACAGGCTGGTGCTCTGCGACGTGATGATGCCGGGGATGGACGGCTTCCGGTTCATGGCGGAGCTGGAAGCCCGGGGCGTACGGGCGCCGCTGGTGATGGCGACCGGCTACTCCACAGTCGAGAACGCGGTCCGGGCCCTGGCCCAGGGGGCGGTGGACTGCCTGCCCAAGCCCTTCACGGCCGAAGAGCTGCTGGCGGTCGTGCGCCGCGGCCTGGCCTGCGGCCGGCTGCTGAGCGCCGCCCCCGGCCGGCCGGGCGCCGACGCCCTTCCCTTCGTCCCCTGCCCGGCGCGCTACCACCGCCTGGGCCGGGTCGCCTGGGCCTCGGTAGAGGCCGACGGGACGGCCCTGGTCGGCCTCGACGACCTCTTCCTGAAGAGCATCTCCGGAGTCCGGAGCATCGAGCTGTCCGCCGTAGACGAGGTGCTGGGGCAGGCGCGCGACTGCGCCGTCGTGGTGGCCGGCGACGGGACGCGGCATCCCGTCATGGCGCCGCTGAGCGGCCGGGTGCTCCGCGCCAACGCGGCGGCCGACCCCGTCCTGGTGGAGAAGGACCCCTATTTCGAAGGCTGGCTGTACCGCATCGTGCCGCAGGACCTGGACTTGGAGCTGGGCCGTCTGACGCCGTGCAGTTCGGACCGCGCATGAGGCGCGCGCGGGGGAGGCCGTCATGGTCATCGTGATATTGTTCGTGTCGTTCATCCTGTTCCTGCTGGCGGACTGGGCCGTGCGCGAGTGGCTGCGCGCTGCCAAGGAGAAGCGCCAGCGTCAGGAGCGCGCCGAGGCCCTGGCCGTCAGCCTCAAGCTGGACTTCACCCGCGAATCCAGGACCCTCAAGCGCGTGGAGGTCAAGGAGCCGCTGGCGCGCATCCTCTGCGTGGACGACGAGGCCGTCATCCTCGACGGGTTCCGCAAGATCCTGTCGCAGGAGGGCTATTGGGTGGAGACCGTGGAGACGGGCCCGGAGGCTCTGGGCCTGGTGCAGTTGCACCACTACGACTTCGTGTTCACGGACCTCAAGATGCCGGGGTTGGACGGCCTGGACGTGACCAAGGCGGTCAAGCACATGCGCCCCGACATCGACGTCGTCATCGTCACCGGCTACGCCACCATCGAGACGGCCGTCGACTGCATGAAGCAGGGCGCCACGGACTACGTGCAGAAGCCCTTCACCGGCGACGAGCTGACCGCCTTCGTGAAGCGGGCCCTCCTGCGCCGCCAGGACCGGATACGCCGGGAGCTGCTGCCGCGCGTCCATGTCACGCACGCGGCGGAGGGCGAACAGGCCGCGTCCAGGGAGTTCGCCATCCCGGGCGGAGTGCTGGTCTCGGCGGGGCACTGCTGGGCCGCCATCGGCGAGGAGGGCACGGCGAAGGTGGGCCTGGACGACTTCGCCAAGAAGCTCATCGGACGCATCGACTCCATCGAGTTCCCGGGCGTGGGGATGTCGGTGAAGGCCGGGCAGACCCTGTTCAGCGTGCACCAGAAGGGGCGGGCCGTGCCGTTCCAGTCCCCGCTAAGCGGCAAGGTCACCCGGGTCAACAAGGAGCTGGAGGATGACTTCGGGGCGCTGGACGCCACCCCGTACCACGGCAACTGGGTCTGCGAGATCGACGGGGAGAACCTCGACGCCGAGATTAAGACGCTCAAGATCGGGGCCTCGGCGGTGTCGCTGTTCCAGGAGGACATCGCGCGCGTGCGGCGCATCCTGCGCGAGGCGGGCAAGGACCTGCAGGACGAGCCGACCCTGCATGCCGGCGAGCTCGGCGAGCTCGACGCCCGGGGTTGGGACGCCGCGGCCGGGGAGTTCTTCAGGCGCTAGTCGTCCAGGCGTCCGAAGCGCCCGGCGTTGAAGTCCTCGACGGCCTCGTTGATCTCGTCGATGGAGTTCATCAGGAACGGCCCGTAGTGGACCAGCGGCTCCTCGATGGGGGCCCCGCTCAGGAACATGACGCTGGACCTGCCGGGGGATTCCACGACGACCTCGTCGCCGTCGTTCTTGAACAGCACGCACTTGCCCTCGGGGACCTCCCCCGAGCCGTTGGCCTTCACGGAGCCGGCCAGCACAAGCAGGGCCGTGTTGAAGCCGGCGGGCGTGGGCAGGCGCACCGTCGCGCCGGGCTCTAGGCGCAGGTCGAGCATGTGCACCGGGCTGAACGACGAGGCGGGGCCCTTGGCGTCCTCGAAGGCGCCCGAGACCACCCGGACCGTCCCCTTTCCCCCAGGCAGGGCCTTCTCGGCGATGTCCGCGCGGGTCAGGGCCTGATAGGCCGGCGCCGCGCGCTTGTGGGCCCGGGGCAGGTTCACCCAGAGCTGCATCATCTGCATCACGCCGCCCTTCTTGGCCCACTCGGCCTCGTGGTACTCGTTGTGCAGGATGCCGGCCCCGGCCGTCATCCACTGCACCTCGCCGGGCCGGATGACCCCGCCGTTGCCCGCGCTGTCGTGGTGGGCCACCGCGCCCTGGAAGGCAACGGTGACGGTCTCGAAGCCGCGGTGGGGGTGGGTGCCCACGCCGCGCCGCTTGGTGGTGGGGGAGTAGGCCTCCGGCCGGTGGTAGTCGAGCAGGAAGAACGGGCTCATGCGTTTCTCGGTGTCGGTGGCCGACGGGAAGAAATTGCTGACATGGAAGCCGTCGCCCACCCAGTGCTGCCGGGCGCCTTCGAAGACGCCGTCGATGCTGCGTTTCATGAAGCCTCCCCTAGATGTGCGCGACGACTTCTGCGAGCGGGAAACGGACCTCGGGGCTGCGCGCATAGGGGTCCTGCGCCGAGCGGACCCCGGCGGCGACGGCGAACAGGGCGCGATAGCCCTTCGCGCGCAGGCCGAGGATCTCGTCGTAGCGGGCGGGTTCGATGCCCTCCATCGGGCAGGCGTCGACCCCCAGGACGGCCGCGGCGCTCAGGAAGCCGCCGAGGGCGATGTAGACCTGCCGCGCGGCCCAAGCGTCGACCTCGGGGCCGGGCTTGGAGACCTTGGCCAGCATCAGAGCCCGGTAGCCGGCCAGGGACTCGGCCGACACTCCGCGCACTTCGGCCACCCGGGCGATATGACGGTCCACGTCCTCCGGGCCGACCCCGGCGCGCACCGCGAAGACGACCAGCTTGTCGGCGTCGACCACCTAAGACTGCTTCCAGGAGGCCTCCTTCAGGCTCCTGCGCAGGGCCGGGTCCTCCACGACGAAGAACTTCCAGGGCTGGAGGCCGTAGGACGAGGGGGACAGCTGGAGGGCCTCCTCCAGAGCCGACCAGACCTCGGGCGCGATGCGCCCGGAGGGGTCGAACTGCTTTACGGCGTAGCGCGACTGCAGGGCTTCCAGCAGCTCCCGGGGCCCGACGGCTTCCCTTATAGCGTTCATGGCGTCCTCTCCTTATGTAACCGACTTCATTACTTATTAACCGAAAAAAAATCAGCGCCTGAGCAATTCCTGGACGGTCACCCGCCGCAGTTCCTTCTGCGCGGCCTTCTCCGCGCGCGCGAAGGCCTTGCCCAGGGCCTCCTTCATCCCGCAGCTGCCCGGGCAACGCGGGTTGGCGGGGTTGCGGTGCACGGCGAACAGGTGCTCCTCATCGAGGGCCATGGAGAGGTCCCAAAGCGTGACCTGGTCGGGGCAGCGCAGCAGGCGCGCGCCGCCGGCCTTCCCCTTGCCGCAGGCCACCATGCCCTTCTTGGCCAGCGCCGCCAGGATGCGGCGGATGACGACCGGGTTGGTGTTGACGCTCTGGGCCACGCGCGCCGAGGACATCGCCTCCCCGTCGTGGGAGGCGAGGACGGCCAGGATGTGGGCGGCGACGGCGAGACGGCTGTTGGCGGACATAACTGTAACAATTATAGTATCAGTTCAGGGGATTGTCAAGCCCCGCGCGCCCGGAAGCAGCCGGCCGCATGGTCGTCGACGAGGCCGCAGGCCTGCATGAAGGCGTAGCAGATGGTGGAGCCGACGAACCGGAAGCCCCGTCCCTTGAGGTCCTTGCTCAGGGCGTCGGACTCGGCCGTGCGCGGCGGCGGGTTCCCCGGCGGCCGCCGGACGATGGGGCGGCCTCCCACGAACCCCCAGACATAGCGGTCGAAGGAGCCGAATTCGGCCTGCACCTTCAGGAACGCCGCGGCGTTCGTGACGGTGGAGGCCACCTTAAGGCGGTTGCGCACGATGCCGGGGTCATCAAGGAGGCGGGCCTGCCGCCGGTAATCGAAGCGGGCCACCTTGGCCGGGTCGAAGCCCGCGAAGGCCTTGCGGTAATTCTCGCGCTTGCGCAGGATGGTCAGCCAGGACAGCCCGGCCTGGGCCCCTTCCAGAGTCAGCATCTCGAAGAGGCGGCCGTCGTCGTGGACGGGACGGCCCCACTCCTCGTCGTGATAGGCGACGTAGAGCGGGTCGCTGCCCGCCCAGCGGCAGCGGCTACGGGTCTTGGACATAGGCCCAGTTTAGCCGGAAATTGCTATCTTCGCCTATGGCCCTGGGATTGCGCGCTCGCTTCACCCTCGGAGCCGTGGTCATCGGCCTCTTCGCCTCCGGCGCCTGGGTCGGCTGGCACCATCTGCACTTCCACATCCCCATTCAAGACCTGCTGGGGTACTGGTATGTCTTCATCGCCTTCCTGCTGCTCCTGGCCGTCCCGCTGGCCGTAGGCTTCCACTACTGGGTTCTCGTGCCCATCGAGCTCATCAACTCGTACGCCCCGCCCATCGAGCGGGGCGAGCTGGAAGCGGCCCTGATCCCGGCCGAGGACATCCCGGGCGACGAGCTGGGCCGCATGATGCTCATCCGCAACCACGTGGTCGAGTCCATCCTGAGGATGAACGCCGCGCGCAAGCGGGAGCTGGAATTCGTGCGCACCGTGATGGACGCCATGCAGGACATGGTCTACATCATCGACGCCAAGGACTTCCGCATCATCGACGCCAACCGGGCCATGCTGGAGTCCGTCGGCATGACCCGCGAGCAGGTCCTCGGGCGGACCTGCCACGACCTCCTGCATTCCTGCCCCACGCCCTGCACGGCCCCCGGGCACGGCTGTCCGGCCCTCGACCTCCTGGGGACGGGCCGCCCCGCCGTGACTGAGCATGCCCATGCCGGGAAGGACGGGGGCGAGCGCATCGTCGAGGTCGCGGCCCACCCCATCCGGGAACCGGGAGGGGGCGTCGTCCAGGCCGTGCTCGTCGCCCACGACGTGACCGAGCAGCGCCGGGCCATGACCCTGATGCACCAGCAGGAGCGCCTGGCCGCCGTGGGGCGCGTCGCAGCGGGGGTCTCGCACGACTTCAACAACCTGCTCACGGCCATCAGCGGCTTCACCGGGCTGCTCCTCGCCGACGCGGCCCCGGACGACCCGAGGCGCGAGGACCTGCTGGAGATCAAGAGGGCCGGGGAGAAGGCCGCCAACATCGTGCGCCAGCTGCTGGCCTTCAGCCGCAAGCAGCCGCTCGAGCTCCGGCTCATCAACCTCAACTCCGTCATCGCCGACATGCGCGAGATCCTGCGCGGGGGGCTGACCTCGAAGGTCTCGCTCGACATCCGGATGTCCCCGGTCCTGGTCCCGGTCATGGGGGACGAGACGCAGCTGGAGCAGGTGCTGATGAACCTGGCCGTCAACGCGCGCGACGCCATGCCCGCCGGGGGGGTGCTGACGGTCGAGACGGACAACACGGAGTTCAAGACGCCCGTCGAACGCGAAGGCTTCGCCATTCCCGCCGGCTCCTACGCTCTGCTGCGGGTCCGGGACACCGGCTGCGGCATGGATGCCGCGACCCTGTCCCACATCTTCGAGCCCTTCTTCACGACCAAGGACCCCGACAAGGGCACCGGCCTGGGCCTGGCGATGGTCTACGGCATCGTCAAGCAGAGCCGGGGCTTCATCGAGGTGGACAGTTCGCCGGGGGAGGGGACGGAGTTCCGCATCTACCTCCCCCGCGCTCCCGAACATCCGTCTGCCGCATCCTGAGGTGCCCATGTCCCCCGCCAAGAAGATCGTGGTCGTGACGAGCGGGGGCGACGCTCCGGGGATGAACGCCGCCATCCGCGCCGTGACCCGGGCCGCCTGCTCGCGCGGCTGGGAGGCCTTCGGGTCCCGGCACGGCTTCGAGGGCCTGATCAAGGGAGACCTGCGGCCGCTGGGGCCCCGGGAGGTGGGCGGCATCATGCAGACCGGGGGGACCATCCTCGGCAGCGCCCGGTCCAAGCGGTTCAAAGAGGCTGAGGGACAGCTCGAAGCCGTCGCCCAGCTCGAGCGCCTGGGCGTCTCGGCCGCCGTCGTCATCGGCGGCAACGGCTCCCAGCAGGGCGCCTATGCGCTGAGCCGCGCCGGGCTTCCCACCGTCGGCGTCGCCTCCACCATCGACAACGACCTGGTGGGCTCCGACGTGACCATCGGGGTCGACACGGCCCTGAACGTCGCCCTCGAGGCCATCGACCGCCTCAAATCGACCGGCTCGTCGCTGGGCCGGGCCTTCCTGCTCGAGGTGATGGGACGCGACTGCGGCTACCTGGCCCTGATGGCGGCCGTCGCGGGGGGGGCGGAGGCCGTCGTCATCCCCGAGGTGGAGACCGACCCGGACAAGCTGGCGGCCGAAATCCGGGCGGCCTACGAGCGCGGCAAGCCCCACGGCATCGTGGTGGTCGCTGAAGGCTCCCGCTATAACGCGGCCTCCCTCGCCCATCATTTCACGGAGCACAAGGAGGTCGGCTTCGACGTCCGCGTCACCATCCTCGGCCATGTCCAGCGCGGGGCGCGCCCCACCTATGCCGACCGCATGCTGGCCACACGCCTGGGCGCCGCCGCCGTCGACCACCTCGGCACGGGACGCCACGGCGTGCTGGTCGGCATGCTCCGCGGGGAGGTCGCCGCCACGCCGCTGGCGGAGGTGGCCGGGAAGACCAAGCCGCTCGACCTCGCGCTCTTGGAGCTCGCCGGCATGATGGCGCTCTAGCGCCGCCCCGCGCGGATGAAGACCATCCTGGTCACGGGCGCGACGGGGTATGTGGGAGGGCGGCTCGCGGCGCGCCTCATCGGCCCGGGGCGGACCGTGCGCGTGCTGGTGCGCGACCCCGGCCGCGTGCTCGGGCGGCCCTGGGCGGAGGGCGTGCAGGTAGCGCGCGGGGACCTGCGCACCGGGCAGGGCCTGGCCGCGGCCATGCACGGGGTGGAGACCGCCTACTACCTCGTGCACTCGATGTCGGGCGGGGAGGACTTCGCCGCCCAGGACAGGGAGGCGGCCGGGCGCTTCGGGGCGGCCGCGCGCGAGGCGGGCGTGGGACACGTCATCTACCTCGGAGGGCTGCTCCCCAGGGCCGCGGCCTCCGAGCACCTGGCCAGCCGGGCCGAGGTCGGGGAGGTGCTGGCCGCCGCCGTGCCCACCACCGAGCTGCGCGCCGGGCCCATCGTGGGCTCGGGCTCGGCCTCCTTCGAGATGGTGCGCTACCTCACCGAGCGCCTGCCGCTGATGCTGGCGCCGGGCTGGATCGACCACGAGGTGCAGCCCATCGCCATCCGCGACGTCCTGTCCTACCTGTCGCTGGCCCTGGAGCTGGAGCCGATGGGCGTCATCGACATCGGCGCCGACCGTCTGACCTTCCGGCGCATGGTGGAGACCTACGCCGAGCTCCGCGGCCTGAGGCGCGCCATTTGGACCGTCCCCGCCCTGATGCCGGAGGTGGCCGCGCGCTGGGTCGGCTGGCTCACGCCCATCCCGAACGCGCTGGCCGTCCCGCTCGTGCAGGGCATGGTCCAGTCGCTGGTGGCCGACACGCGGCGTGCCCGGGAGGTGTTCCCCGGCGTGCAGCCCATCGACTACCGCACCGCCGTGAGGCTGGCCCTGGAGCGCGTGGAGAAGGGCACGGTGGAGACGCGCTGGAGCGGCGCCCTGGGCGGCGGGCCGACGGCCGAGCTGGAGGACAGCGAGGGCCTGGCCCGCGAGACGCGCTCGCGCCTGGTCGACGCCCCGGCGCAGGCGGTCTTCCGCGCCTTCAGCGGGGTGGGCGGCGACAGGGGCTGGCCCGCCTGGGAGTGGGCATGGGTCCTGCGCGGGATGCTCGACCGGCTGGCCGGCGGCCCCGGCCTGCGCCGCGGGCGCCGCCATCCCGACGAGATCTACGCCGGGGAAGCCCTGGACTTCTGGCGGGTGGAGGCGTCGGTGCCCCCGCGCCTGCTGCGCCTGCGCGCCGAGATGCGCCTGCCCGGCCGCGCCTGGCTGCAATGGGAGGCCATCCCCGAGGCGGGCGGGACCCGGCTCGTGCAGACCGCCCTCTTCGCCCCCAGCGGCCTGCTCGGGACGGCGTATTGGTACGGCCTCTACCCTTTCCACAAGTTCATCTTCTCGGCGATGGTGGACGCGCTGGCCCGCACCGCCGAGGCGGCGTCCTCCTCCTGACGCCGGCCTCCCGGGACCTTCGGTCCCGCGGCCGCTGGGCCCAATGCCTGGCCCCGCATGTCTGATTCGTGCAAGAGAAAACGGCGGACCTCCGCTACACTGGTGGCAAGCAGAGGGGGATTGATGAAATCGAGCCTTATCTTCGCGGCGTGCCTCATGACCTTGTCGGCCGTGCCGGGCCGCGCCCAGGAAGCGGCGTTCGCAGAGGGCCAGAAGTCCATCAACGGCCTCAATGAGGTCTGGGGCTATGTGACGGGGCGCAACGCCGAGCGCGACCGGGCCCAGGCTCAGCGCGACGCCGCATCGGGGGTCTTCAAGCCGAAGTCCCCACCCGTCGAGCTGAAGAACGGGGAAGGCCAGGTCTGGGCGCGCGTCGAGAAGGGCGCGGCGGGCGGCCGGGCCGCCCCCCGGGTCACCACGTCTTTCGACCATAAGGTGGTCGTCGTAGCGCGTTCCGCCAAGGCCAAGGGCTGGGACGAGGCCCGCGGCGCCTGCCGCAAACTCGCCCCGGCCGGGGCCTGGGACCTGCCTACCGAGGAAGACTACATGACCCTGACCTTTACCGAGGCCGTCGACATCCGCGTCGGCGCCGAGGGGGCCGGGCTCTACCCCATGTGGCTGCGCTCCAAGGATGAGGCCCGGAACGCCTCGGCGATGGCGGGGAAGTCCGTCCTGCTCGGCATGGCCGACGGCAAGGGCACGGACTTCATGCCCATCGACGTGGGCCCCGAGTCCATGGCCGAGATGCGCAAGGCGCAGGGAGAGGCCGATACCGCCCTCAATAACGGCGGGTACCGCAGCGCCGCGGAGGAGAAGCGGGTCAAGGCGGCGGTGGACGAGTACAACCGCGCCCACGGCACCCAGACCTGGTTCAACCTGGACGTCCCGCATCCCGGCACCTTCTCCGACGAGATCAACGCCATCTTGGAGAAGCCGCGCAAGGCCGCCCTGCAGAAGCAGCAGGCGGCCCTCAAGACCTATGTCGGGGCGTTCGGGGAGGGCTATCCCGCCTACTGCGTGAGCCGCTGAGGACGGAGCCGCCTGGGACCTTGGGCCCAGGACGCTCTGGGCCTTCGGAGGCTGGAGCTCCCGGCCCGTTCGGCCTATCCTCGGGGCATGGGATGGAGGTGGCTCGCTCTGGCGGCGCTGGCGGTCTTCGCCGCGCCGTCCCGGGCGGCCACCGTGGTCTCCATCCGTCTCCCCGAAGCGGCCGCGCCCGGCACCGCTGAAAAGCTCAAAAAGACCGAGGCCGTTCTCGAGCGCCTGCTGGCAGACGGGGCGCTGCCCGCCCAGGGGCCCTTCATAGGGGTAGGGGCGCGCTACATCCGCCTGAGCCCCGCCGGAATGCGGCCGGGGATGGGGCGCACGGAGACCGACGGGCTGGTAGAAGGCCTGCGCGGGCTGTGGGGGGAGGATTTCGAGCTCGAGGAGCTCGCCGACCGGCCGCAGGAGGAAAGGCGGCCCCGCATCGGCGGCAAGGAGCACGGCGAGAGGATAGCCGCGCGCCTGGATGTCGGCCTGAGCCGCGAGCGCCAGGACCTCTTTTATGACGGCGGCCTGAACCGAGCCGGAGCCGGCTCCGTCGTCGCCGCCGCGAACCCTCCCGTCCGAAGCGCGCAAGCGCCGGCTGCGGCCGCCGCGATGAAGGCCGCCCCCGCCCCTCCGCCGCCGGCCGGGGCGAAGCAGCCCGAGGGCGTGCGCTGGGGCCGGGTCGGGCTCGAGGTACTCAAAGGCGCCGGCGAGACCGTGCGCTCGGTCTTCACCTGGAGGGGCCTGGCCACGGCCGCCGCCGCCGTCGCCATCGTGACGGTGGCCCCCGTCGCCGTCTACGGCTTCCTGGCCGTGGGAGCCGCCGTCGGCGGCTATACCATCGGCAAGGCCATATACGACGGGGTCAAGGCGCACCGCGGCGGCGACGCCGAAGGGGTCTACGCGGCCTCGCGCGAGTTCGGCAAGGGCGCGCTCACCCTGGGGCTGTCGCTCTACGGGGCGCGCCACACGCCGGCCAGCCTGCGGCCGCACTTCCCGAAGCCCGGCGAGTACCGGGCCCTGCTCTCCTCGATGGACGACGAGGCCGTGGTCGCGGCCACCCTGTTCGACAAGCTCCGCGGGAAGTAGCGGCCGGCCCTCGGACCCGCTCCCCGTTTGATATCCTCCGCGCGTGGGCGATACCCGGACGGGATTGCGGAATGCGTCCTACCTCGCGGCGGCCTTCGGGCTCCTGGCCGCAGCGCTGGGAGGGTTCGGCCTGCGGGCCGAGCCTCCTGCGGACGGGCCGGTGGTGTGGCTTTCGGGGTCGCCGTTGAAATGGGAGCGGTTCGTCTCCGGCCAGCTGACGCATTCCTCGACGAAGAGCAGCCGCGCCGTCAAGGGCTGCCGGCTATGGCTGCTCGGAGACCCGAGGGTCTATTCCAGTGACTACTGCCCGCCCATCGAAGAATTCGACGAGGACCGTTGGAGCCGTTCCACCCCGGTGGAGGTCGCCGTCGATTCGGGCACGGCCGCCGCGGAGCAGGCGACGATGCGCGGCCTGAAGGTCGGGCGCGTCCTGTACATCGACCCGGCCCGGGCCGCGGCCGTAGCGCAGGAGGATGTCCGTTTCGCGGCATGCCTATTCTGGGGCGGGCTGGCCGTCCTCCTGCTCGGCCTCACGGGCGTCCGGTACTCGGCGTAGAACTTCAGAACTCGATGTCGTACTCGTGGATTCGGACCCACTCGAGCAGCTCGTAGCGCTTGGGGTCGGCGGTCTTCATCCGGAGGAAGCTCTCGCGGTCCCGGCGCATCCGGCGCGCGGCCTCGAAGGCGTCCTGGCGCTCCTCGAACTTGAGGGAGCGGAAGAACCTGGCCGGGTCCTGCATGACCAGCTCGGGGTTCCCCCAGAACTCCTCGGGCCCGAACTCCTTGAAGGCGAAGGTCAGGGTCTCCGCGGCCGCCCCGTCGGTCAGCTCCAGCTCCAGCGTGAACGGCGGCGCCCGGTCCGCCAGGCGGAAGGCTGCCAGCCCGCGGTTGGACAGGCCTTTCGGCACGGGGTCGTCCCGGTAGGCGCCGGCGCCGCTGAAATCGGCCGGAGCGGGGACCTGTGCGCCTTCGCCGGCGAGGAGGGTCCTGTCCTTGTCGAAGGCCCGGATTCCGGACAGGCGCAGGGGGGCGTCGGAGGATTCGTTGTGGACTTCGATGTGGGCGAAGACCAGCGCGCCGGAGCGCGCCAGCGCCGCCTTCCCCGCGGCCAGCCGGCCCTTGCAGGAGACGGTCCAGCCGTCCGGCAGCCGCGCCTGTTCGGGGGCGGGGACGGGGAAGTAGCGGGCCCGGACCGGGGCCAGCGCGCAGCCGCCCACGGCGAGGAGGCCGCACGCGCACAGCAGCCGGGCACGCCCGCTGGTCGTCATGCACCCGAGAGGGTAGGGCGCACTCCCGGGCTGGTCAAGGGGCGGCCGCCCTCCAAGTTCACACACTTTTAAGGGCGTGGTTGTTCCCCTCCAACGGATCGCTCGGCCCTCCCGCGGGGAGGGCCTCACGGCCTCGCAGGCGAACGCGCCTGCGAGGGGATTTCTGGCACGGCAGAATGGGTAGAATC
>JACRDU010000014.1 GCA_016218495.1 Elusimicrobiota bacterium
CGTCCGTGGAGCGTCATTGTTCTGGAATCTCAACGGACAACGGCAACAGAAACGGAGGCAAGACCCAGCAAACTACGGCAACGGACCCTCAACGCTCTTCAGGCTCATTCCCGGATTGGAAAATGCTGACCCATCCGCCCGGGGACCGCGCCGCAGGAAGCTCAGGCCGCGCGAGGTCGGCGACGCCGGCAGCAGGCCCGGCGACAGGCGCTCCAGGACCAGCAGGTCTGCGTCGTCGCGCAGGACGCGGTGGGTGCCGCCCGGCCCGGCGAGGCGGTCGCGCAGCAGGGCGAGCTTGGGCGCGGGGACGCGGCCGTCGGGGCCGACGAGGCTTTCCAGGAATCCCCGGACCTCGGAGGGGAGGCGGAAGTCCACCTTGCGCCATTCGAAGTCGGTGCCGTCCTTGTCGATGAGGAGCAGGTCGGCCTGGTCGAAGTAGGCCGGGAACCACCAGAAGTCGGACCGCCCCGCGGTGTAGGCGGTGAGGTAGTCGTTGATGAAGTAGGTCACCGAGCGTTCCGCGGGGATGGAGTCGACGAACTCGAGTACGCGCAGGTTGTGGGCTACCTTGGCCGAATGGTCGGGCGCCGGATAGCCCAGCAACGGCGGTAGTACGACGCCCTTCACCAGGTATTTCACCGGCTTGTAGTACAGGCCGAAGGTGTTCAGGGCGAAATAGACGCCCAGCGCGGCGGCGGCGGGGCGGGCTAGCCCGGAGGCCGTCGCGGGCAACGGCGCCGCGCCCGGCGCGCAGAGCAGGCGCAGGAGGATGTAGAACAGGCACAGGAAGACCGGCATCCAATGGTGGCCGCCGCCGGCCATGATGGTGACCAGCCAGTGGACGGCCGGCGCCAGGAACAGCATCGGCAGGGCTTCCCGCAGCGTCTCCTTCAGGGTCCGGCCGGCGCTGAGCGCGGCGAAGGCCAGGGCGGGGGCGAAGACCGCGACCGCGCGCAGGAGCTCCAGCAGGGAGCCCAGCCAGCGGCGGACGCCGTCGGCCGTGGTGGTCCGCATCAGGCGGTCGGCCATGTTCGTCTGGGCCGACAATTCCATCCCGACGCGGGCGGCCGGCTGGAGCCAGAGGACGGCCGCCGCGCTCCACAGCGCGCCGGCCAGCCAGGTCGCCACGCCCCAGCGCCGGCGCTCGGGCCGCAACGCGGCCAGCGTGAAGCCGAAGCAGGAGAGGAACATGGCCGAGTCCTCGGAGACGAGCAGGGCCAGGACCAAGGACGCGGCGTAGACGACGGGGCGGTCGGCTTCCAGGGCATAGACCATGGCGGCGAAGAAGGGGGCCAGGTACAGCGGGAACAGGCCGTTGAAGGTGGCCGTCCAGAACAGGCCTGCGGACAGCAGCAGCAGGGCGACGACGAGCCAGGCGCGCGCCTCGGCCTGAACGGCCGCGGCGCTGCGGGCCGCCAGCCAGAAGAAGAGCGCGAGCCCGCCGTACTGGGCCAGCAGCGACACCGCATAGTAGCCGGCCAGAGTGGGCCAGAGCGCGTACAGCCAGCCGAAGAAGTAGGGGGTCAGGTTGACGTGGTTGCCGGTGTTGTTGGCGTAGGCCCAGGGATTGTGCACGACGCCGCCCAGGCTGTTGTGGCAGACGGAGGACTCGAACAAGCGGCCATGGACGGCGTTATGGAGGAGCTGGCGGGCCCAGGTGACGTCGCCGCCGGAAACGTCGCTCAGGGTGGAGAGGACCTCCTGGCGGAAAAAGAAGGCGACGGCGCCGGCCAGCAGCGCCATCGAAAACCAGGCCGCCGGACGCGTCCAGGACGGCTCGGGGGGGGGCGGACGCGCGTCCACGATGGGCGATGGTATCAAATGATATACTCGTCTCAGTGATCATCAGCCGCACCCCCTTCAGGATCTCCTTCTTCGGCGGCGGGACCGACTACCCGGTCTGGTACCGCGAGCACGGCGGCTCCGTGCTCGCCACGACCATCGACAAGTACTGCTACATCTCCTGCCGCTACCTGCCGCCCTTCTTCGACCACAAGAGCCGGATCGTCTACTCGCGTGTCGAGAGCACGAACTCGCTCGAAGAGATCCAGCATCCCGCCGTCCGGGAGTGCCTGCGCCTGATGGACGTCCGGGAGGGCCTGGAGATCCATCACGACGGCGACCTGCCGGCGCGCACGGGCCTGGGTTCCAGCTCCTCCTTCACCGTCGGCCTGCTCCATACCCTGTATGCGCTCCAGCAGCGCATGCCGTCGAAGATGGACCTGGCGCGGGGCGCCATCAAGGTGGAGCAGGAGATGATCGGGGAGGCCGTGGGCTGCCAGGACCAGGTCTCGGCGTCCTTCGGCGGCTTCAACCGCGTCTCGTTCCATCCCGACGGGGAGATCTCGGTGGAGCCGGCGATCCTCCCGAGCGACAGGCTGGCGGCGCTCCAGGGGCGCCTGATGCTCTTCTTCACCGGGTTCGCCCGCCACGCCTCCGTCATCGCCGAGAAGCAGGTCCGGGCCACGCCGGACAAGAGGGCGGAGCTGGGCGCGATGCACGCTATGGTCGACCAGGCCCTGTCCGTCCTGGCCGGGACGGGCGACCTCGACGACTTCGGACGCATGCTCCACGAGTCCTGGATGCTCAAGCGCAGCCTGACCGACGCGGTGTCGACCGCGCAGATCGACGAGATCTACGAGGCGGCGCGCTCCGCCGGCGCGCTGGGCGGGAAGCTCCTGGGGGCGGGCGGCGGCGGCTTCGTGCTGATCTACGCCAGGCCCGAGGACCAGCCCCGCATCCACGAGCGCCTGAAGCGCCTGCTCTACGTCCCGTTCCGCTTCGAGCACGGCGGGTCCCAGATCATCTTCTACGACCACAGCAGCCGGCAGCGGGACCTCGGGCTCATCAACGACATGGCCGCGCGCGAGACCCTGCGGGCTTCCGCGGGCGGGCAATGACCCCGAAGACCGCCCTGGTCCTCTGCGGCGGGCTGGGGACGCGCCTGCGCCCGTCGGTAGGAGATGTCCAGAAGACCCTGGTCGACGCGGGCGGCGAGCCGTTCCTCGAACGCCTGCTCTCCTGGGCGGCGCGGGCCGGGGTGCGCCGTGCGGTGCTCTGCGCCGGCTATAAGGGCGAGTCGGTCAGGGACTGGGCCTCCGGGAGGACCCCGCCCCCCGAAGTCGTCCTTTCTCTCGAACCGCGGCCGCTCGGCACCGGCGGGGCGCTCGGCTTCGCGGCGCCCCATGTCGACGCGTGGCCGGTCCTGGTGCTCAACGGGGACTCGTTCTGCCCGGTCGAGCTCTCGGCGCTGGCGGCGGTCCATCTGGCGCGCGGCGCCGCGGTGACTATGACGGCCGTCCCGGCCGGGGGGCGCAAAGACGCCGGGACCATTACGATGGACGCGTCCGGCAGGGTCTCGTCCTTCTGCGAGAAGAAGGACGGAATCGGCGGCTGGATCAACGCGGGCGTGTACATCTTCGGGCGCGAGGTCTTCTCCGCCATCCCTGCGGGAGCCAGCTCGCTCGAGCGCGACGTTCTCCCGGGCCTCCTCGAGCGCGGCGTCTTCGCGCTGCGCACGGAGCTGCCGCTCTGGGACATCGGGACGCCGGAGCGCCTGGCGGAATACCGGCGGACCGTCACGGGAGGCAGGCCATGACCGAGCATAGCGCAGGGAATGGTCGTCCGATTTTCGGTAGGGAGCGACCATGAAGGGCAGGAAGGTTCTCGTCACCGGCGGGACGGGGATGATCGGGCGCTATCTGGTGGAGCTCCTCATCGAGCGCGGGGCGTCCGTGCGCATCGCCTCGCTCGACGACCCGTCCCGGGCCCACCCCGGCGCGGAGTTCCGGCGGGTCAATCTGACGGATATCCGGGAGTGCCTGTCGGCCTGCGCCGGCATGGACACGGTCTTCCATCTGGCCGGCGTCAAGGGCTCCCCGCTGATGACGAAGACCAAGCCGGCCAGCTTCTTCGTCCCCACCGTCTCGTTCAACACGAACATGATGGAGGCGGCCCGCCAGTCCGGCGTGGAGCGCTACCTCTTCACGAGCTCGGTCGGGGTTTACGCACCGGCCGAGGTCTTCCACGAAGACGACGTCTGGAAGACCTTCCCGTCCGAGAACGACCGCTTCGCGGGCTGGGCCAAGCGGATGGGCGAGCTCCAGGCGGAGGCTTACCGCATCGAATACGGCTGGGACAAGGTGGCCATCGTCCGGCCGGCCAACGTCTACGGCCGCTTCGACAATTTCGACCCCAAGAACGCCATGGTCATCCCGTCGCTCATCCGCCGCGCCCTGGACGGGGAGGACCCCCTGGTGGTCTGGGGGGACGGCTCTCCCATCAGGGACTTCATCCATGCCCGGGACGTGGCCGAAGGGATGCTCGCCGCCATGGCGCACCCGGAGAAGACCCCCGTGAACCTGGGCTCCGGGACGGGCGTCACCATCCGCCGCATCGTCGACATCATCGTCGCGAACATGGACAAGAAGCCGCGGGTGGTCTGGGATTCCTCAAAGCCTTCGGGGGACGCCCGGCGCCTCATGGACGTCTCCCGCGCGCGGGCGATAGGCTGGACGCCGCGCACCTCGATCGAGGACGGCATCCGGGACGTGATGGAGTGGTTCCGGGCCAACCGTTCCGAAGTCGACAAGCGCCACAACACCTTCACCGCCGACCGGCTGATGTGAGCGGCGGCGTGCTCGTCACCGGAGCCGCGTCCGGGCTCGGGCGCTTCCTGCACGGCGCGCTGGGCGGGAAGGGGCTGCGGCGGGGCGACCCCCTCGACGGGCTCTCGCCCGAAGTCATCGTCCATTGCGCCGCCAACGCGCGGCGCGACGCCGGGCCGGAGGCGCTGAGGGCGGACAACATCGCCTATACGGAACGCCTCCTCGCCCTCCCCCACGGGCGGTTCGTCTTCCTTTCCTCGGTCGAGGCCGCCGCTCCGCGCTCGGACTACGCCCGGGCCAAGGCCGAGGCCGAGGGACTGGTCCTTACGCGGGGACGGCGCGCGCTTGTCGCGCGCTGCGGGGCGCTGCTGGGCCCCGGCATGAGGCCCAATGCCCTCGTCCGCCTCCTCTGGTCCAAGCCGGTCGGCCTGGCCTCCGGCTCGGTCTTCGACTGGGTGCTCTATGAGGACGTCCTGGACTTCCTCAGGGCCGGCTTGGAGAAGGGCCTCGAAGGTATCTACAATCTGGTGCCGAGCCGTCCGGCTACGTTGGGCGAAGCCGCGGCGGCGCTGGGACTCTCTGCCGAATGGGGCGCTTTTCGTTATGAATCCCCCCGGGCCGACGGTTCCGCCGCCGCCGCCGTCTGCCCCGGCCTGCGGCGGACGTCGTTGGAGAATGCGCTAATCCACGCGAAAGGACGGTCAAATTGAAAGTCTCCCTATTGCTGCCCACCCTCAACGAGATCGAGGGGATGAAGCTCATCATGCCCCGCGTCAAGAAGGAGTGGGTCGACGAGATCGTGGTCATCGACGGAGGGTCCTGGGACGGGACCGTCGAGTACGCCGAGGCGCAGGGCTACAGGGTGGTCCGCCAGAAGTCGCGCGGCATCACCCGGGCGTACCAGGAGGCCCTGCCGCACCTCAAAGGGGACGTCGTGATCGCCTTCAGCCCCGACAACAACTCCGTGCCTGAGATCATCCCGGACCTCGTGGCCAAGATGAAGGAGGGCTACGACATGGTCATCGTCTCGCGCTACCTGGAAGGGGCCCTGAGCGAGGACGACGACGCGGTCACCGCCTTCGGCAACTGGATGTTCACCAAGATGATCAACATCCTCTTCGGCGGGAGCTACACGGATTCCCTGGTGATGTTCCGCGCCTGGCGGGTCGAGATAGAAAGGGAGCTCCCGACGCGCTTCCCCCGCGCGGGAATCGAGCCGTACCTGGCCATCCGCTGCGCGAAGCGCAAGCTCAAGGTGGCTGAGATCCCCGGCGACGAGCCTCCGCGCGTCGGTAGCGCGCGCAAGATGAACCCGTTGCTCAACGGGCTCGACATCCTCAGGCTCATCGCCACCGAGCTCTTCAGGAGGGATTGAGTGAAACGGGTCCTGCTCTGCGGCGCTTCCGGCTTCATAGGCAAGAACATCCTCGAGCGGCTGTTGGCGCGCGAGGACCTGCGGGTGAGGGCCGTGGTCCACAAGACCCCGCTGCATCCCGCCTCGGCGAAGCACCCCCGCCTGGAGGCGGTGACGGCGGACCTGACCCGGGCGGAGGACGTGGACCGCGTGCTGGAGGGGGTCGACCAGGTGGTGCAGGCGGCGGCGACGACCTCGGGGGCGAAGGACATCGTCAGCCGCCCCTATCACCATGTCACCGACAACGCCGTGATGAACTCCCTGCTGCTCAGGGCCTGCCATGAGAAGGGGACCAAGCACCTGCTGTTCTTCTCCTGCACGGTGATGTATCCCGAGCGCGCGGAGCCGGTGAAGGAGTCCGATTTCGACGGCAGGATCACCGACCGCTACTTCGGCGTGGGCTGGACCAAGGTCTATATCGAGAAGATGTGCGAGTTCTACGCGCGCCTCGGCAAGACCCGCTTCACCGTCCTGCGCCATTCCAACATCTACGGCCCCCACGACAAGTACGACCTCGAGCGCTCCCATGTGTTCGGGGCCACGGTGGCGAAGGTGATGACGGCCAAGGACGGGAAGGTGGTCGTCTGGGGCGAAGGGACCGAGGCCCGCGACATGCTCTACGTCTCGGACCTGGTTGACCTCGTCGAGGCGGCACTCGAGCGCCAGACCACCCCGTTCGAGCTGATGAACGCGGGTTCAGGAGACGCGGTCTCGGTGGCGGACCTGGTCAAGCGCATCATCGCCCGTTCCGGGCGGGCGCTGCGCATCGAATACGACAAGACCAAGCCCACCATCCCCTTCAGGCTGGCCGTCGAGCGTTCGCGGGCGCAGGCCCTGTTCGGCTGGAGCCCCAAGGTCCCGCTCGACGAGGGCATCGACCGCAGCCTGGCCTGGTACAAGGAGAATTTGTGAAGGCGGGGCGCGTCCTCATCACCGGCATCACCGGCTCGGGCGGCAGCTATATGGCCGAACACGCCGTCGGGCAGGGCGCCGAGGTCCACGGCATCGCGCGCTGGCATTCGACCTCCACGCCCAAGAACCTGGAGGCGGTCGCCGACAAGGTGACGGTCCATGAGTGCGACCTCAACGACCTGTCCTCCGTGGTCAACACGCTCAAGGCCGTCAAGCCGGATGCCGTCTTCCATCTGGCCTCCCACGCCAACGTGCGGGCCTCCTTCACCACCCCTCTGGCCGTGCTCCAGAACAACATCATGGGGACGGCGAACCTGCTCGAGGGCATCCGGCTGGCGGGGCTGGACCCCGTCGTCCAGCTCTGCTCGACCTCGGAGGTCTATGGGCAGGTCCTGCCGCACGAGGTGCCCATCAAGGAAGACAACCAGATGCGCCCCTCCAGCCCTTACGCCGTCTCCAAGGTGGCGCAGGACCTGCTCGGGCTGACCTATTTCCGGTCCTACGGGATGAAGGTGGTGCGCACGCGGATGTTCGCCTACCTCAACCCGCGGCGCACCGACCTTTTCGCCACCTCGTTCGCCCGGCAGGTGGCGCGCATCGAGGCGGGGCTCCAGAAGGAGCTGACCCACGGCAACCTGGATTCGGTGCGCACCATCATCGACGTGCGCGACGCGATGGATTCCTATTGGGTGGCCACCGAGAAGGGCCGTCCGGGCGAGGCTTACAATATCGGCGGCACGAAGGTCATCTCGGTGGGCGATTTCCTGGCGCTCTTGAAGAAGCTGGCGCGCAAGGACATCCCGACTCGCCAGGACCCCGCTCTGCTGCGCCCCTCCGACGTGACGCTCCAGGTCCCCGACACCTCGAAGTTCGAGCGCGAGACCGGCTGGAAGCCGAAGCACTCCTTCGCAGACAGCGTCGCCCACCTCCTCGACTACTGGAGAACACAGGTGTCAGACATTCGGAACTTTCGGTAGTTTCCGAAGTTCCGAATGTCTGACACCGTTTAGACGTTGCCGAATTCTCGGCGCTTGACGATGCGGAAGGTCTTGATCAGCTCGCGGATGCCGCGGGCGAGGTCCCACTCCGGGCGGTAGCCGGTCTTGAGGATGCGCTTGTTGGAGACGATGTAGTCGCGCTTGTCGGGGTCCTCGCCGATGGGGGCTTCCAGGTAGACGAAGGACGGGACCTGCTTCTTGATCTCGGCGCAGAGCTCGAGCTTGGAGAGGTTGGCGTCCTCCAGCCCCACGTTGTAGGCCTTGTCCTTCATCGCCTCGAACTTCTTCATCGCGTGCAGGAAGGCCTTGGCCACGTCGCGCACATGGATGTAGTTGCGCTTGAAGTGGCCTTCGAAGACGACGACCGCACGGTCGTTGACGGCGCGGTAGACGAAGTCGTTGACCAGGAGGTCCAGGCGCATCTTGGGGCTGGCGCCGAACACGGTGGCCAGGCGGAAGCTCAGCGAGTTCCCGCGCGCCAGCACCGCGGCCTCCGCGGCGACCTTGGTCTCGCCGTAGAGCGAGATGGGCTTGAGCGGGGAGTCCTCGGTGCAGAACTTGCCCTTCTCGCCGATGCCGTAGCCCGAGTTGGTGATGGGAAGGATGACGCGCTGGGACTTCGAGGCGGCCTTGAGCAGCAGTTTGACCGCGTCGAGGTTGGTTGTCGTGGCGCCCACGCGGTCCATGTCGCACAGCGGCGCGCCGACGAGGGCCGCCAGCGGGATGAGGAGGTCGGCCTTCTTGGCCAGCGGGGCGACGACGCGCTCGTCCCGGCAGTCCCCACGCACGAAGTCGAAGCGGTCGTCGTGGCAGACGTCCAGCAGGGTGGCCTGCTTGAACATCAGGTTGTCGAGCACCGTGACCGCATGCCCGGCCTTCAGGAGCTCGGGGACGAGTACCGAGCCGATGTATCCCGCGCCGCCGGTGACGAGTATCTTCATTCTAGAAGGGCCCCTTGAACTTCTTCTCCCAGGAATAGAACTCCGCGCCGGAAAGGTCGGTCGGCGGGAGGTCCAGCAGCTTCTCGGCCGCCCGGATGATCTCGGGGGCGGACGGATAGAATCGGTTCTCGAGCGGGCGCGTGGTCGGGCAGGGCACATGGGCGAAGCCGATGCGTTCGACGGGGGCCTTCAGGGAGCCCCAGCAGCCTTTGTGGATGAGGGCGGCCAGCTCCGCGGAGAAGCCGCAGAAGGCCCAGTCGTAGTCCGCGGCGATGACGCGGCCGGTTTTGGCCGCCGAGGCCAGGATGGCCGCCTCGTCGAGGGGCTGGATGGTCCGCACGTCGACCACCTCGAGGCTGACGCCGCGGGCCTGCAGGATGTCGGCGGCGTGCATGGCCTCGGCCACCATCCAGGAGGTGGCGATGACGCTGAGGTCCTTGCCCTCGCGGCGCACCAGGGCCTTGCCCAGCGGCACCGCCTTCGTCTCGTCGACCGGGCCGGCGACGTCGTAGAGCCAGCGGTGCTCGAGGAAGACGACGGGGTTGTCGTCGCGGATGGCGGCGCGCAGCAGGCTGTAGCCGTCCTGCGGGCTGGCCGGCATCACGACCTTGAGGCCGGGGATGTGGGCGAAGAGGCTCTGCATCGACTTCGAGTGCTGGGCGGACTGTCCCCAGCCGCGGCCGATGACGGCGCGCACGGTCAGCGGCACCTTGAGCCGCCCGCCCGACATGTAGCGGGCGTTGGAGGCGATGTTGAAGAGCTGGTTCACCGCCAGGAGGGCGAAGTCGACGCGGATGTGCACGTGGACGGGGCGCAGGCCCGAGAGGGCGGCCCCGATGGCCATCCCCGTCATCGCGTCCTCGGAGAGCGGGGTGCCGAAGACCCGGCCCGGTCCGAACTTCTCGAGCAGGCCCTTGGTCGAGCCGAAGATCTTCTTGTGGTCCGGGACGTCGAGGCCGAAGACGAAGACCGAAGGGTCGGCCGCCATCTCGGCGGCCTGCGCCCGGGCCAGCGCCTCGCGGAACTCGATCGTGGGGCTCATGCGTACACGTCCGTCCAGAGCTCCTCCGGGCCGGCGAAGGGGGCCTTGAGCATGGCCGAGGCGGCCTTCTCCACGGCGGCGCGCACCTCGGCGCGCACGGCGTCGAGCTCCGCCTGGGCGACGCCCTCCGAAAGGAGGCGGGCCTCGAAACGGGCGATCGGGTCCCAGCGCCTCAGCTCGGCGTCGGAGGGACGGGGCCGGTAGCCGGCCTTCCAGTCCTCGTTGGGCCCGACATGCTCCAGGAACCGGACATAGGGGAGGTGGATGAGGGCGGGCCTGCCCTCGGCTTGCATGGCGGCGACCAAGGTGCGCGCCGTGCGGGCCACTTCGGCGGCGTCCACGCCCTCGCAGGATTCGGCCCGGATGCCCAGGGCGCGGGCCGCGTCCGGCAAAGAGCGGTAGCCCCGGCGGTCCTTGGCGGGGGTGTGGATGGCGAGGTCGTTGTCTTCGCAGACGAAGAGCACGCGCAGGCCTCTCAGGCGCGCGAAGTTCAGGCTCTCCCAGAACACCCCTTCCTCGGTGGCGCCGTCGCCGAAGAAGGTGGCGGAGACCCCGCCCGAGCCCCGGTACTGCTCGGCGAAGGCGGCCCCGAGCGCCAGCGGGATGGTCGTCCCGACCACCGCCGAGGTCAGCAGCAGGCCGTGCTCGGGCGAGGCCAGGTGCATGGAGCCGGATTTCCCCTTGCCGGGGCCGGGCAGGCGGCCGTAGAGCTCGGCGAAGAACTGCTCGAGGCTGCCGCCGCAGGCGAGGAAGAGCGAATGGTTGCGGTAGGTGCCGAAGACCTTCGAGCCCGGCGGCAGGGCCGCCATCACGCCGACCGGGATGGCCTCCCCGCCGATGCCCATGTGGACGGGGGTCTTCATCTCGTCTTTCATGTAGTCCCGGCAGACCAGCTCCTCGGCGATGCGCGCCAGGAGCAGGGTCCGCCAGAGGGCCAGGCCCTCGCCCAGGGGGACGGCCTGGCTCAGAGGGCCCCCAGCACCACGTCGCTGATGAGGTCGACGTCCGCCGTCTTGAGGGACGGGTTGTTGGGCAGGAAGAAGCCGCAGTGGTGGATGCGGTCGGCCATCGGGAAGCTGGTCTTGCCGTAGCGCTCCATCCAAAACGGATGCAGGCCCAGGTTGCCCGCCGAGAAGACGCGCGTCTCGATGCCGTTCTCGGCCAGCGCGTCCACGATGCGCCGGCGCTGGGCGTTGTCCTTGGCCAGCGCGCCGAAGGAGATGGAGCAGGTCTCGGCGCCCTCCGGCACCTTCTGAAAATCCAGCTTGCCGCCCAGGCGGCGGGCGAACTGGGAGTGGTTCTCCCGGCGACGGCCGACCATCCAGTCGAGCTTCGCCACCTGCCCCAGCCCGATGACGGCCTGCAGGTCGGTGGCGCGCAGGTTGAAGCCCGCTTCGTAGAAGACGAAGGGCGTGTGGAAGTCGTCGATGCCGTGCTTCTTGACCAAGGCGTCGTGCTCGGTCTGGCCCAAATCCTTCGACCAGCCGTGCGAGCGGTGCATCAGGAGCAGGTCGTTCAAGCCCTTGTCGCTCGTCGAGACCAGGCCGCCCTCGATGGTGGAGAACTGGTGGCCGAAATAGGCCGAGAAGCTGGCCATGTCGCCGAAGGTGCCGACCTTGCGGCCCTTGTATGCGGCGCCGCCCGCCGCGCAGGCGTCCTCGAGCAGGAAGAAGCCGTATTTCTCCTTGAGCTTCATCAGCTCGTCCATCTTGTGCGGCACGCCCAGCACCTGCACCATCACCACCAGCGCGGGGTCGTGCTTCTTGACGAGCTTTTCCAGGTGGTCCAGGTCCAGGCCGTAGGTGTCCTTGTCGGCCTCGCACATCACCGGCTCGAAGCCCAGTTGCATCGCCGGCGCCACCGTGGTCACCCAGCCCACCGAGGGGACGACGACCTTCTTGTTGCGCAGGCGTCCGGAGCGCAGCAGCGCGTAGTACATGAGCAGGTTGGCCGAGGACCCCGAGTTGCAGAACACGGAGTGCTTGGCGCCGAGCCACTTGCTCCAGGCCGCCTCGAACTCGAGGGTCTTGGGGCCCTTGGTCAGGCGCGGATAGGTCTTGAGCCAGGCGACCAGGGAGTCGATGTCCTTGTCGTCGATGGTGTCTTCGGCCAGATGGAAGCGGATCTTCTTGTCGGTGTGGGAAATCATGTTCTTCTCGGGCGAGATGATATCAAATTGAAAATTCAGCGCAGGAGCCAGTAGACCAGCCACTCGCGGTTGCCCTTGGCCCCCGTGACCGGCGACTCCAGCATGCCGCGCTCTTCCAGGCCCAGGACCAGCGCCGCCGCGCGCACGCGCTCCAGGGCCTCCGCCCGGTGGACCGGGTCCCGCACGATGCCCTTAGGGGTCTTCTTGGGTTCCAGCTCGAACTGGGGCTTCACAAGGGCCACGATTTCGGCCGGGCCGTGCAGGCAGGACGCCAGCGGCGCCAGCACCGCGGTCAGGGAGATGAAGGAGACGTCGGCCACCGCCAGGTCGGGGGCGGGGTCGAAGCGGCGGCCCTGGAGGTCGCGGGCATGGGTCTTCTCCAGGCTCACCACTCGGGGGTCGTCCTGGAGCGTCTTGTCGAGCTGGCCGTGCCCGACGTCGACGGCGTAGACCTTGGCCGCCCCGCGCTGGAGCAGGCAGTCCGTGAAGCCGCCGGTGGAAGCGCCCAGGTCCAGGCAGACCCGCCCTTCGACCCCGAGCCCGAAGGCCTGGAGCGCCGCCTCGAGCTTCAGGCCGCCGCGCGAGACGAAGGGGACGGCGTCCTTGAGCACCTCGACGGGCTGGTCGGGCGCGACCATGTCGCCGGCCTTGGGCCTGTCCTTGCCGGGGACGCGGACCTTCCCCGCCATCAAGGCGGCTTGCGCTTTCGTGCGCGTGGCGAAGAGGCCCTTCTCGACCAGCATCAGGTCCAGGCGGACCTTCACAGACGCCCCGCAGCCTCGGCGTCGAGGACCCATAGGGGCGCGGCGCCAGAAGGCTTGACCAAGGCGGCCGGGGTGTCGCCGTCCACGAGGGTCCGCCGGACGGCTTCGGCCTTCGGCTCGCCTACGACGAGGAATACGGTCAGGCGCGCGCCCGACAGGGCGGGGGGGGTCAGGGTGAGCCGTACGCGGGGGCCTTCATGGAGGGCGGCGCCCGGCGCGCGGTCCCCGTCCGGGCGGACGACGGCCACCCAGCGCTGCGATTCCTCGAGCGCCGGAGTGCCTGGGAACAGGGAGGCGGTGTGTCCGTCGGCGCCAAGGCCAAGCAGCTGGAGGTCGAAAGCCGGGGCCGCCTCCTTGGGCCAGCGCGCCCGGAGCAGAGTCTCGTAACGCCGGGCGTCGGCGGCGGGGTCCTTGGCCGCGGTGGGCATGGGATGGACGGCGGCCGCCTTGGCCGCGGGGAGGAGGATGTCCCGGGCCGAGCGATAATTTGAATCCTTGTGGTCCTCCGGGACATAGCGCTCGTCGCCCCAATAGAGTTCCGCAGCCTCCCAGGGCAGGCCGCGGCGTTTGGCCAGCAGGAAAAAGACGGCCTTGGGCGTGGCCCCTCCTCCGAGGCAGAGGGTGTACTTCCTGCCCGCATTGGCGGCTGCGAGGAGGCCCTCCTCTATAAGGGAGGCGCAGGCGGCGGCGGCCTGGGCGGGGGTGGGGTGGACTTGGCGGGGCATAGGCGATTGTACGAAGTGACGGGGGGTGACGGGGATGGGGTTGCGCGACAAGGCCTTATCAGGAATACTTGGGGTCATGAAACGGACTCTCTTGCTGGTGTCTTTCGCGGCGGTCTTGAGCGGTTGCGCGGCGTTGCGGGCCCGGGAGCCCAACCTGGCCATGCCCACCGACCCGATGTACATGTCCGAGCACTGCCGGGAGCTCATGGACGAGTGCATGGGAGATATCAACGACCAGGCGCAGTGCAAGAGATCGACGGGATGTTGAGTCGTCGAGGTCCCTTGACACGTACAGGGGGGGTCTTTACACTCAAATTACCGGAGACTTCCATGTCATTTCCTGCGGCGCTCCTCGCCGGCCTCTGCTTGTCCGCGGTCTTGCCCGCCCCCGGGATTGCGGGCGATTCCGGTTCCCAGGGTGTTTCGGCGCAGCAGGCCTCTCCGAACTATCCCCCCGAACAGGCCCGGGCGGAGGCGAGACGCCGATTGGAGGAGCGCGCGAAATATGGCCGGGGAATGGACCAGAAGAAAATCGACGAACTATTCAAGGACCTTCCCGATTCGCCAGAGACCACCAAGTTCTTGAACGACTATATCGCCTTGATGGATACCCGAACGGACCTCTGGCAGTCCGGCTGGAGAGACTCCGAAGCCAGAGAGGACATGGCCAGGCTGATGAAGTCCATGCCCGGGTACGCGAGAGGATTGCCGGAGGTCTGGCAGAACCACATCGGCAGGATGGTCGAACGCTACCAGGAGCACCAAGGGCGCTCCGGGCCCGGAGGTGAGAAGCCTCCCAGGCACACCTTGGACCCCGCGTCGGCCCGCGAATTCGGACGCGTGTTCGGCCACGACGACGGGGTCATGAGGGGCATCGGCGACTATTGGAAGTCGACGGGGGACAATGCCGAGGCGGCTCAGGCGTATCGCCGGGCCGTGCTGGTCAACCCCAAGAATACCGAGGCCCTTAACGGGCTCGCTCAGTCCCAGCTCGCCATGGGAGACATCTCCGGCGCCGTCGAAACGGGGCTGCGCACCCTCGAGGTCAATCCGGCCGACCCCCAGGCGCGCTCGCTGGTGAGCATGTACAAAGGCCGCGCGAACCCCTCCGACGCCGGCATCGCCGGCGGGGGAGCTCCCGCCCCTTCGCAGGGCGCGCCGCCGGCGAACTTCCGGCAGTTCTCCGACCCCGTCGACATCAAGCAGAACAAGGCGCAGCCCAATGTGACCGACGCCCAGCTCGCGGCGGCCGGCCTGGCGAACCAGGCCGAACGCTACATCAGCGTCCGCGACGCCGCGCGCGCCGAAGAGGCGGCGGCCAAGGCGATGGAGGCCGACCCGAAGAACAAGAAGGCCCTGCGCGCGCTGATGCGCTCCTTGTTCATGCAGCACAAGTTCGCCCAGGCCCTGAGCGTCGCCGACCGGGGGCTGGCGATGTATCCCGAGGACCCCATGCTCTCGGTGATGAAGGCCAACTCCCTGAGCCTCCTGGGACGCTACCAGGACGCCCTCTCCGCCGCCGAGTTCGGGCTGGCGAAGAACCCGGGCAACGCCGACCTGTTGCTCAGCAAGGGCTTCGCTTTGAACCGGTTCGGGCGCTACGAGGAGGCGCGGGCCGCCCTGCGCGAGGCCGAGAACGACCCCGCCGCCGCGCGTTTCGCCAGGGCCGCCCTGGCGCAGAGCGACGAGGACATGGGGTCTTTCTTCACCTCCGCCCTGCTGGGCGAGCCCAGGGAGACGGCCAAGAAGCCCGGGCCGGGGCAGGATTCCCCTATCGGGCGCCGGGCGGCCATCGCCGCCGCCGTCGCCGCGGGGCTGGGGCTCATCTTCTTCGGGTTCTTGCGCAGCGGCGACTGGGCCGAGTCGATGCGGCGCAGCCTCGGCCGCCTGGGCTCCGCTTCCCCCTCGGTGCAGCCGATGGCGGCGCCTCCCGCGCCCGACGGCCTGACGGCCAGCCGGATACGGATCGACAAGAAGATCGGCCAGGGCGGCATGGGCATCGTCTATCTCGGCACCGACATGAGCCTCGACCGCCCCGTGGCGATCAAGAAGATGCGCGAGGAGATCCGCAGCGACCCTCGGGAGAGGGAGCGCTTCCTGCGCGAGGCCAAGACCGTGGCCGCGATGCACCACCCCCACATCGTGGAGATCTACTCCATCATCGAGGACGGCTCGGACGTCTATCTGGTCTTCGAATACGTGACCGGCAAGACCGTCCACGACCTCACCTACGAGCGGGGGACGCTGCCGTTCGCCTATGCGGTCGGCGTGGTCCGCGCGGTCGCTTCCGCCCTCGACTACGCCCACCGCCGCGGCGTCATCCACCGGGACCTCAAGCCCTCGAACATCATGGTCGAGGACGAGGGGATGGTGAAGGTCATGGATTTCGGCGTGGCGCGCACGGCCAAGGACTCCCTGTCGCGCATGTCGATGACGAACACCGTCGTCGGCACCCCGCCCTACATGGCCCCGGAGCAGGAGCAGGGCATCGTCCGCAAGGAGTCCGACGTCTACGCGCTGGCCATCTGCCTCTACGAGATGGTGGTCGGGCAGCTCCCGTTCCAGGGGGTGGGGGCGGGGATGCTGATGGCCAAGCTCAACGGCACCTTCGTGCCGCCCTCGCGCCTCGTGCAGGGCCTGCCCGAGGGCTTCGACCGGGTCATGGCGGCGGCGCTGCACCCCGACCCGGAGAAGCGGCTCCAGACGGCGGGCGACCTGGTCAAGGCGCTCGACTCGCTACCCGTCGCATAGCTCGACGAGGCCCTCGGCTTCGGACTCGGCGTTGGCCAGCGCGCGCATCTCGTCGGCGTTGAGCGGTTCCACCCCGTCCGCCACGGCCTGCCTGAGCTGCAGGTAGAACTCGGCCCGGGTCCGCAGCTCCCGGATCTCGGAGCCGGGGTTGCGCTTGAGGGTGCCCCGCTCCACCCCCTGCGCCAGCTGGGCGCCCCAGAAGCGGACCTTGAGCGGCAGGGCGTAGGACTGCAGGTCGCCCACGCGTCGTTCCCAGCCCTCGCAGCGCCTGTCTCGGGAGCGGGGCTTCCCCTCCCACCACGGGGTGAAATCGCCGTCGAGGGTCGGGGGAGGGGGGACGGACAGGCCTCCGAACGCGCCGCCCACGAAGGCGGAGGGCTCGGGCCAGTCCGGCTTGATCTCCGCCGACGAGGCTCCGAGGACTCGGGCGTCGGCGGCGTGGATGAGGCGCAGGTTGACCTCGACCTTCCGGGAGGACTTGCGCACAAGGCTGCCGGTGACGATGGCGTCGACCCCCATCAGCTTGCCGACGCTTCCGGCGTCGGCCGCGGCCACGGCCCCGGACTGGGCCAGGCGCTGCTCCTTCATGACACGGTCCAGCAGGCTGCGCTCGACGACCTGGATGCCCGGCTGGCGGGCCAGCTCGCCGACCAGCCTCTCGCCGACCACCGCCGCCCCCTCGGCGTCCGGCGCCCCGAGCGGCTCCACGCTCATGACGGCGATGCGGCGCACGCCCGCCTTCTGGGCGGCCCGGGCCAGCTCGGCCGCCATGCCCCGGTAGTCGTTCGCCGCCGCCTGGGAGGCGAAGAGGACGGCGGCGGCCAGCGCGGCGCTTCCCATGCCGATGTGGTAGCCGGAAAGCCCGCGGAGTTCAATTCACAGGCCCTACAATCGCTGGAAACACGGCCGGTTGCCGGCGGTAACGGCCGCTGTTACGGTCCTTCAGGCCCCGGAGGGGATGTAGGCGTAGCCGAAGCCCCGGACGGCCCGGATGCGCCGGCCCAGCTCGGCGGGGAGGGACTTGCGCAGGCGGTTGACCAGGATGTCGAGGGTCCGGGAGAGCGAGGGGTCCTCGCGGTTCTCGACCAGCATGAAGAGCTCGTCGCGGCCGACCGGGGCGGGGGAACGGTCGATGAGCATGATGAACAGCTCGTAGGTCTTCGGGGTGAGCTGGGCGGCCGGGTGCCCCTCCAGGAAGACCTCCCGGGTGTCGGGCCGGAAGGCCAGGTCGCCCCGGCGCCGGAGCTTGGCGTCGATGTCGCGCCGCCGGAACAGGGCCTCGAGGGTGGCGAGGAGCTCTTCCCCGTTCGGGGACTTCGCGATGAAGTAGTCGGCTCCTTTGCGCAGGCAGTTCGCCCGCTCGGCGCTGTAGCTCGTCATCATCAGGACGGGCACCTCGGCGGTGTCCGGCAGCGCGCGCAGCCGCTTGACCACGTCGGTCCCCTCCCCGTCCGAGAGCTGCAGGTCCAGCACGACGCAGTCGGGCGCCTTCGCCCGGGCCATCCGCAGCCCCTGCTTCGCGCCCGAGGCGAAGCGCACGTCCTTGTACCCCGCCGATTTGAGCCAGAGCCGGACGAGCTGCTGCCAGTCGTCGTCATCCTCTATGACGAGGATGGAATTGCCGGCTCCGTGCATGGGGGGAGTCTAGCAAACCGAAGGCCCTCCCCCTTGCGGGGGAGGGCCGATCGATTGGTGGAGGTGCCGGGGTGCCGCCCCCCGGGTCCAGGAGACATCCTTCGGGGCCACTACAGGCTTAGTCCGCTTTTTATCTCGCCTCGGGAAAACCGGCGGACGAGTGTCCCGAGGCCAGCTCCGTGTTGGTCTCGACAGGCCGCCGACGAAGCGCGCGGCGTCCCGTCCAGCCTGCTCTTGACGCCGGCAGCCCCCCAGCAGGCGTCGGGGACCGGCGTGAACTCACTGCGGGTTAGGCAGTGGCCCAGGCCAACGGAGTGTTGGCTTTTGTTTTTTGGTCAGATTTTATCCTGGCTCTGACCAACCAGGGCCTGCGGCTTCCCTACAAACGTTCCCTGTCGAACCTATCTCACCCCCGTCTCAGCCAGTATAACAGACACCCTCCGGGGGGGCAAGGGGAGGATTTCATGGCATCATGGAAATCCCCAAGGCTTGCAGCATTTGTGCTTTGTAGCTAGACTGGCCTTGTCATGGAGCGCCATGATGAAAGCCGTTCACCAAAATAACAGCTGTCATTCCTGAAGACCGGAAGAAGGGGGGGCCCGCGTTCGCGCGGGTCGCGGCGTTCGCCGTTGTCGCCGCTCTCGCCCCCGGCGACGCGCGGGCCCTGACCATCATGTACCCGGGCGAGGGCCTCAAGACCGTCGTCTCCGCGACCGGCGCTGTCGTGAAGAAGACGCTCGACTCGGACTGCTGTCTGGCCCTCGGGGCCAAGGCGGCCCTCGGAGCCATCGACCCGGACCGCTGGGCGGCCCGTTTCGACAAGTTCGACATGAGCCTGGGCGGCTCGGTCTACCACAACGCCGTCAGCGGCGATCGGTCGCGCTCCTTCCTTAAGAAGGGGTGGCGGACCCAGGAGACGCTGACTTTGGCGGCGACCAAGCGCCTGACGGGCCTGGCGGGCGGCGAGTTCGACTTCCAGACCTCGATGCGCAACACCGACGACCGCCAGGTCGACAACGAGCGCCACATGCGCCTGCAGGGCTTCTCGATGGGGCTCAAGCGCCCCGACGACTTCGAGCTGCGGGCGGGCAACGTCAGCGGGAACTTCAGCTCGTACAGCCTCTCGGCCGGCGCGGAGCTGGGCCTTCAAGGAACGAAGAAATTCGGAGCCGAGGGTAAGGCGGGCGAGGCGCTGTTCTACTACGGCGTCCCGACCCAGCACGTGGGCAACAAGCAGTTCGACCGCCATGTGATGGGCGCGCGCGTGGCGGGGCTTAAGGGCGGCGCCTTCTTCGACGGCGTGGGGCTGAGCCTGGTGCGTACGAAAGACGACGCCGCCAGCATCGACAACCCCGCGGTGCGCCCGGCCAACGCCGTGGACAGCCAGGTCGTGGCGGCTGACGGCAAGTTCAAGCTGGGGAAGGCCGCCACGCTCAACACCGAACTGGCTTTTTCCCGTACCGATGCCGACACCCAATCGGGCGCGGCCTCCTTCAAGCACGGCACGGCCTTCAAGGCCGACGGCTCCTACAAAGCGCCAGACGCCCTGGGACTTTCGGCGCCGAGCCTCACGGCCTCCTTCGAACAGGTCGCCCCGGATTACGTCTCGGCCAGCGGCGGCGGTTCGGCTGACGGTCGGCGGCTCGGGGGCGGGGTATCGAGCGCGTTGGGCCTGCCGGGCCGCGGGCCCAGGGTGACGCTCTCCTACAGCGGGAATACGAGCCGCAACAACCTCGAGGGGCGGCTGGCGCGGACCAACTCCTCGACGGTCCACAGCGCGAACGTCGGGGTGAAGCCCTTCGAAAAGGCCGTCGCGGGGGAGGGCTTCGCCGCCAGCCTCGCCAAGAACCTGAGCCTGGGGACCGCGTTCGGCCACAACACGAGCGACACGAGCGACGACTCCTCGGGGAGCACCGTCCGCAGCCGGAACTTCACGCTGGGCACCTCGGCGGGGAAACAGACCCTCTCGACCTTCGTCAACTACCAGAAGACCGAGGAGCGCACTGCGGCCACCGGCGACCGCGAGAGCCGCGGGCTCGGCGCGAACTACGTCCTCGCGGGCATCCCCTGGGGCTTCCCGAAAGCCAAGCCCGTCAGCTCGGACCTCGCGGTCAACCTCACGCAGACGCGCGACCGGACTTTGGACGCGGCGGGCGGGTCGCTGCAGCGCGCGATGAAGATCGGGGCGCAGACCAAGGTCAACGACGACGAGACGCTGGCGCTCGACTACGAGCTGGCTTTCACCGGCAACGACACGGCCAACAGCGACGTCCGCAACGAGAACTGGAAGGTGGCCTACGCCATCTCGAAGTTCATCAAGGAGGAGGGGACGTTCGCGGTCTCGTACACCTCCAAGCGCACGATGGAGGCCGTCTCCACTCGGAACTACCGCGAGGAGGTCTGGCGCGGGGATCTGGCCCTTAAGTGGGGCGGGGGCAAGCCCTCCGCGCCCGGCGAAGCGCCGGTCACTACCGAGGAGGCCCGGGCGGCCGTCGTCCAAATCCTCGAGGCCTTCGACGGCGCCGAGCCCTCCAAGTTCCTGGCCTTCGTGAGCCCGGCCTTCAAAGACGACCGCGCGGCCTTCGAGCAGCAGGTCCGGGCCGAGTTCGACAAGGTCGACGCGGTCAAATACGAGACGGTGTCGGTCCTGAGTTTCATCGCCGACGGCGACATCCTCGAGGTCACCTTCGTCTGGCAGCGCCGCCGGCGCGTCTACGCCACCGGCGCCGAGGAGACCGTCACCGGCATCGCCGTCTTCCGCTTGGACAAGGTCGGCGGCAAACGGATGCTCCAGGAAATCCGGCGCACGAACCCCCTCTTCTGATGAAGACCTTCCTTTATAAGAGCCTAGCCTCCCTCGTGGCCCTCTCGGCGGCCTTCCAGGCGCCCGCCGGCGTATTCGCGGCCGCCGTTTCGGACGAACGGCTGGTGAGCCTGTCGGACGGCTCGAAGGCCTTCATTTTTAAGCTGTCGGGATACGACGCGGCCAAAGACGGGGACATCTTTCTCGTCATGACGGACCGGGGCCGCAGGACCGTCTTCCGGCCCCAGGAAAATCCGTTGTCCGACGCCGAATGGCAAGGCTATAGCGGCGTCCGACTCCCTGTCCGCGCCCGCCCTACCAAGTTCCAGGTCGTCGCTCTCAATCCGGCCGCGGGGATCATGGCCCCGGTCCAACCTCCCTCAACCCCGCGCGGCATCGTCATTCACAAAGCGCCTACGATGACCCTGAATCCGTACTCCGGTCTACGCCGGATTGTCGGAGAGCGGGCGTTCGGAATTCTCACGCTCAAGTTGGAGGCGAACGGGGACGCCAGAAACGGCTACGACCTCTATCCCACGGTCAAGGTCCAGGACATCGGAAGCGTGACCGGAAAGGGCCGGTGGGCTCCCGATTCTCCGGCGACCACCCTGAACTTCGAGGCCGCCAACATCTTTAAGGAGCGGATTTCCAAGGGCCTGGGGGCGGGGCTGGCCTCCGGATCGGTGACTCCCGGAGACAAGGTCTTCGTCACAGTGACTTTGCCCTCAGCATGGACGGAACGCCTGAAGTCTGGCGATTTCAGCTCCGCAGCTCAGGAGGCGATCGCCTCCGCTTCGGATGTGAAAGCCGAATTCAAGATTCCCTTAAAGCTCAAGCTCGACCCAAAGCGGGACCCCTTCGACATGACGGCCACTGTGGACCCGGTGGGGAGGACCGCGACCCTGATCGTGGATTCCGGGCAGTCGTGGCAGAAGCCGTACGGGCTCTTGCCAGTGACGTTTTCGGCCTTCGAGACGACGACTGGGCCGGACTTCAGCGGCTTCACTCTCAAGACATCCGGGGATTTCGACTTCATCCTCAAATCTCCCGTTTCGCTGGAAGTCACGAAGTCCGGGTCCTCGGCCAACGCCAAGATCGCCCTCAAGCCCTCCGCAGACTTCGCCGCCGAGGCGCTAAAACTCGCGGGCATCCCGACCGACCTCAAAGACATCGTGACGCCGCTGCTCAAGTCCATCCGGATGGGGGAAGTCTCCATTCCCTCGTTATCGCTCGACGGTTCTCTCCCGGATGTCAACGTCAAGTTCCGCATCGACACGCCCAAGTGGGCCAAGGACTTCGACATCACGGTCCCCAAGGTCGATTTCAGCCTGCCCAGCGACTTCGGCGCGGCCATCGCCAAAGTGGTCTTCCCGGAATTGCGCGCGAACTTCGACGCCATCGCGCTGGGCCTCGCCTTGGGCGGCCTGAAAGGGCGCTGGACGTTGGTCGACCTTTCGGCGGATTGGGGCAGCCTCAAACTCGACGCGGAGGGCTCCGCCGACAAGGGCTACACCCTGGCCGGCGCCGCCGCGCTTAAGGACGCCGGAAGCTTCAAGATGGACGGCGCGTGGAGCGCCGCCAGCGCCGCCGCTCCCGCCGTCTTAAAGGTGGACAACGCCGCCGGCCCGGTCTTCGCCTCCCTCCTTGGGAATGCCTTCCCCAAAGACCTGTTGACGATGGACGACAAGATTACCGCCACGCTCGGCCTCGACCAGGCCTGGATAGACGCCCTCAAGCGCGGAGGGACCGCGTCAGGGAGGTCGGCACCGGCGAAGAGCTACAGCCTGGACTTCCTCGTCCCGTTCAAGGTCAAGCTCGACCCCAGACGGGAACCTTTCTCGATGACGGCCCGCGTAGACGCCGTCGGCAAGACGGCCGGCGTCGCCTTCGACTCCGGGCAGACATGGAAACAGCCGTTCGGAGTGCTCCCGGCCGAGTTCTCCTCTTTCGACCTCACGACCGGAGGAGGCTTCAAGGGCTTCACGCTCAAGACCTCCGGCTCGTTCGACTTCGTCGTGAAGTCTCCGGTGGACTTCGAGTACTCGCGATCGGCCGAGGGCGCCGCGAAGGCCGCGGTCAAACTCCGGCCCTCGAGCGACTTCGCGGCTGAGACTTTGAACCTCGCCGGCCTACCCGGCGAATTCCAGGATTTCCTGCGCCCGCTGCTGCGCTCGGTCAAGATGGGCGAGCTTTCGCTTTCTTCGTTCGCGCTCGACGGCTCCCTGCCCGACGTCCGGCTTAGCTTCCGCATCGACACGCCCCGCTGGGCCAAGGACTACGACATCACGGTGCCCAAGGTCGACCTAAAGGCGCCCCGGGCGTTCGCGGTGGAGGTGGGGAAGGTCGTCATCCCGGACCTGCGAGCCAACTTCGACGCCATCGCCCTGGGCCTGGCGCTGGGCGGGCTCAGCGGCCGCTGGACGCTCATCGACCTCGACACCGACTGGGGCGCCCTCCGGCTCGACGCCGAGGGATCGGCGGCGGCCGGCTACACGCTCGACGGCCGCGTGACTCTCGACGGCGTGGGGTCCTTCGCCGCCGACGGCGCCTGGAGCGCCGGCTCCGCCGACGCGCCGCTGGTCATGACGGTGGACAACGCGGCCAAGCCCCTCTTCGAGGCCTCGTTGGGGAAAGCCCTGCCCAAGGGCTGGGTGGGCCTCGGCGACAAGCTCACGCTGACCGTGGGCCTGGCCCCGGAGTGGATCGACGCGCTCAAGAAGGGCGCGGCGGCCCCGGCCGGGGCGGCTTCGCCGGGCCGCTACGACCTCGAAGTCTCGGTCCCGCTCACCCTCAAGATCGACCCGACGAAGGAGCCCTTCAAGCTCACCTCGCGCCTCAAGCCCACGGCGAACTCGACCTCGCTGACCCTGGACGCCGGCCAGCGCTGGGCCGAGCCCTTGGGCCTGCTGCCCGTCACCTTCCAGACGCTGGGGGTCTCCAGCGACCTCGCGCTCACGACCTGGAAGGTCTCCGCGGCCGGAGACATGGACTTCTTCAAGCCCGTGCCGCTCTCGCTCGACGCCACCGTGGCCGACGGGAAGGTGAGCCTGCTCAAGCTCAACGCCTCGATCCCGGACGGTTTCTTGGACGCCGCGCTCGTCTCCGTGCCGCTGCCGGCCGCGGGGGCGGTCCCACTCGAGGAGCTCAAGTGGGCCCTCGGGGAATTCATCAAGAACGTCAAGCCCGGCTCCATCGACATCACGCTGCCCGGCTTCGACGCCAAGGCCGTGGACCTGGGCCTCAAGTTCAGCGTGGAGCTCCCAAACTGGCGCCACGACTTCGACGTGAGGATCCCGGGCGTGACCCTCAAGGACCTCGGCAAGATCTCGACGGCCCTCGGCGACGCCGTCATCCCGGTCCTCATCGCCAACATCGACAAAATCACCGCGGGCCTGATTTTCAAAGGAATCTCGGGCAAGTGGCGCCTGGGCAGCCTCGACCTCGGAGTCGCCTCCGCCGTCTTCGACGCGGAGGGGGACGCGCAGAAGGGGTACGCCTTGACCGGGAAGGTCACGGTCAAAGAGGCCGGCGACTTGACCGTCGACGGCTTCTGGAGCCCGTCGACCCCGCTCGAGCCCATCACATTCACGACCGACAACGTCTTCAAGACGGCGATGGAGAAATCCCTCGCCAGGCTCGTTCCCAAGGACTGGCTGAGCTTCGGCGACAAGATCACGGCGAAGGTCGGGCTCGCCCCATCCTGGGTCGAGCGTCTCAAGCGGGGCGGCCGGGCCGCCTCGCAATCGACGGAGTGGGGCGAGGAGAAAATCTCCCTCGAAGTGACGATGCCCCTTACCCTCAAATTCGACCCCACGAAGCCCGCCTTCAAGATGACGGCCAAGGCCGAGCCGCTCGACAGCCTGCTCTCCCTTACTTTCGATCCCGGCCAGACCTGGGACAAGCCGCTCGGGCTCATCCCCGCCAAGTTCGACCGGCTCTCCGTCGGCGCGGACCCCTCTTTCACCACGCTCTCCATCGCCGCCGAAGGAGACCTCGACTTCCTCGTCCCCTGCTCCGCCGCGCTCAAGGGCGAGGCGAAGGGAGGCAATCCCGCCGCATTCAGCGCGGCCCTGCGCCCCAAGAACGGGAACATCGTCGAGGCCCTCCTAAAGGGCCGCGTGCCGGCCGCCATGCAGGCCCTCGTCAACGGCCTCCTGCCAGGCACGGTCGTCGAGGAGCTCTCCGTGCTGACGAACCCGGCGAAGTCCAAGCCGGACGTCCGGCTCAAGTTCACGATGGCGAAGGACTCGCTCTCGCAGAAGTTCGACATCCTCGTCACGGAGACCGACCTCTCCACCCCCGACGACTTCGCCGCGAAGGCCGCCCCGCAGGTCGTCGACCAGCTTTCGAGCGGCGCCATCGGCGGCGCGGCCACGGACGTGCTCGACAAGCTGGGGCTCACCGGCGACTGGACCATCGTGAACGTCAACCTGGCCGACAAGCTCGTCTTGACGGCGCGCGCCAAGGGTTCGCCCAAGAAGGGCTACGACCTCTCGGCCGCCTTCAAGCCGCTGGTCTTCGACAAGACGACCCTCACCGGCCGCTGGGAGCCGGCCAAGCCGACCGACCCCGTCAAGCTCACCGCCGACAAGAACGTCTTCAAGCCGCTCTTCGAGAAGACCCTCGGCGCCCAGCTTCCTCCGGGCTGGATCACCCTCAAAGACGAGCTCTTCGTCACCGTCACCCTGCCGTCGAAGGCCGTGGACGCCTTGAAGAGCGGCGGCGCGGGCGCGGACTCGGGCGCGTCCGGCGCCGACGGCCTGCAGATCGAGCTGGGTTTCCCCGTCAAGCTCAAGATCGACCCCACGAAGAAGGCCTTCGACATGGTGGCGAGCGTCTTCCCGCTCCAGGGGCAGGCTCAATTGGCCCTCGACGCCGGCCAAACCTGGGAGAAGCCCTACGGCTTCATCCCCGCCACCTTCAACACTCTTTCGGCCGCCTCCGACCCCAGCTTCACCCAGGTCACCGTCCACGGGGAGGGAAGCTCGGATTTCCTCGAGGGCTCGAAGCTCGAGTTCGAAGTGGATGTCGTCACGGTCAAGGACCAGAGCCCGAAGCTAAACATCAAGACCAAACCCAGCCCCGACCTGGTCAAGGCAATCGTCAACAAGGTCAAGCTGCCGGCCACGCTGGCCGCGGTGCTGCCGGACATCAAGCTCGAGCGCTTCGAGATCAACCCCAATTTCGCCAGCCTCGCCTCGGGCGGCGGGGCGCCGGACGCCGAGCTCCGCTTGAGCCTCAACCACGAGCTGACCGGAAAGATCGAGCTCCAGGCCAAGATCCCCGCGGGCAATCTCAACGACCCCGCCAAGTTCGCCCAGCTCGCCGCCGAGCAAATCGCCTCCCAGATCCAGAAGGTGGCCGACCTCGGCCCGGGCCTCGTCAAAAACGCGGGCAAGAAGCTCACGGACGCCGCCCAAGACCCCGCCGGCACCGCCGAGGACAGTGTCAAGAAGGGCCTCAAGACGGCCGAAGAGCTCGGAGAGTCGGTCGAGGACTTCGCCAAGGACCCGTGGGGGAAGTCCAAGGACCTGGCTGAGGGCGCGGCCGACGCGGCGGCCTCGCTCGGGCAAGGCATCGCCGACGCCGTGGAGAGCCGGCTCTCCGCCGTGCTCAGCGACCCCGTCGGAGCCGCGGAGGAGGCCGCCAAGAAGGCGCTGGCGGCGGCCGAGGCGGTCCTCGAATCGGCCGCGGAGCTGCTCGAGGACGCCATCGAGTTCCTCGGGGACCTCGTCAGCGACGGCTGGGCCGTCTTGACCGGCGGCGAGACGAAGAAGGAGAAGGCCGAGCGCAAGAGGCGCGAGGCGGAAGAGGAGAAGGCCCGCGCCGAGAGGGAGGTGTGGGAGGCTCAGCGCAAGGTCCGTGAAGCCGGCAAGCTGGCGGGGCTGCGGACCCGTCTCAAGCAGGCCCGCTCCCTGGGCGATTGCGACTCCATCCTCGAGACGATGCGCGGCGACCGCGACCATTTCATCGCCAACATCTCGGGCCGGGACTTCTTCTGGTTCGCCTCCGCCGACTTCGCGAAGGCCGTGGCCGACGTCAAAGACGGCATCCAGAAGGCGCTCGACGCCAGCGCCGGCGCGAAAGGGCTCATTGCGGCCCGCATCGACCGGGCTTCGACGGCCGCCCAGCTCAAGGACCTGGCCAAGCTGCTGGCCGGCATCCCCGTCTCGGGCCTGCCCGACGCCTCGTCCCTCACCGACGACGACCGCGCGGCCCTCAAGGAGCAGCTCGACGGGCGCATTGCCGCGCGCTCGCGGGAGACCCGGGACTGGTACGATTCGCTCTTGAATCGGGCCGTGGAGCAGGAGGCCCTCTCCGCCATCGCCTCCTCCTGGAACGGGGACGCCGTCCCCGACCACCCCGAGAAGGCCCTCCTCAACGAGAGCGACCGCAAGGCGCTCCAACCGGCCTACGACAAGAAGATGGCCGATCTGGCCGCGAAGGTCCTCAAGGGCAACCTGTCCAGCCTCCAGCAGTTCATCACCACCTCCGAAGGCTTCCGGAAGGTGCGCCTCTACATCGAGGGCAAGGCCGACCTCGCCTCGGTGCGGCCATATCCGTTCGGCGACATCCGCGTCCTCTCGGCGGCCCAGCTCAAGGAGCTCAAGGCCGGACTCGAGAAGTACGGCGGGAAGTACTTCCAGGCCGACCGCATCCGCGACTACATGAACCGGTCCGACGCCTCGGCGGACGAACTGTACAAGCTCAAAGACATGCTCAACGGCTACGGGACCGCCGGTCTCCCTGCGGAGCTCGGCAACCGCTCGACGATGTTCACGGAGCAGAGCACGGCCCTGTTGAGCGAGCTCAAGGACGTGATGATCCCGTTCACGGCGCTCGCGAACGCGCGTGCCTGGCTGGGCATGAACGACCCGATCAGGGCCCGCTGGGTCTTGGAGTGCGGCCGCCGAGAACCGGCCTGCACGATCTTGGATGTGCCCGTCGACAAGCTGCCGGCCGCGACGGCGGCGATCATAAAGTTGGAAGCCGAGGCCAAGCTGGCCGAGCTCGAGGAACTGCGCCCCAAGGTCCGCGAGAAGATCAAGGCCCTAGTGGCCGAGTCCCCTTCCTTGAAATCGCTCGACGCCTGGAGCCGCTATGTTTGCTCGACTCCTCAGGGCGAGAAGCCGACGGCGGACGCGCCATCGAAGGCGGTCCTGACTGACGAGGACACGAGCGACATCTGTTGGAAGGACATTTATCCGCGGCGCGACCAGGCGAAGGCGGTCGCCGACGCCCTCGCCGCGGCCCAAACCGACGACGAAGTCCGCGCCGTGGGCGAGAAGGTCAAGGCGGCGAAGCTCATGAATGCTTCGATCAAGGCCGATTATGAGGCGCAAATCGCGGCCCGACTCTACGCGTCCGCCTACGGGCGTTTCTATGAATCCATCAAGGGCGCATGGACGGTCGCGGAGATGAAGGCTTTGCTGAAAAAGGTGGAGTCGACCGAGTTCACCAAGGCGGACAAGGACAAGCTGGTCGCGACCATCGCCGACTTCCAGAGCGGCCTGGCCCGGCGGCACAAGGACAACTTCTCGACCAACACGTCCCTCGCCGTCCGGGACGAGGAGTTCAAGTCCGTCCTCAGCGGCATCGCGGACTCCGACGCGCTCAGCGAGGCCGACAAATCCGAGCTGCGCAAGGCGGTCGAAGCCCGCAAGGCCACCCTCAAAGTGGTGGGGTCGTTCGAGGCCATGAGGGAGGTCCGCGATCGGATCGAGGGGATCAAGGGGGACGTGCCTCCCTTCGGGCACATGGACACGACTCTCACCGCATTCCTCGACAAAGGCGTCAGCGGCGGCTATGACCTCGGCGAGTATTCCATGCTTTCCGACGACGACAAGAAGGCCCTCCGCGCGGAGCTCAAGGCCGCGGTGGACGGCGGCAAGGAACGGCTCAAGGCCGCCGTCAAACGGGTCTCCGACATGATCGCCGGCGCGGCGAACGGGGCGGAGCTGGCCTGGGTCAAGAAGCGCGTCGATGACGGCACGTTCACCTACGGCTTTTCGGACGCCGACAAGAAGAGCCTCCTCGACGCCTGCGCCAAACGGGCGAAGGAATTTACCGGCCTGCAAGGCGACCCCGATGTCGCGGATTACATGATGCAGGTCAAGAGCGCGGTCCAAACGGCGACCCTTGACTACATCATCACGTCCGCCTCCTCCCGGAAACTCCGAGGCGACAGCGGGTACGACAAGGTCCTGACCGCCGCCCGTAACCGCTACCCGGAGGTCTTGAAGGCCGAGTCGATGGAATGGGTCGCCGCCAAGCGCAAGACCTGGGCGGACGCCACCACAACGGATTCGCTCAAATACGATGCGACTCGAATCAAGAGCTACGCGAAGTCTCTCTATGGCGGGACTCGGTTCATTTCCGAGGCGGATGAAAAGCAACTCCTCAAGGAGCTTGATGCCCGGCTGGCCGAGCTCAAGGAACTCGAGGCGGCGGCCACGATTTCCCAGGCCGAGGGGACCGCGGAACTCGCCCGTCAAATCCTGGCCAAGAAGTTCCGGGCCTGGATCGTCGTTGAGACGGACCCAGCCCGCCTTAAGACCTGTTCCGACCTCCTTCTCAAAGCCGGGAAGTCGGTCGCCGCTCCCTCCGGAGCGGCCTGGATGAATGACGCGGCTCGAGACTTGCCCGAGGCGAAGAGAAAAGCCCTGGCCACCCTCGCGACCGAGCGGGCGTCGACGTTGGAGGCCGAGAAGAAGAGGGCGGACGCCGAGGCTCTCGTCAAGAAATTCAAGGACTGGATCGTCGCGGAATCTGGCATTTCCCGCCTCCAAGCCTGCACCGACCTCCTGACCTCCTACCCCAAGTCCGCGACTCCGCCAGACGGGGCGAGTTGGATGAAAGGCGCCGCCCTCGCCGACGTATCGGCCGCCGACCGCAAGGCGCTCGCCGTCCAGGCTTCGGAACGCAAGCAGGAGCTCCAAAGGACGGTTTTCACCAAATTCTGGGATTGGATCGCCAAAGAGAGCAACGTGGACAAGCTCAAGGCGTGCCAGGATGTCTTGGAGAAGTTTCCCAGGTACGCTTCCCCGCCGACGGGGGCCGACTGGATGAAGACCGGCGCCGGCGATATCGAGGCGGCCTCCCGGACGTCGCTGGCTTCCCAAGCAGCGGGTGAGATCAAGAGGATCGCCGCATACATGAAGAAGGCCGAGAGCGAGGGCGCCCTCAAGAAGTTCCGCGATTGGCTCGCCGCGGAGACGGACCCGGCCCGCGTCCAGACCGCCTCCAACCTCCTGAGCAAGTATCCGAGCTCCGTCACGCCGCCCTCGGGCGCCGACTGGATGAAGGACAGCGCGAAGATCCTCAACGACGCCGACCGCAAGACCGCGGCCGCTGAAGCGGCGGCGCGGGTCACCAAGGCGACCTTGGAGAAGGCCAAGAACACGATCGGGCCCATCTACACGATGGTGCTGGGGCGCGGGGCGGACGACGACGGGCTCAAGTGGTACTGGAGCCAGTGGGACTCTCTGGGCAAGGTCGGGGTCGCCAAGGAGCTCCTGGCGTCCGGGGAATTCAAAGGGAAAGGCCGGCGGGACAAGATCAAGGCGATGTACCGCATCATCCTGGGGCGCTACGCGGATTCCGGAGGGGAGGACTGGTATTACAAGAAGTTGGACATGTGGGAGATTGAGGACGTCGCCAAGGACCTGGCCGGCAGCGACGAGTTCAACAGACGCCCATCGGCGGACCGGGACTTCGTGCAGGGGCTCATCGACGCGGGAGCGCTCAAGTGATCCGGCCGGCCGCCCTCGCCTGTCTCTCCGCTCTCGCCTTCCCGGCGTCCGCTTCGGCGGCCGCCCCCGAGGCCATCCGGGCCGCCCAGGCCGACGCGGCGCAGGCGACCGACGCGCTGGCCCGCGAGTTCGCCTTCTTCCTGCTGCGCGCCGACGCCGCGCTCACCGAGCAGGGCGTCAAGAAGCCGGCCCACCGCGAGGCCTTCCTCGTGCCGAAGGCCGACGCCCTCGGGGCCGACCTCATCCGCCGCTCCGAGGACGGCGCGCGGGCGGCGCTGGCTCTTTGGAAGTCCAAGGCGCCGGCGTTGTTCCCCACGATGGCCGAATTCTACCGCCTGGAGACGGACCGCCTGGCCGAATTCGTCCGGGCCGACCCGGACATCCTCCTCAATGAGATCCCGCTCGGCATGGGACCCCAGGGGATCGAGAACCCCGCCTCCCTCATGGCCGCCGTCGCCGCCGCCACCGAGAAGGCCGACGCCGGGCCGGGTTTCGGCAAGCGTCTTCAGCGCGCGAAGGCCGCCGGAGACCTGGAGTTGGCGCGCGTGGCGGGCCGCCGCGTTTCGCTGGAAGCCCGCGCCGTCGGCGACGGCCTTGCCGACGCCTGGCTGGATTTTGCGGCGGCCGCCGGCGGCTCGCTCCAGGGCATCGACGACCTCGACACCCGCCGGGCCGTCTTGGGGCCGCAGGCGAGCAAGACCGGCGGCGAGTTCCTGGGGCGCTACGACCGGTTCGCCGCCGCCATGCGGACTTCATTCGCCAAGGCCGGACGCGCCGCCGCCGACGCGGCCGAGGCCGCGGTCGCGCTCGAGCGCGCTCGCCTCGAGCGCTTCTTCGCCGCCGACTTCGCCGCGCTCGAGACCGAGCGCCGGCGCGCGCTGAAGGCGGAGCTTCCGGCCGACGGCCGCTCCGTGCGCCGCTCGCTCGAGACGCGCGCGGCGATGGCCGTAGCCGGTGAGAAGGGGGGGCGATGATGCGCATCTTGGGAGCCGCGGGCCTCGCCGTTTTTGCTGCTGGAACCGCCTTCGCCGCCCCTACGCCCCCCGCGCGAGACAAAGCCGCGAAGGCCCTTGGCGCTTCCACCGACATCAAGAGCGGCGTTACCGTCGGCAAGGAGACCCGCCCCGCTCAGGTCCTCTCCGACAAGGATGCGGCCGCCTTACCGCCGCCCCTCGTTTCGGCGGCGGACTTCATCCGGGAAGGCCGAGCCGTACTTGCCAGCATGGCTGCCGGCCTGGCGGCGAAAGACGCGAGGGCGGCCTTCGCCCGCGTCGACCGGAATGCCGCTGTTTCGCTGGCCGGTAAGGCGGCCGGTTTGACCGACTTGAAACGTGAACTTGCCTCTTCTTTGACTTTGCTCGACAATCCGAGATGGACCTACGATCTCTTGTCGTCCTCCTACGATAAGGATACCGGCAAGGTCCGCCTCAAGGTGAAGTCTTCCTATTCAGCCGACCTCATGGAACCTTTGGGAGTCACCTCGGCTTCGATTCCGGTCCCGGAAGAGGTGAAGGCGTTTCAACGCTCGTTCAAGGAGTCCCTCAAGGCGTCCGGCGAGGAGACTTATGAATTGGCCGCGGGGTCGGGCAGGCTCCGGATCGTCTCGATGACGTCGTATCTCCCCTTCGTCGGTAAGGGTCCCGTGGCGGAGCGCATCTCCCGCGTTTTGGCCGAGTGGAAGGTCAAGGTGGCCGTCTTCGCCCTCTTCGAGCGCGTCGAGAAGAACGACCCGACGGGCTTTGCGGCGCTCGTCGACGGGTCGTTCCTCAACGCCGACGACAACGGCTTCCGCCACTCACGTTCCGACTTCCTCGAGTCGGCCAAGGCGGACCTCGACCACCTGACCTCCATCGACCACACCGTGCGCGTGCGGGACATCCGCCTGGATCCCGACCTCCGGACGGCCCGGGCGCCGCTCGATTGGGACCGGCGCGCGCGCATCGCCAATTCCCGCAAGGAATGGACCGTTTCGGGCCGGGTCACGACGCTGGGCTTCGAGAAGGACGGGGAGGCCTTCAGGCTCTCCCGCATCGAGGGGAACGCCCTTTTCGGGAACTCGAGCCGCTGGACCCGCAAGACGCTCACCGCCGCCGGCGAGCTCGACGGCACGAAGGTGACGACCTACCAGTCCGTCGGCGACACGCGCGTCCTGGGGAACGCGGTCGCGGCCGACTACCCCGAGAACTCGAAGGCCCTGGCCGACAGCGCCAGCTCCGATGCGGCGGTCTCCTGTCCCGTCGGGAACTCTCAGACCTTCAACTTCACCGGCGCCGTCCAGCAGTTCGACGTTCCGACTGCCTGCCAGCTGACCATCAAGGTCTGGGGCGCGGGCGGCGGCGGGGGCGGCTGGGACGTGGGTCTGGGCGGCCACGGCGGCGGCGGCGCGTACTCGACGACGCAAGTCGCTCTGGCCAACGGGACGGCGCTCAAGGTCTATGTGGCCGGCGGCGGCGGGCTCGGCACCTCGTCGGCCAACAACACGGGCGGCGGCGCCGGCGGCTTCGGCTACGGCGCGGGCGCGCGCGGGGGCCATGCCGGCGGCCAGGCCGCGACGACCTCGGGCGCGGGCGGCGGCGGCGGCGGGTCCTCCGCGGTGACGGACCAGGCCGGGACCAC
>JACRDU010000059.1 GCA_016218495.1 Elusimicrobiota bacterium
CCGAGACGCACGATTCTACCGCTTCAGACGTGCAATTCAACCGCTCGCAGGCATGTTAGCCTGCGAGCCCGGGCCCCCCCGCGGGGGGCACGTGTCGTTGGGGGTACAACTCGTCAAAAGTCCGGGAACATGGAGAAGCGGCGCCTTGACACCCCCATGGCCCGCTGTTATAGTTGGGCATCCCGCGTAGAGGTCGGGGGCGGACTGAGGGCGTCATCCGGCGCCCTTTGCCTACCCCCGACGACGCGGCAGCAGCCGAAGGTCCCCGCGCAGCGCGCGGAGGAGCGCGTCATGCTTTCAAAGAAGAGGATTGCCGTCATAGGAGCCGGCCACATCGCCACCGCCCTGGTGGGCGGGGCGCTCAAGGCCAAGCTCATAGACCCCAGGTCCGTCACCGTGTCGCGCCGGAGCCAGGAGGCCCTGGACGCGCTCAAGAAGCGCTTCGGGGTCCACACGGCCACCGACAACCGCAAGGCCGTGAAGGACGCCGACATCATCGTCGTGGCGGTCAAGCCGCAGCAGGCGGGCGCGGTGCTCCTTGAGCTCGCCCCCGCGGTGAAGCCCGGCCAGCTCGTCATCAGCGTGATGGCGGGCCTGACCACGGCCTGGATCAACAAGAAGCTGGGCAAGCCCAACCCCGTGGTGCGGGCCATGCCCAACACCCCGATGCTGGTCGACGCCGGGGCGACCCCGCTGGCCAAGGGCGCCCACGCCGACGACTCCCACCTCGAGCTGGCCCGCCGCCTCTTCGCGGCCGTGGGCACCACCGAGGTCGTCCCCGAGAGCCTGATGGACGCCGTCACCGGCCTCTCCGGCTCCGGCCCGGTCTACATCTACATGGTCATCGAGGCCCTGACCGACGGCGGGGTCAAGATGGGCATCCCGCGCGCCACCGCCCTGCGCCTGGCCGCCCAGACCGTTTTCGGCGCGGCCAAGCTGGTGCTCGAGACCGGCAAGCACCCGGCCATCCTCAAAGACGAGGTCACCACCCCGGGCGGCACGGCCATCGCCGCCGTCCACGAGCTGGAGTCCAAGGGCCTCCGGACCGTCCTCATCGACGCCGTGGTCACCGCCACTAAGCGCTCCGAAGAGCTCTCGAGGCTGGCCGAATGAAGCCCCACGACGCCCCTCCCCCCCTCTACATAGACACCATCGAGGCCCTCGAGGACCTCGCCGCCGACCTCGTCGGACAGCCCCGCGTGGCCGTCGACCTGGAGTCCGACAGCTTCTACGTCTACCACGACAAGATCTGCCTCATCCAGCTCACCGCCGGGACCGAGGACTACGTCGTGGACCCGCTGCCCATCAAGGACCTCTCGCCGCTGGGCGCGATGTTCCGCGACCCGGCCGTCGAGAAGGTCTTCCACGCCGGCGAGTACGACATCGCCTGCCTCAAGCGCGACTACGGCTTCGAGGTCCGCCACCTCTTCGACACCATGGCCGCCGCGCGCGTGCTGGGCTCCCAGAAGCTCGGCCTGGCCCCGCTCGTCGAGCACCACTTCGGCGTCACCCTCTCCAAGAAGCTCCAGCGCGCCAACTGGGGCCTGCGCCCGCTCTCCGACGAGCACGTCGAGTACGCGCGCAACGACACCCACTTCCTGTTCGGCCTGCGCGACAAGCTGGAGGCCGAGCTCACCGAGCGCGGCCTGCTGCGCCATGCACGCGACGAGTTCCGCCGCCTCGAGGACACCCCGGCCGTGGAGAAGCGCTTCGACCCGGACGCCTACTGGCACCTGGCCGGCTCGCGCGAGCTCGACGGGCGCCAGCGCGCCGTGCTCAAGCGGCTGTGGGTCTTCCGCGAGAAGCAGGCCGCCGCCCTCGACAAGGCGCCCTTCCGCGTGATGCCCGAGGACCTGCTGGTGCGCATCGCCGCGGCCCGCCCCGCGGAGCTGGACGATCTGCGGCGCGTGCGCGGGATGAGCCCCTACCTGTTCCGGCGCTTCGGGCGCGAGATCGTCGCCGAGAACCTGGCCGCCGACGAGGACCCGCCCGCCGACACCGCGCCCGAGAGGCCGCGCACCGACCGCTGGGACGCCGACACCATGCGCCGCTACGAGGCGCTGCGGGTCTGGCGCAAGGACAAGGCGCTGGCCCAGGCCGTCGAGCCCGTCGTCATCCTCCCCACCGAGGACCTGCGCCGCCTCTCGCTGGCCCCGCGGGACTCCGAGGAGCCCCAGCGCTGGCTGTCGGTCCTGAGCGAGTTCAAGCGCGAGCAGTACGGCGCCGAGCTGCTCGAGCTGCTCTCGCGCCCCGGGCCCGAGCCCAAGAAGCGCCGGCGCCGCCGGGGCGGACGGCGGCGTTCAGGGGGCGGCGGCGTCGCCGCGCAGCACCCCGAACAGCCAGCGTAGCGACCAGACCATCCCCAGCACGGCGGCGGGGACGAGCAGGCCCCAGAACACCAGCTGGTCGACGCTCGGCCCGGGACCGAAACCGAGCTTTTCCCTCCAGCCGACCGGGATGTCCGGCTCGTCCTCGCGCCGGCGGTAGTCGCGCTCGTAGGTGCGCACCTGGGGCGGGTCGGGGACGACCTCCTGCGGCGCGGGGACGGGGAAGCCCGACTTCTTCAGGCACTCGTAGGCGTCGCGCACCTGGAGGAAGCTCCGGGTCAGGGTCTCGACCTCGCCGGGCTCCCGGGCGCGGTCCGGATGGCACTCGAGCGCGCGGCGCCGGTAGGCCTTGAGGATGTCCTCGGGCCCGGCGCTGCCGGGGGTCAGGCCCAGGATGCCGTAGGCGCGCTCGGGCTTCATAGGCCGGGTCCGAAATATTCCTGTAACGCGCGCCTGTTAGACTCTCGATAGGTCGGCCCGCAAGAAGGCGCAACGAGTACGGCACCAGCGGGAACCACCCCGACCACCTAAGAAGAAAGCGGCCGGAATCCACCTCCCCCCGGCCGCTTTCGATTTCCCCCCGGAATACGCGCCGGCCGACGCCCGGCCGGCGGGTTGCGCGTGATGAGCTGCCCGCAGGCGCCCTGAATCTCGGTGCCGAGGTTGCGCCGCACCGTGACCGACACGCCCTGCTTCTCCAGGGCCACCTTGAAGCGCCGCGCGCCGTCCTCGTCGGGCGCCGTGTGGCGCGTCGCCGTGGGGTTCCAGACGATGAGGTTCACGTGCAGCAAATCCGCCCGGCCGACCGAATGGACGAACTTGACCAGCGCGAAGGCGTCGCGCAGGCGGTCGTTCTCGCCGGCCAGCAGCACGTACTCGAGGAAGATCTTGCGCCCGGTCTTGGCCAGCACCAGGCGCAGCGCGCCGGCCAGCTTCTCCAGGCCGAAGGCGCGGTTGGCCGGGACCAGCCGCTCGCGCACGGAGTCGGTGGCCGCGTGCAGGGAGAGCGCCAGGTTGACGTTGGGGAAATCCTCGATGAAGCGCTCGATGCCGGGCACGATGCCCACCGTGGAGACCGACACGTGGCGCGCCGACAGCCCGAAGCGCCCGGGGTCGAGCAGGGCGCGCAGGCTCTCGGCCGTGGCGTCGTAGTTGTGCATCGGCTCGCCCATGCCCATGTACACGACGTTCGAGACGCGCCCGGCCAGGCGCCGGGTCTTGAGGTAGCCGCGCCAGAACAGCACCTGGTCGGAGATCTCCTCGGCGGAGAGGTCGCGCTTGAGGCCCATGAGGCCCGTGGCGCAGAAGGTGCAGGCCATCGCGCAGCCGACCTGGGTCGACACGCACACCGACCAGTCCGGCCCGGGCTTGGGCTTGAGGAGCACCGTCTCCACCAGCGCCCCGTCGTGCAGGCGCAGCGCGGCCTTGTGGGCCCGGCCGTCCTCTGAGACCAGCACGCGGTCCGCGCGCAGGCACAGGACCGGGGCCTCGGCCTCCAGGCGCTCGCGCAAGGCCGCCGGCAGGGTGGTCGCCTCGGCCCAGGAGGAGGCGCCGTTCTTGAAGACGGCGTCGAGGGCCTGCTTGAGGCGGAACGCGGGCTCGCCCGCGTCGGCGAAGACCTTCTTGAGCTTGGCCGCGTCCATGGTCAATTCCTACGGACAAACGGTCGACCATTCCCTGCGCTATGCTCGGTCATGGGGAGATTGTACCAACCTTCGACGGGGAGCAGCGGCGCGGCCTACCAGGCGCTGGAGATCCCGATGCTGGCGAAGGCTTGTTCGGTGCGCAGAGTCTTGTCGCTGGCCCTGAGGGTGGGTCCCTTGAACCATCGGATGTCGATGCGCGGGCGGATGAGGCGGGCCGGGAAGAACTCCACCCCCGCCCCCAGCATCGGGATGAAGTTCTTGTAGCGGTCGTTGAACTCGATCGAATAGCGCTGCGGCGAGTCCCACACCGCCTCGGTCTTAGTCAGCGCCGCGTCGCAGAACGCCATCCCCACCAGCGCGAACGGCGAAGCCACCGACGGGAAGAAGAAGTTCTTCTTGACCGCCACCGGAAAGAGGTAGGTGACCGATTCATCCACGCCCTGGATGAACTCCCCGAGGGTAGGGAATACGGGGCGCGTGATGCGGATGTCCTCGCTCCCCTTGAGCTTCTTGTCGAAGCTGCCGAGGACGGCCTCGACCCCCCAGCCATCCTTGAACATGAGGTTCCAGACCAGGCCCTTCGCGCCCGCCTTCTCGGCGGTTCGGAACTCGGTTCGACCGGCGGTGGACGCCCCGTAAAAGCCCCCGAACCCGAAGAGCTTGCGCTGCCCCAGGAAGACGACCCGGTCCCCCGGCTCCGTCATCAGGGCGCGCTTGCGCCGGTCCTCGAGCCGGTCGTAGAGCACCCCCGAGGACTGCAGGTCTCCGATGCCGCGGATCTCCAGGAAACCCTTCCTCTGCCCGCTCGAGTCGAGCACCTTGTAGATGTCCCGTTCACGCACCTCGTGCAGGGTGCCGCGGTCGATCATCGCCCGGCCGTCTTGGACGGCCGTCACCTCACCGCGGGCCTTCTGCTCGAAGGTGTAGACCTCCTTGATTTTGAGCTTGAGGGGCGACGGGGTCACGAGCACGCGGGTCTTCTGGGTGAGGACGGCGTCCCCCTCGTCGGCCGGGACGCGCCCGGGCGCCGATGCGGCGTAGTAGTAGAGGTTCTTGCTTCGCGAAAGGAGGTCCTGCAGAACGACCTCGGTTTCGCGCGGCCCGACGAAGACGGGAATCCCGGCCACCAGGGGCTGCCTGGCCTCGATGACGATCTTGGTGGTGTTCCTGTCGTGGTAGACGGCGATGACCTTGTCGCCCAGGCCCTTGGCGACGGGTTGCGGGAACCGGGGAGCAGGGGGCGTTTCCGGGCTCCGGACCATGTGGCTGATGGCGCGCAGGAACTCCTGCGTCTCCTCCGGAGAGAGGGTGCCGGCGTCGAGCTTTTCGCTGAGCTGCCTGAAGCGCTCGCCGTCACCTGACGCCGAAGGCGGGGCCCCGAAGGCCAGGGCCGAAGGGAGGGCGGCAATCGCCGCGATGAGGAATGCCTGCCTCACGATTTGATGCTAGCTTTTCCCGAGGCCGCCTTACGGCCCGGTCAACATGGCCCAAACAAAGTTATTCCCGTCCGGCGCAGTCATATATTTCCCGGCGCACATGTTATAAGTGCATGCTGTGGAAGTCTCCGCGTTGTTGCTGGACCAGCAGCGGGTCGTATAGGTAGAGACGGCTTGGCCCGCGATAGCGGCCCCGATCGCCTTGATTCTCACCAGCCCCTTCGTGATGACCTTGCAATATGAGCTCGGCTGACATCCCTCGTATAGGACTCCGGACATTACGCCATTGAACGAAACGAAGTCCGTTGTCGTCGAAGTCTCGACCAGCCTCCCTCTCGAGGAATCCCAATAGACCGCGACCACGCAGCCGGAGGACTGGAATGCACCGTCAACGGACCATATCGACGCATAGCCCCCGACCGTAGTCGTGTCCGGTTGGACGTTGGGCAACCCCAGCCATGGATTCTGGCTGTAGATCGCGGTTGAGGCTGAAACCGTTCCGGCGAATGTATTGCCGCCTGTGAACGTCTGTGTCGCCGCCAACGAAGCGGACCCCGACCCCCCGGCGGAGGCCGTGGTGCTGACGCTCCCGTCCGCCCACTGGATGCCGGCCGATGACGGCTTGAGCAGTCCGCCCACGCTGACCGTCCCGTAACTGACCGAGAACGTGCTCCCTCCCACGCTGAAGGCGTTCCCCTGCACTGTCATCGTCCCGCCGATGATGCCCTGCTGGCCGATGACGAGGCTGCCGCTGTCGACCACGTCCGCCTCCGCCGGCAGCGCCAGCGCCGCCAACAGGACCGCCGCCAGGAAATTCCTCATCTTGCCCTCCCCTTCTCCCGCCGTTCCACCTCGGCCTGAAGCGTCGTTATCCTAGATTGGGCCGCTTGCAGGGCCAGTTCCAGGTTCATGAGCCGCGCGTTGACCGACACCGAGCCGCCCGGGCCGCGCAGGCTCTCCGGGACCTCTTCGTAGATGAATCCGACCCGCTTCGTCCCCTCCGGCTCGCCCTTGTAACGGAAGCTGGCCGGGCGCAGGCCGCGCAGCTCGGCCGCGGCCTGCGCGCGTTCAGCGTCCCCGAAGCGCCTGACATCGTCCTTGAGCGCCGCAAAGCAGGAATGGGCCGAGGTCCCGCTGCGCAGGATGACCCCGCCGGCGTACACCGCACCGCTCGAGACCACCAGTTCCACGGTGGCCGGCTCGGTGGAGGGGTCCACATGCCAGCCCGCCATGGCGGCGGCCGTCCCTAGCTGGAGGCTCATCACCGCCTCAGAGCCCAATGCGTAGACGGCATCAGACGAGGTCCAAAGATAGAAATCCAAGGCGTTCCCCGCCCGTTGTTCCCCGGTGGCCCGGCTCCTGATGTTGTGGCGCCGGGCGCCGCTCATGTCGCCGAAGGCCGCCTGGGCGCTGGTGACGGAGGAAGTCGAATTACCCGCGCGCAGTTCCAGGCCTACCTCGGCGCTGTCGGCCTGGCCGGAGGCATCGAGCCTGGCCCCCGTGGGCGTCAGGCCCAGGCCCGCCTTGGCCGAGCGGTCGAGCAGGAACATGGCCGTCCCGTCGGCGCTAGAGGCCTTGAGGGCGTAGGCGTCTGACGCTTGGAGGCGGATTTCCAAGGCCGCGCGCGGGACCGTCGTGCCCGCCCCCATGGCCCCCGTCACCGTCAGGTCCCCCGAGGCGCGGGTCTGCGCCCAAGCGCCGCAGGGCAAGGCCAACAGGGCTACGGCCAGGAACCTCCTCACCGGCTCCCCCCCGCCTCAAGAGCATCGAGGCGGCGCAGGAGCTCCTTGGCGGCCAACTCGGCGTTGAGGAGGCGGCGGTCCACCGAGACGGCCCCGCCGGGATACTGCACGCTGGCGGGGGCCTCTTCGTAAAGAAGGCCGCGCAGCAGCCTCCCCTTCGCGCCCTTGTAGCGGTAGCTCACATGCCTGAGCGCGCCCACCTCGTCATAGGCCTGCAGCTCGGCGGCCTCTTCGAGATGGACGATGTCCGCCTTGCGCAGGGCCGAGGACACCGGGCCCTCGCCAGCGGCATGGATGGTGCCTCCCCCCAGGGTCGAGCCGTTCGAGACCACGAGCTGGACCGAGAACTCGCCCGAAGGGGGCGGCATGACATGGGCCGTGACGCCGGTAGAGTGCGTGAGCAACTCCAAGACCTTGCGCCTGGCGACCTGGCTGGATGAGAGGTCCGGGGTCCAGACGAGGAAGGTCAGGCTGGTCGAAGACGGCGCGACGCCGTGGCCGCTCTGCACCGCATGCCTGTACGAGGTCCCGCCCGAATACCCGAAGGTCATCTGGTAGCTGGAGGCCCCGCTTTGGAGTTCCGGCCCCCTGAGTTCCAGGGCCAGGTCCCCAGCGTCGCCCGCCCCTGACACCACGGCGCGGGCCGCCGCCGCCGTCGAGATTCCCAAGGTGCCGTCCACCCCGACACGCAGAGCGGGTGAGAGGTCCACGCCTGAAACCTGGAAGGCGGCGACAGAACCTGAAACCGCCTTGGCTTCAAAGCGCGCTCCCGGCGAAGACGTCCCCACGCCGGTCTTCCCTACCACCCAGGCCTCCGAGTCGAAGACGGTTTGAGCGGAAGCAGGAGCGGCGAGGAGCAGCAGGGCCAGGAGCTTCTTCATCGTCCCTGCTCCTTCAGGCGTTCGAGGCGGGCCGACAGCTCCTCAATGCGCCGCATGGCGGCCTTCAAGGCCAGCTCCGCGTTCACCAGGCGCTCGTCGAGGAAAATCTCGCCGGGGCGCCCGCGCACGCTCTTGGGGGTCTCTTCGAAGATGAGGCCGCGCTCCAGCGGGGCCGAGGGGTCCGAAGAAGCGACGCCGTCTTTGGTGATATGTTTTCTCCGGAACATGGCGGGCTTGAGGGCGGCGACGTCCTTGTAGGCCTGCTCCTCGTCTTTCCGGGTTAGGCGCTGGATGTCCTTCTTGAACCGGGCGGAGCTAGGGGTGAGGGCCTCGCCGCGCAGGATGTAGCCGCCCCCTGTGGTGACGCCGTTCGAGACCTCCAGCTCGGCGTCGGCCGTGCCGTAGGGACGCACATGCACCAGCCCTCCGGCGGCGATGGCGCTCCCCTCCAAAGACAGGACAGGAACCCCGGCCAAAGACGACGAGCTGGAATCCGGGCTCCACAGCGCGAAGACGACCTTGTTGTTCCCCGCCGCGCTGCCGTGCTGGGTGTAGACGCCGTGCCTGAGTTCGCCCGTACCGTCGAATCCGAAGGCCAGTTGGGCCCCGGTGACGGCGGCGGTGGAGTTGCCGCTGCGCAGGGCCAGGGTGGTGTCCCCGGCCACGCCCTGGAGGGTCAACCTGCCGGAAGCCGGGGCTGTCCCTATGGAGGCGAAGTTGGCGTTGTCGACGGCCAGCATGGCGCGGCCGTCGGTGCTTGAGACCATGAGGGCGTAGTCGTACTCGGCCCGAGCCACGACCTCGGCTTTGGCGCCCGAGCCCAGGAAGCCAACGAGGAGGTTGCCGTCGACCTGCAAATCGGAGGAGAGCTTGGTGACCGAGCCGGCGGTGACGGTGATGGTGGCGCGGGAGACGGATTCGGGGTTGCCGGCCCAGTCGACGGAGTAAGCGTCGACCCAGTGCGTGCCGGGGATGAAACTGAGCGACGACGAGTAGGCAGAGAAGGCATCCCCGGGGAGGCCGTCCACGCGGTAGTAGGTGGTGGCGAGGCCGGAATGAAAACCGTCCACGACGGGGTCGGTGGCGGAGAGGACGATGTAGGAATAGGTGGAGAGGAAGGTGGTGCCTTGGAAGTAGGAGGAGGACCCGTCGACCGCCCAGGAGGTGATGGGGGCAGAGGCGTCCGTCACCTCGCACAGCATGGCGAAGGTCCCCGACCTGGTCACCGTGGCGCTGGCCGTGGCGACGGACGTCGTCGTGTCTTTTGCTACGCCCAACTGCGTAATCCCGCTCGAGGTCCAGGAGGAGCCCGTCCAAGCATACACGGCCAGGGTCGTGGTCGAGAGGGCCGGCTGCGCGCTGGTGTCCGCCGCCGTGAAGGTCATGGTGCCCACGTCGACCAGGACGAAGTCGGACCCGCTTATGGAGTGGGGGACCCCGAACAGGGCCAGTCCCTGGCGCCAGGCGCTCAGGAGCTGCTGCGCCGAGGCCGTCAAGGCGGCGATGGCCAGGCCGCTGATCCTGCCGACGAAGCTGCCCGAGGCGTCGGCCACGGTAAAGCTCTGCCCGAGCTCGGCGATCGAGACCGTCCCGACGATGACCCCGCCCCCGGCCAGGCCGGAGCTGAACGAGACAACCGCCTCGTAGTTGTTCGGCCCCGGACTCTGGTGGACGACGCCGGTCAGCGCGATGTCCGCGTCCTGGGTCGTCGTGGTGGTGTTGGTGACCGAGAAATAGCGGCTGCGCGCCACGGAATTCTGGTAGGTGCTCGTCCACCCGTTGGGGCCGCCGGAGACGGACACTACCTCGCCCTCCACCTTGAGCGCCAGATAGGCGCCGAGCTCGTTAGTCGAGTGGTGGCTGAAGGAGACGACCTGGGCGTAGCCCGTCCGGATGGTGTCGCCCTCCGGCGCCGGGCTGGCGTCCGAGCAGCTCGTGCCGTAGACGGGATGGGTGGCGCAGATGGAGAGGCTGACCACCGAGGCGGTCGAGAAGAAGAAGTCCCGCGAGGACCAGCTGCCATTACAGCCGGTGGCGGTGGCGGTATACGTGCCCTGAGAAACGGGCGAGAAGGCCCCCCACCTTGCCGAGGCGGAGGCCGAGAAGGCGGCGGTCGAGGCGGAACCGTCGGGCAGCCGCAGGCTCAAGGAGCAGATGCCGGAGGAGGAGCCCGAGGAGGCGACGACCACGGTGTTTGAAGAACTGACGACCGCGCCCAGGAGCGCCCCGGCGGCGTTATGGAGCGTGGGGGCCGCGGGGGAGGATGTGTCGACTAGGAACTGAACTGGCCCCTCACAGTCGGAAATATTTGTGTCCCCGTCGGTCACGCGCAGGCACAGCGTGTAGGTGCCGTCGGCGAGTGGGTCCCCGCCAGAAACCAAGCCCTTCCAGGTGGTCTGAAAGCTGGCCTCACGCGGCAGGAGCGAGGCGTCCGTGTCGTTAGTGTTGAAAAGCGAAACGGCCTTCGCGTTCCAGGTGACGGGTCCCGCGATGCTCGCCGCCTCGTTGCTTCCGGAGGCGCTGCGGCCAGCGGCAAGCGAAACGGTCGCGGCCTCGGTGATGATTTTTCGGCCGTCTCCCTGGACATAAAGATCAACGGAAACGGCCTGGGTCCTGTTCTCGGA